>QWPB01000117.1 GCA_003671275.1 Planctomycetota bacterium | reverse complement strand
CTGAGGTGGTTCCCGAACAGCGGGAGCCGGTCATGGAAGTGAACGCCTCCCCCGGCCCCGCGAAGTCCGATGTGACGGAAGTGAAGATCGAACGTCTGGACTGGGATCAGACACAGGCGATCTTGGCCGCCCATCCGGGGAAGATTGTGGTACTGGATTTGTGGGCGACTTACTGTCCTCCGTGCCGCAAGGAGCTGCCGGGACTGGTCGCGTTGCAAGCTCAGTATCCCGACCAGGTCGTCTGCGTCACGGTGTCATTGGATTATGAAGGGGACCAAGCCTTCACCGTCGATATGGCTGAAGCCGAGATTCTGCCCGTACTGGCCGGTGTGGGAGCTGGTACCCTGCGAAACGTACTGCTGACGACGCCCGCCACAGAAATCTACGCGAAGCTCAAACTGCCCTCGATTCCGGCTGTCTATGTCTATGGCCCCAACGGGCAGCTGGCGGCGGAATTTCCGGATCGCCAGGTTACGGCCGATGTGAGCTACGCGGAAAGCGTGACCCCGTTTGTGAAGAAACTTGTGACTGGCCAGTAAACGAGGTCACATGCCGCTCCCGGAAGCCTCGCCGAAACCGAAACCGGCAGCGCGCGTCCGCCAGCCAGCGCTGGCCGCTGCCGCGTGCTTCGGGGTGGGAATTGCTCTGGATCGCACCGGGATGATCCCGATGTCGTTCTGGATCGGGGGGGCGTTAGGGGGACTCGTTCTGGGACTGATGACCGGTGTGAGTCTCGGAGCCTGGCGAACGCGAGGAATGTGGTTGGCCACGGTCTGGATGCTGCTGGTTGCGGGGGGAGCGCGGCATCACCAGTTTTGGTCGCAGCGTTCAACGGCATCTCTCGCAGCCATGCCTGTTACGGGGTCTCCCGTGCGACTGGAAGGCGTCCTGGCCACACCCGTCTCGACCCGCAAGAACAACCGTCCCGGCGTTCCCGCGTGGCTGCGAGTGGATCAATCGGTGTTTGAGGTCGATGCCGAACGCCTGATCTCCCACACAGGATCGGCGGTCCCGGTAACCGGTCGTGTCCGGGTAAGCGTGACCGGCCATGTCCTCGATTTGAGGGCGGGGGATCGCCTTCGTATCCTGGGGTTTCTGGCGATGCCGAACCCGCCGGATTATCCCGGCGAATTCGATTACCCTGCTTTTCTTCGGGCGCAGGGAATCGATCGTGTGCTCCGTGCGGATCATCCCGATACGGTGTCCCTCCGGGAGCGTCCCGCCGGGTGGGGAGCCCGTCTCAGCCGCATTCGCGATCAGGTGCGGCGCGAAGCCAGTCAGCTCTTTTTTGATCACATCCCCTCGCCCGTCCGACCTGTGGCGGAGTCTTTACTGCTGGGCGATCGCACCGACATGCGCGAGGCCACCACTGAGGCGTTCATCCGCAGTGGGACCATGCACATTCTGGCCATCTCCGGAATGCATGTGGCTGCGCTGGCCGGGTTCGTCATGTTCCTGTGCCGATTGGCCCCGCTGCGTTCGACGACAACAGCCTGTGTCGTGGCCATGGTGATTCTGGGATATGCCGGGCTGGTGGAGAATCGTCCGCCGGTGCTTCGGGCTGTGGTCCTGGGGATGTTGACGCTCCTGGCCAGTGTGTCGGGTCGCCGCTCGTATGGGCTACAGGCTCTGTCCCTCAGCGCCTTGATCCTGCTGCTGCGAAATCCTTCGGATCTCTTTGATGTGGGAGCCCAGCTGTCGTTTGTGGCGGTGGCAGCCATCATTGTCACGACGCAGTGGCTGGCCCGCCGACAACACGAATCTTATGTTGATCAGGTTCTGGCAGGGGAGCAGCGATGGTGGGGCCCCGTCCTCACTCGATGTGGTCGATGGCTGGCGGCGGGATATCTGATTACTGCCATTGTCTGGCTGGTCACGGCACCGATTCTGATGCGAACGTTTCACCTGGTATCGCCTGCCGGATTGCTGGTGAATGCCTTGTTGACGCCCTTGTCGACGCTGGTGCTGGGGTGTGGGTACCTGTTTCTGGGAGTGGGATTGCTGTGCCCGCCGATTGCCGGATGGGTGGCCTTGCCGTTCAGTGTCTCCCTGCAACTGTTTGTTTCGTTGGTGGAATGGGTGGCCACCTGGCCCGCCAGCAGCAGTGATTCTCCCGCTCCCTCGGCGGTGTGGATGCTCGGTTTTTATTTCTGTCTGCTGGGCTCCTTGCTGATCCAGACGGATCGAGGGCGGCGCTGGGCGGGACGGGGGGCCTTGCTCTGGACGGCGGGTTGGTTGCTCGCGGGTCTCTGGCCAGTGGCTCCCGCCAGTGGCTTGACCTGTACAGTACTTGATGTGGGGCACGGCGGAGCGATTCTCATCGAGTGCCCGAATGGGCGCACGCTGCTCTACGATTGTGGTTCGATGGGGCAGGGGCGCAACGCCGCGGAAGCCGTACTCACCCAGTTGTGGTCGCGGCACCGTCCGCAGATCGATGCCCTGGTGATCTCGCATGCCGATCATGACCACTACAATGGCGGGATCGAACTGGCTTCCCGTGCCCGAGTGGGAACCACATTCTTCTCACCCCAGGCCATCGATTTCTCGCAGGAAGAGCTTGAGCAGCTGTTCTCGACGCTGGCTCAGTCTGGCGGGGAGTTGAAAGTTGTGATGGCTGGAGACCGAATTGCACTGGATCCCGAAGTCGAAATCGAAGTGCTCCACCCACCGGCAGACCACACGGCCCGACTCGATAACGCCCACAGCGTGGTTCTGCGTGTGACTTACGTCGGAAAGTCGATTCTGCTGACCGGGGATCTGGAACAAGAGGGACTGAAGCGTGTGTTGTCACTGCCCCCCCGACCGGTCGACCTGCTACTGGCCCCCCACCACGGGGGCCGATCGGCCAATCCTCCGGAACTGGCTCGGTGGGCACAGCCACAGAGAGTGTTCGTCAGCAACCAGACCGACATCCACGACCGCATGGCTGAGATCTACTTTCGGTCTCGGGATGTCTACACCACCGCGCGCGAGGGAACGTTGACGTTCACTGTGTCCCCTGATGGCGAATTGCGATTCCAGTCGTCGCAGTCGAGAATGCCGTAAGTTTCCCCTGCCTGTCCGAGCGGTCGACTATGATTCTTCCCGTCACCTGCCCTCTCTGTAAAAAAACGCTGACGCCCGATGAACAGGCGGCGGCGTACTTTCCGTTTTGCAGCCCGCGCTGCAAACAGGTCGATCTGATGCGATGGTTTGATGGAAAATATGCGGTGGTCGAGCCACTCGACTCTGCGCGGCTGGCCATGGAACTGCCGGAAACCGATGAATTGCCCGAAGATTAAGCGACGAGAAGAAGCGCCTCCTTGGATTCAGTTCCAAGCGGGAATACACTTGACGCTCAATCGCCCCAGAGCCCTATCTTCTCCATGCCCTCCCTGATGGACACCCCTGACTTCTCGACAGTTGTGGCCCAGCGGCGACAACGGATTGAGGATGCGCTTCGTGGTGAACTCCCCCCGGCGGGAGATTGTCCGTCCCGGCTGGCGGAGTCGATGTGGTACAGCTTGGCGGCCGGGGGTAAGCGGGTGCGGCCCGTCCTAACCTTACTGGCCTGCGAGGCGTGCGGAGGATCGATCGAAGCGGCGCTGCCGGCCGCCGTGGCCATTGAGATGATCCACACCTATTCGTTGATCCATGACGACCTGCCGGCGATGGATGATGATGATCTGCGTCGGGGGATGCCGACGAATCACATCCAGTTTGGAGAGGCTACGGCAATTCTCGCGGGCGACGGTTTGTTGACGCGGGCCTTTGAAATCATCTCCCGCGACGTGAAACCCGCCGCAGTGGCCGTGGCCTGCTGCGTGGAACTGGCCAGTGCCGCCGGGGCCGAAGGGATGGTTGGCGGACAACAAGCGGACCTGGAAGCGGAAACCACTCCGGTCCGCACGGTCGAAGCGCTCGAAGCGATTCATCGCCGAAAAACGGGACGTTTACTTTCCGCAGCACTCCTGATGGGGGGGCGGATCGCTCAAACCAGCCCGCAAAATCTACGCAGCCTGCAAATCTACGGCGAGTCGATCGGACTGGCCTTCCAAATTGCGGATGACCTGTTGGATGTCGTCGGCGATGCTGGCAAGATGGGGAAAGGAGTCCGTAAGGATTCCGATCTCAACAAGTTGACCTACCCGTCGCTTCTCGGTCTGGATGAGAGTCGCCGCCGGGCGAACTCCCTGGTGGACTGTGCTTGCGAGGCGGTGTCAGGGCTCGGACCGCAAGCGGCCCACCTCCAGGCACTCGCCCGCTATATCATTGAGAGGGATCACTGATGGATTTCCAGTTACTACCCCTGGTGGGGTCTCCCGCTGAACTCAAGGCGATGAGTGACCAGCAGCTTGTTCAACTGGCGCAGGAGATCCGCGAGGCCCTCTGTCGAATTGTGTCTGATCGTCCGGCGCACTTTGCCAGTAATCTGGGCGTTGTCGAATTGTGCATTGCCCTGCACCAGGTGTATGACTTTTCCAGGGATCGTTTGATCTGGGATACCGGACACCAGATCTACCCCCACAAACTCGTGACCGGGCGCTATCCGCAGTTTGACACGATCCGTCGCAAAGGGGGGCTGATGGGCTACCCCAATCCGGTCGAAAGCATTTACGACCTGTTCGTGACCGGGCATGCCGGGGCTAGCGTCTCGACGGTGCTGGGGTTGAAGGCGGGGGACGACCTGTTGCACCCCGAGGAAGGCCGCAAGTCGGTGGCGGTCATCGGTGATGGAGCCCTGCCGTCCGGTGTCGTATTCGAGGCGTTTAACAACGCGTCTGAACTCAACAAAGACCTGCTGGTAATTCTCAACGACAACAAGATGGGGATCTGCCCGCGCGTCGGCGGGCTCGCCAAATACCTCGACAAGGCTCGCGCCGCCCCGTTCTACAACGGTCTCAAGAAAGACGTCTCCTGGCTGCTCAACAAGTTGCCACTCGTCGGCGAACCCACCCGTGAGATGCTCGGCAATGTCAAGGACGCCGTCCGGAGCTTCATCCACGGCGGCAAGCTGTTCGAGGAGATGGGCTTTCGCTACATCGGTCCGGTTGACGGTCACGATCTGAAATCGCTGCGGGAATACCTGTTGATGGTGAAGGAGATCAAGGGGCCGGTGTTGCTCCATGTCTTCACGGAGAAGGGGCATGGGTTCAAGCCCGCCGAAGCCGATCCCGTGCAGTTTCATTCGCCCGCCCCGTTCTGCCGCGATGATGACTCCGGCTTCATTTTCCTCAAGAAGGGGGCCAGCCGAGCCTACACCGATACCGTCAGTGATGCGATCCTGACCAGGATGCGAACCGACTCCCGCGTTTGTGTCCTTACCGCAGCCATGTGCGAGGGGAACAAGCTGCAGGCGATTCGTTCCGAGTTCCCGGACCGGTTCTTCGATACTGGGATCTGTGAGGGACACACCGTGGCCTTTGCCGCCGGGATGGCCAAGGCCGGTATGCGGCCCATTGTCGACATCTACAGCACCTTCCTGCAGCGCAGCTTCGACCACATTTTCCAGGAAGTCGCCCTCCAGAATCTGCCCGTCGTCTTCGCGATGGACCGCGCGGGGCTGTGCGGACCAGACGGTCCGACGCACCACGGCGTCTTTGACAACAGCTACATGCGGGTCTTCCCGAACATCACGATCATGGCCCCCGGTGATGAGGCCGACGTGGCTCCGATGGTCGACCTGTCGCTCAAGCTCAATGGCCCGTCGTCGATCCGCTACCCCAAGACCAACGTTGCCACCGTTGAACGGACCGTCGCTCCGCTGGAACTGGGCAAAGCGGAAGTTCACAGCACCGGCAAGGACGGGACGTTCGTGGCCTTTGGTACGATGTTCATCGACTGCGTGAAGGCCGCTGAAAAACTGCGGTCCGATGGGTTGGATGTGGGAGTCGTGAACGCCCGCTTTCTGCGTCCGCTGGATATGGCTCCGATTGCCACCGCAATTGAACAGGGCGGCTTCGTGATCACCGTCGAGGAAAACACCCTCAACGGCGGGTTCGGCTCCGCCGTTCTGGAAGCGGCCAATGCGGCAGGCCTCGACACGCGGCGTATCCAGTGTCTGGGCATCCCCGACCGGTTCATTGAACACGGGGAGCGTGGCGAACTGCTTGCGGACCTGGGGTTGGATGCCGTGGGCCTGCTGGTCTCTGCCCGCACGTTGGCTGAAAAAAGCCTGGTGGGGTGAGCCGGGTTTGCGAATCACGGCTCCCGTCTACCCAGCCCTATCGTCTCAGGGCTAATTCAGAAGTTGTCTTCAGGCCGCACAGACATCCCTGTCTGCCTTGCCTGGAGCCATTTCTGTAAACGCTCTTGACGAGCAGATCACGGGGGCTGGATCAGATATCGAGATCCTTCACCTCGAGGGCATGCTTCTCGATGAACTCGCGACGCGGTTCGACCTGCTCGCCCATCAGAACGCGGAAGATCTCCTCGGCGGTTGCGGCGTCTTCGAGGACCACCCGCTTGAGGATTCGGTTCTGGGGGTCCATGGCGGTCTCGTACAGCTCGTCCGGGTTCATTTCGCCCAGACCCTTGAACCGGGTGTAGATCAGCCCGCGTTCGCCAATCGTCCGAATTGAGCTGACCAGTTCCCGAAGGCTCATCAGCTTGCGAGGGGTGACCTCGTGATCCAGGAAGTACGGATAGACCGGTTCGCCATTCACGGGAGGCGAGACCAGCAGATCGTTCAGCGTCAGACCGAACTCGGACTGCAACCGCTTGATGGTGTCGTTAATGGATCGCATCTCATGCAGGTCTTGGACCTGGAGAGCGGGGGCTGCGGTTGGGGCGACCTCTTCGGCAACGGGTTTGGCAATCGGCTCATCGGCGATTTTCAGTTCACCGCCCGCTTTCTTCTCGGCTTCGGCCAGGAATTGATCCAGTTCCTGCCGCGTGATGAACCAGTGCTGGGCCGCTCCCAGGAAGACGCGGTAACGCGGCAGCAGGCCATCAGGGCTGACCTGATGCATGGACAGCGTTCGCAACTCAATGCCGCGCCGTTCCAGTGTTTCGAGCTGGACCTCGACCGCGTCGAGCATCTCAGAAAGCTTACGCAGTTGTTCCCCTTCAATGACAAACGATTCAGCAGAAGGAGACTTGGAACCTGATCGGGCGGCAATCAGATTGGCCCGTGGCTTCACGATCAGTTGAGTCCCTTCGAGTCCCAGGCCAAGCAGTTCAGCCATCATCTCTTCGTGGGTCTGCACGTAACGGGGTTTCTGGTTACGGCGGTTTTTTTGCAGCACGCGGTACAGCGGCGGTTGGGCCACGTAGACGCAGCCCTGCTTCACAAGCTCCCGCATGTGGCGGAAGATGAAAGTCAGCAGCAGGGTGCGGATGTGGGAACCATCGACGTCGGCTTCGGTCATGAGCACGATCTTGCCGTAACGCCGCTTTTGAATGTCGATCTCTTCGGCCATCGGGGCAATCCCGATCGCCTTGAAGAGGGCGGCCACTTCGGTATTGGCCAGGACTTTGACCAGCTGGGCCTTTTCGACATTGATGATCTTCCCGCGCAGGGGCAGGATTGCCTGATTGGCGGAGTCGCGTCCGGTGTCTGCCGATCCGCCTGCGGAGTCACCTTCCACCAGATACAGTTCGGAGACATCCAGGGCATGGTTTCGACAGTCGCGAAGCTTTTCGGGCAGGCCCCCGCCGGAGACTTTGCTCTTGTCGCGAGCCAGATCACGGGCTCGTTTGGCCGCTTCGCGCGCTTCGGCAGCCCGCTGGCCCTTCTGTGCGATCAGCCGGGCAGTGGCCGGATTCTCTTCAAAGAACTTCGCCAGACCATCACCGACCACCGAGTTCACCGCACCTTCCACTTCGGCTGTGGTCAGCTTGATCTTGGTCTGGGACTCAAACTGCGGGTTTGGGACGCGGCAGGTGATAATGGCGGCCAGGCCTTCACGGTAGTCATCGCCCGTCGGCGTGGCATCCTTGTAGATGCCTTCCTTCTTTCCGTAATTGTTCATCGTTCGTGTCAGGCCGGTCTTGAAGCCTGACATATGGGTGCCGCCCATCGGGTTGTAAATCCCGTTGGCGTAGGACCGAACGGTTTCCGAATACCCGTCGTTCCACTGGAGGGCGACATCGACTTTGACGGCATCGACCTGCCCGGTGAGGCGAATCACCTCACTGAACATCGGCGTTTCAGTCCGGTTCAACCAGCGGACAAACTCACGCAGCCCGTCTTCATAACAGAACGTATCGTTCTGGCCTGTTCGCTCATCCTTCAGGTAAACTCGAATCCCCGGGTTCAGGAAGGCGCAGTCCTGCAACTTCTTATGAACCGTGTCGTAGACAAACGTGGTTGTCGAGAAGATCGACGCATCGGGCCGGAACGTGATTTTAGTACCCGTCTGCTCCGTGGCCCCCAGCTTGGACAGCGGCGAGGTCATGCGTCCCTGAGTGAAGCCCATGGTCCAGACATGACCTTCACGGCGGATCTCGGCTTCGAGCCACTCGCTACAGGCATTGGTGGCGGTAATCCCGACACCGTGCAGACCGCCGGTCCCCTCGGCATACGCTTCGCGGTCGAATTTGCCGCCTGCATGGATCTGCGTGAAGACCACTTCCAGGGCGGACTGACCTTTGTCTTTCATGATCCCCACAGGGATGCCACGACCATCATCCACCACCGTCACGGAGCCATCGGCGTTGATCGTCACGGAGAGCGTTTTGGCGAAGCCGTTGACGTATTCGTCAAGGACGTTGTCGGTCACTTCAAAGAGGATATGGTGCAGCCCCACCGTATCGGTGAAACCGATGTACATGCTGGGGCGGTGCCTGATCCCGTCGATCCCTTCCAGGTGGCGAATCTTGTCTGCGCCGTAATCACCGTCATTCGAGGGGGCGTTGTCTGCTGCGTTCGTCTGATCGCTCACCGAGGTGCTCCAGCCTACCCCTCAGGGACGTCTGACCGATCGATCGGAAGCGACCTCTCGCTTCCCGCCGATGGCCTCGCGCCCCGTGAATTCGGGCAGTCTTCGAGGGGCAAAAATCCATGCGAATCCCCACCTGTTTCGAAGAGTGAGGTACGCCCTTAATCATATCAGAATTCGGGAGTTATGTCCCGTGCAAACCCAGGTTTGTCATGCATTCGGATCACTGCATGGATCTGCATCGGCAGAAAAGGTTGCCCCGCGATTTGGAAGCTTACGGGGCGACCATCAGGAAGGCTTTGGGAAGGACGGAAAGACTTCCGATTCCCCCCCCCTTCGGTCCTGCTGAAGTTCCGGCGGCGGTACGAACTCCGCTGAGATGTAATCTGCTGTGACTGAATAAAAAAGAACGGACCCCAGGGTCCGTTCGCGGTGAGGTTGAACTGGGGGCGTTCAGGTTCAGTCGAATTCGGGTCGTCGGCGGCAAAGCTGGTCCTTGAGCCGCTGGACAATGCTGCTGTGCATCTGGCTGACGCGGGATTCGGACAGGCCCAGGGTCTGGCCGATTTCCTTCATCGTCAGTTCCTCGTAGTAGTAGAGGATGATGATGAGGCGTTCGTTCCGATTCAGGCCCTTCGTGACCAGTTTCATGACATCCTTCTTCTGGATGCCGGTGGTCGGGTCTTCGCCCTTGGTGTCTTCGATGACGTCGATTTCACGGACGTCTTTGTAGCTGTCGGTTTCGTACCACTTCTTGTTGAGCGAGACGAGCGAGACCGCGCTGGCCTCGGACTTCATCCGATCGAACTCTTCCAGCGTGATTTGCAGCTTGGAGGCCAGTTCAATCTCGGTCGGCGGGCGACCGGTTTGGGCTTCGATCTCTTTGCGAGCGGCTTCGAGCTTGCTGGCCTTACTGCGGACCAGGCGTGGCACCCAGTCCATCGTGCGCAGTTCGTCGAGCATCGCTCCCCGGATACGTGGTACGCAGTAGGTCTCGAACTTCACGCCGCGGTCGAGGTCGAACGCTTCGATGGCGTCCATCAGACCAAACACGCCCGCAGAGATCAGGTCGTTGAGGTCGACTCCATCGGGAAGCTTCTGCCAGACACGTTCCGCATTGAAGCGAACGAGCTGAAAGTAGTTCTCAATGAGTCGATTCCGCAGCTCTTCCGTAGGCTGGGCCCGGTAATCGAGCCAGTACTGCTGGACGTCTTCAGCGGTGGCCTTGATGCTCATGAACCTCTCCGTGGTCGCTCAAACCAGACATTCCTATCTGGTGTTGCCTCGGCAGGACCGATGTCGGTGGCGTGGATTCGATGAATCCGTGAGGCCACCCATGTCGGGAGTGCCGGCTATCTCTGTTGTCGACTTTCCGAGACCGAACCTTCGGGAGAATTCCGAGAATCGTTACAACCGTCACGTTTTTACAACTCGTCGCGTTCTCGGAGGGCAGGCAATCCTGCCTACCCCATGCTGTCGAGACTGTTGAGATCTACGTGACCTGCGACAGACAGGATTGTCTGTCGTACGATTCCCTCCTCCGGCTTGCTCTGGGATCGTCAACGGGGATGGTGAAGGGATTCCACACGCCAGAATTCTTGCGAGTTCACAGCGTCTAGACTCCCACGGTTTCCTGAGTCGCAGTCTCCACCCGGCCCGCGATGACCAGTTCGGTATCGCGGGTGATCTCGGCCTGACTCAGTACGGCCAAGTGGGGCAAGGTGTATTGTGTGAGCTGTTTGACCAGCGGTCGCAACTCGTTGCGGCAGATGACGACCGCGGGCAGTCCACGTTCCCGCATCAGTGTGGTGGCCAGCGAGATCGCGTCGATCGCCAGCTGACGTTGTCTCGAAGGCCACGCCGACAGAGGATCGGCGGCACTGATTCGCAAGAGAGTCGACAGCTCATCTTCCAGATCGCGAGAGAGTGATAGCGCGACCAGCTTGCGGTCTCCGGTGCGGTACTGTTGACAGATCGTGCGGGCCAGGGCGCCGCGGATGCGCTCCACCAGTTCGCTGACATCGCGGGCCGATTCGGCGTGATCGCCCAGAGCTTCGATGATCGTTTCCAGATCGCGAATCGGCACCTGCTCCCGCAGGAGCAGCGACAGAACGCGGTGCATTTTGGCAACAGGAACCAGCGGCAGAACTTCGGCAACGAGCTGGGGAGCCCGCAGCTGCAGGTTCTCGATCAGGGCGTGGACCTGCTGCCGAGTGAGCAGTTCTTCCGAGTGCCGGTGAACGACAGCGGCCAGATGATTCGAAATGACCTGCTGCGGTTCGAGCAGCTGGAATCCGAGTGATTGGGCCCGTTCGATCTCTTCACCGGTGATCCACCAGGCAGCGCGATCGCTGAGTGGTTCGCGAACCTGCTCGCCATCGAGGGCTCCCAGCGAGTCGAACGACTCGACCGCCAGCATCGCATCGGGATCGATCACGCCGCGGGCCACACAGGCTTCCCGCAAGCGGATTTGGTATTGGAACGGTTCGAGATGCAGATTGTCCTGAATGCGGACCTTCGGCAGGATGAAGCCGAGCTGTTCGGCGACTTGCGTGCGGAGTCGGGTGACCCGGACCAGCAGATCGCCGCCGACGTCGGTATCGGCCAGGCGAACCAGCCCGACACCCAGGTCGAGTTGAAGGGGTTCCACATGCAGATGGGCCTTCGGATCCTGGGCTGCGGTGGTCGCCGTTGGACTCGGTGTGGTTGCCAGTTGAATTTGTGTTGCAGGAGTTGGCCGCGAAGTGTTGTGGGACCGAGTGGGGGTCTCGTCGATCAGCCATCCAAGTGCGGCGGAAGCCGCAGCGAAGGTCAGCATCGGAATCATCGGCAGACCCGTGAAGGCCAGCACGGAGAGCGCTGCGGCGGTGATGTACAACACCGGAGCGTGCTGGAACACCTGGGTGACGGTGTCACGAGCCAGATCGCTATCGACAGAACTGCGGGTGACGATCAGGCCGGATGCCAGAGCAATCAGGAAGGCTGGCAACTGAGCAACCAGTCCGTCCCCGATCGTCAGCGTCGAGAAGACCTGTGCGGCTTCCCCAAGGGTCATGCCATATTCGAAGACCCCGAGAGCCAGGCCCACACCGATATTGATGGCGGTAATCAGCAATCCGGCGATGGCATCGCCCCGAACGAACTTACTGGCCCCGTCCATGGCCCCGTAGAAGTCGGCCTGCCGCACCAGCAACTGACGCCGCTGAATGGCCTCTTCACGGGTAATGATGCCCGCAGCCAGGTCGGAATCGATGGCCTGTTGTTTGCCGGGCATGCTGTCGAGCGCAAAGCGGGCGCCAACTTCGCTGATCCGGGTTGATCCCGAGGTAATCACCAGGAACTGAATCGCGACCAGGATGACGAACAGGGTGCATCCCACAGCCGGAGAACCGGCAGCCACGAACTGGCCGAAGGCGTGAATCACATCCCCCGCAGCGTGTGTCCCCTGGGCTCCCTGGGTCAGGATGAGCCGCGTTGACGCCACATTCAGAACCAGTCGGACCAACGCTGTTCCGAGCAACACCGATGGAAATGTGCTGAATTCCAAGGGATTCCGCACATGGATCGCCGTCAACAGAACGATCAGCGAAGCGGTCAGATTGGCCGCCAGCAGGACATCCAGCACCATGGCCGGCAGCGGCGCGATCAACACCAGGATGGCCCCGACAATCAGCAACGGCAAAGCCAGGCTGAAGCGGCGGGATACCACATCACGGATCGCGTGCTGCTGCGATGGCATGCAAGGCTCCTGTGATGGGGGACGAATGAGGGAGTGATCGGGGCGGTGTGGAGTACCCCGCCCGGAGCGGGAGCGGGGTGATACCGGAGAGTTTTCCAAGGTGTCTAGCGAGGCTTAACAGAACCGGGTTTCGGCAGGACTTAACTGGTCAGAATTGCCGGTCGGGGAAATGGCGAAAGGAGTGTACGGGTGTGTTGTTTTCGTGCGGAGATCCCTGTGACGGGCCTTGCGGGGGCTGGCGCGAGCCGGGAGATCCCTGACGGTGGGTGAGGTTCCTGAAAAACAAACCGAGCCCCCGCGTTCGGCGGAGGCTCGGGTATTTCCAGATTCAAGGTGACCGTCAGAGTGGACCATCCGTTAGAAGGCTCCATCGGGGACAGACGAAATGAACGCCTTCCATGCAGCATACTTCCGCAGGGTCAAATGCCGACTGATCAACGGGCTGCGTTTGGGCTTCACGGGATCTGACAGCAGATGCATCCCGGCCTCGACGGGCGTGCGGCCTCCCTTGCGAACGTTACAAGTCAGGCAGGCACACACCACGTTTTCCCATGTATCCGGGCCGCCGCGGCTGCGGGGCATGACGTGGTCCAGGCTCAAACGCTGCACCGAGAACCGGCGACCGCAATACTGACAACGGTGTTCATCCCGCAAGAAGATGTTCCGACGATTGAACTTCACCGAGTTCCGGGGAACACGTTCGTACTTCAACAACCGGATGACGCGGGGCACTTCGATCTGGAAATTCACCGCCTGAATCCAGTCTTCGGTGCCATCCCGCATCCCCAGTTCGATCTTCAGCTGGGAATGGTCCCGCCATTCCTCGAAGTTCAAACTGAGGTACTTCCCGTCTTCGTCGACATGGACAACTTCGGCCAATCCCTTGCAGAGCAGGCAGAAGACCCGGGGAGCCGAGAAGATGTGGATGGGGGTATAGTGCCGGTTTAATGCCAACACACTGGACTGCATCGCGCTCGAGCCCGCTCGACCCATGGTCGAACCGTTCCCGGCCGGTGTGTCCTCTTCCGCCAGATGGGCCGCCGATGCAATCATCACGACGTCCTGTTTGCAGGAGAACGTCCAGCTTGCCGCCGGACGTTCCGATTCTATCGGTGTGAAACAGGAGGGACAACCGCGACCGACAGCGTGTTCGCGGGCTTAAGCGGGATTTGACAATTGCCCTACGCTGTTTCCAACGAGTGCTTTTATCGGGCACATGACCATCCGGGAGCTTTCAGCGCAGATTCAGAAATGGACCTCTGCCAGCGGGTAGACCAGATCTCCGCCTCTCCAACCAGTTCTCACCAAGCGGACAGAACAGAGCTCGGCCTGTGTTCGTGACGCACTTACCCATTGAATGAAACTGCACGGCTGACCAGTTTGTGAATTTGCCGTGTCACGGGAGGGCGAGACCCTCAGCCGAGCCGCATGCGAGGGAACAAGGTATTCTGGAGGTCGCGGCTCAGCCGGAGCTTCGCCCTCCCCACCGCACAAACTTCCCCGATGGACCTTCTGGCAGACCGTTGAGCAACTTTGGGTGTTACAATTGACACAATGGGAGTAATCGGTAAGATGGCCGTGTCTCTTGGGCTCGCTGTCCTCAGTCCCTCGTCGTCCCTCCACCGCATGGAGTGTGGGCGATGTCGCAACTTACCTATGGTCAACTGGCAGTGAAGCCGGTGGTGGCTGCTTTGCTGGAACGGGCTCTTTGGTTTGCCAACGCCAGCGAACTGGAGCATGCCGCCGCCTTTTACCGCGCTGCGGTGGCTGCGGATCTGACTCCTGCATCACGTTTGATCTATGGAGTCTTTCTGGCAGACCGGGAACGTGAAGTCGCCGCCCGGATTCAACTGCTGGAAGCTTGGGAGATGGCCAAGCGCGCTGGCGACAGCCTGTCTCGGGCGCTGGCTTGCCACAATTTAGCCGCCCTGCACCGTCGACAAGGGCAACCTCTGGTTGCGAAAAGTTACCAGCAGCTGGCGATTGCAGCCTGTCTGGATCTGGGGCCGACGGCCATGCTGCCGGAGTACATCCTCAGCGGGGTGGCTCTCGATCTGGTCGAGTGCGAGCCCGTGGTCGCCGAAGACCTGCTGAACGCGGTGACTCTCGATGAAGAAGAGTCTGTGTCCGGGTGGCTCAATCGGGGTGTTCTGGCTTATCGTCGCGGGGCTGCACGAGCGGCACTGCGGTGGTTTCATCGGGCCTTCGAGAAAGCGCAGTCGCTGGCAGACTACAACACCTGCGCGGCGGCCCTGACGAATCTGGCCCATCTCAAACGTGAGCAGGGGCACTGGGCCACGGCGGATGAATGCCTGGCCCTGGCACAGAAGATTCACGAACAGGCCGAGCGTCCCCGTGAAGTTCTTCGACAGAGTCACTACCGGCGAGAGCTGAGGCCGGGGCTGGTACTGCTCGCGACGATTCCCGAATGGAACTGACGGGGAGCCGGGCAACTTCCCCCTCTATGCATCCACCGTTACCATCGTGTCCGACACTGCCGCGCGGAACAGCGCGGTTCACAATCACTTTGTCGGAGCGAATCATGAGCACATGGCCCATCGGAGTGTTTACGTCAATCGACGCGGGTTTGGGGGTCCATTTGGATGTGGCCAAAGAGCTAGGGATTCCGACGGTGCAGATCCATGCGCCCCACGCGGGCACGCGGAACGCCGCGGCCGCTGACAAATTCCTGGCCCGCTGTGCCGATGCCGGGATCACAATTACCTGTGTCTTCTGCGGATTCGAGGGCGAGAGCTACGCCGACATTCCCACGACCGCCCGGACAGTCGGTCTCGTCCCCGAGGCCACCCGCGCGATCCGTATTCAGGAAGCGAAGGAGATCGCCGACTTTGCCCGCCTGCTGGGATGTGGAGTCGTGGGGATGCACATCGGCTTTGTGCCGGAACGGTCGACTGCCAGCTACGCCGGTCTGCTGGAGGGGACTCGTGATCTGCTCGATCACCTGGCTCGCAACGGGCAAAACATGCACCTGGAAACGGGACAGGAAACCGCCGACCATCTGCTGGAGTTTCTGCACGATGTGCAGCGCCCGAATCTGTTTATCAACTTCGATCCGGCCAACATGATTCTGTATGGGACGGGTAATCCGATTGAGGCCCTCAAGAAGGTAGGGAAGTACGTCCGTTCGATTCATTGCAAAGATGCGAAGTGGGCTCCTGAGGGAGAACGGGGCACGGGCTGGGGCCGTGAAGTGGCACTCGGCGAAGGCGATGTCGGCATGGAAACCTACCTCCGAACGCTCAAAGATCTGGGATACACCGGCCCGCTCACCATCGAGCGCGAGATTCCCCACGACCCGGTCCAGCAGAAGGCCGACATTGGCCAGGCGCAGTCGCTGCTGACTGCCTTGCGAACCAAGATCCTGTAATGCGGGTCGTTCCGCGGGAGTCTTCACATGTCGACACGTCGTCGTTTTATCGGGATGGTCCCGGCGGTACTGGCTGCGGGAGCCTGGCTTAATCCGGGGCTCCGGGCCGATGGACCGGTACGATCGGCCAATGCCCAACTGGGCGTGGGATCGATCGGGCTGAGATACCAAGGCTCTGTGGATACACACAAGGCTCAGTTGTACGGGCAGATTGTTGCCTTGTGTGATGTGGATCGGCACGTGCGCGAGCAATCGCGAGCAAGCTTCGGCAGCACGCCCGGGATCTTTGAGGACTACCGCGATCTGTTGCAGCGTAAGGACGTGGATGTGGTCATCATCGGAACGCCGGATCACTGGCATTCCAAGATGGTGATTGATGCCTGCCGGGCCGGGAAAGATGTCTACTGCGAAAAGCCCCTCACGCTGACCATCGACGAGGGCAAGATCCTGCAGAAAGTCGTCGCCGATACGGGACGCGTTGTTCAGGTCGGCTCGTGGCAGCGCAGCGATCACCGCTTTCGAACGGCAGTCGAACTGGTGCGGGCGGGGCGAATCGGCACGCTGAAGGCGGTGGACGTGGTGCTTGGCAAGAACGTCCAAGGGGGGCCCTTTGAACGAACCGCTCCTCCGAAGCATCTCAACTGGAATCTGTGGCAGGGACAGACGCCTGATGTCCCGTACATCGCCGAGCGCAGCCATTACACGTTTCGCTGGTGGCGGGAATACTCCGGCGGCCAGATGACCGACTGGGGGGCTCACCACATCGACATCGCTCACTGGGGAATCAACTCCCAGCCCGTGAAGATCGAGGCGACCGCCAGCTGGCCGGATGTGACCGATGGTTACAACGTCGCCACGCACTTTACTGCGAAGTACACCTATGCCAACGGGGTTGTGCTGACGGTTCTCGATACCGGTCGTAATGGCATCATGTTCACCGGCACCGAGGGGCGGATCTTCGTGAATCGCGAATCACTCTCGGGAAAGCCCGTCGAAGATCTGACCGCGAATCCCCTTCCGCGGGAAGCCTTCCAGCTCTATGACTATGACAACCTCACGCGTCCGGAACGGGTCGGGAAACTCGATGCGATCGTGAATCATGTCGGCAACTTCTTTGATTGCGTGACCGCTCAGCGGAAGCCGTTGTCCGATGTGGCGGATCAACATCGCAGCGTGAGCATCTGTCACCTGGGGAATATCGCGATGCGGGTGGGCCGCACGCTGACGTGGGATCCCCAGCGGGAAGAATTTCCCGGCGATGCGGAGGCGAATTCGCACCTGAAGCGGGAACAACGCACGGGGTTCGAGGTGGCTTGACGGAGATTCAAGCTCTCGGTTCAGTCCGCCCGGCACGAATGTCTGGGCACCTGACGAGTGGGGCGGGCATTCCAGTGGAAAAGGCATTCGTGTCGACCAGTGGGCAAAATCCATCGCTGAGTCTGCCGAATCGAATGCCAGATACTCGTGTCCGCCCATAGATAATGGCTGCCCGGAAAAAACGACAGGGCAACGGCACTCTGGCCGGAGCGATACGCAGGTTTTCAACGGACTGCGGAAACCGGCCCACCACCGGGGCGCGTTATGCTGGCGGAGTCGCCTTGTCCGTGGCCGTAAAGCCGCAGGTCTTGTGAGAACCATCACAGAACGGCTTGCGAGATGACTTGTCACACCGGCATAGGGCGTAGGTCACCTTACCCGCCAGGTCGAAGGCATTCCCTTCGTAGTCCAGCAACTTCACCGGTCCCTGAACCAGCAGGGGACCATTCAAACGGCAGGTAATACTCGCATCATCCATCAGTCGCTCCGGAATTAAGGGGGTGTCGGGACATCGTGATAAGTCTACACGGAAAAACTACAGCAGTGAGTCAATCAGCATCCGCAGCTTGCGCAGTTCCAGACCGCGTTGACTCAATTCGGTACGTCCGGGAATCAGATCCACCGACAGCGCCCGCGAGTAACCACATTTGCGAAGAATGGCGACCAGCGCGCTGAAATCGACTTCACCCAGCCCGACCTGCACCTGGGCATCGGAGAGCGTTGAATCCCTCAGATGAGTATGGAAGGTATGGGGAGCGATCATCTCGAACACTTTGTCGAGCAGTGCCGGGTTCAGGAAGTAACTCGGATCGAAGGTCAGCCCGAGTCCCTTCACCGCACCGCAAAGTTCGACGGCGTTGTGGACATCTTCCGACAACCGTCCGCGTTCGGTACGGAACGAAACACGCACCCCTTCCGCACTGGCGATCCGGACCAGCGTCTTGAGCCGGTCGATCTCGGAATTGAATGGCGTACCCAGCGGAGAGGAGGGAACGCTGATTTGCGTGACCCGCAGATACTTGCTGGCTCGGCAGATTCCCTCGAAGACTGCGGAGGGGACATCATGGGCCAGATCGAATGCAATCACCGGAATCCGGTTCTGATCCACGTAGCGTTTGGCAAACTGTTCCGGGTTGGCGGCCACCGTCGAGGGCTTCAAATGGGACGATTCCTCGTCCAGCCAGACCTCCAGGCGGTCGTACTCCAGGTCGACAATTTGACGACACGCTTCGGCGAACTCCATCTCGGAGAAGCAGCGGGTGGACACCGAAACAAACACAGAGACACTCCCTTGAACCGGGGTTGCGGACAACCCCCACTGACTTTCAAGCCGCAGTTCGCCGAAATCCCATCGGCAATTCCTGCAACTCGTCGACCCCACACCGGTAATCTAGGACGAAGACGCGGACTCTGCAATGTGTATGAAAGAATCTCGGGTCATCGGTTGTAGCAAAAAATGGGATTGCTCGTGTTCGGGATGATGGCCAGCCGATAGACGAATGGTCCAGAGTTTTGCTCGTCTGCCTCGGAAAGAGTTCCGAAGGCTGAGAGTGACGACACATACAACACGGCCAGTCCGGTTCAGGGGGGTACCATGGGGTTGCGGATTCTTGTCGGTGGAGCGGCGATCGGCCTGGCGATTTCGGCGAGTGGTTGTGGGGCAACTGGTGCCGCGGTGACTCGCGGCCAGAACCCCAATGGGCCCGCGATCGGGATGCAACCGGATCATCGGGTTCGCCCCGTGGCGGCCATCCAGGACCATGTCCAGGGCAGTCACACCTCCTACTACTCGGACCGGCAGGCTCCGGCCTGTCCTCCGCAGGGCGGCACCTGCCCTCACGGAATTCACGGCGGATGCCGCAGCTGTGGCACGGCCAATGACTGGTACCCCAAGCATCACTTCAGCTACTCGTACAGTGTGCCGAACGACTTGAAGTACCCGTCGCCAAATGCTGTGGGGGGCGCGATTGCCTACCCGTATTACACCTTCAAGGGGCCGAGCGACTTCTTCCGCCAGAAGTAGTCGTTGCCATCCCTTGACCATCATCAGGTCCGCACACCCACAAGGCCCGGGGGGATTCCCTCGGGTCTTGTGATTTTGATCCACCAGACAATCACCCCGCCCATTCAGGCACCGCCACGACAACGGGCCAGCGTCCATAACGCAAACGAAGTTCCATAGGGCTGGTGGTAGTCGTAGAGCGGATAGTCCCACCAGGAACCGTCCGTCTCCTGCTTGATCATGACCGTGCGGGACAGGTGGGCCTGGTAGAACGGACGTTTTTCGGCGGGCAGCTGTCCGATGCACCACGCCGCGTAGTAATGACCGAAGTAGTAGAAGTAACCCGCCACCTGAAACCACGCTTCATGCGGGACCGGGCGTTTCCGCCCAATATCGAGCCAGCCGTTACGGGTGAACAGCCGATCGAGCCAATCGATCAGCACCTGCTCGGTGATGGATTCATCGCCCCACAGCTTCAGAGCAATATTGCAGGCTTGCGACCGTCCCAGGCTTCCTCCCGGACGGTTGATGCCTCGGCGGGGACGCCACTTCAAATACTCTCCGTACAGGTAACTGTGGTCAGGCAAGCGTTGACGCTGAATGGCGTCGAAGGCCCGCTTCACGACTTTAGCAGGAGGCTCAAACCCGGCCACTTTCGCCTCATGAAAGGCCACCAGTACGGCCGCGTTCACGAAGCTGATCGAATCGCTCGATGGCTTCTGGGTCTCGTGTTTGAAATCGTAGTAGCCCCAACCTCCATCGACGGATTCGTAACGGGACAATAGATCGAACTGCAGGTCGATCAGGTTCCGCAGTGGACCGCACCAGGTAGCATCATCGGGTTTGCGAGCAATCAGCCGCACCAGGGCGGGGATCGAGTAGCAGTGCGTCCAGACGTTATAGAGAGCGTCACCGGTCGCCCGTCGTACCCGAGGCAGGTGTTCGACGAGCCACGCCGCCCCGCGATCGATCGCCCGCTGAATCTCAGGGCGATCACCGCCCGAGTCCATTAGCGATGTCAAGGCCATCGCAGTAACCGCAGCCTTGAAGGCATCGTGCGCCCCCGGAATCGGGGCGTAGATGTTGAGGTCTTTGGTCAGCGTCGCCGTGCCCCATGAACCGTTCTGCCGCTGGTCCAACAGAAGGAAGTTGATACCACGTTGTATCGCCGCTTCCAACTCCGCCGGGGGGACCGGAGGGACTGCCTGTGGGCGGGGGATTACTTCCAAGTCGTCTGACGACGTAACGCGTGGTTCTTCACTCGATACCGAGGAACAGAGAGCGGTCCCCAGCAGAGCCGATAGGCAGGCTCGTCGGGTGAGCCACGGAGGGGATGAATCCGAGTGTGGCACAGGCGACCTCTTGAAGCCGTATTCCGCCAAGGCCAGCCTCGAATTGAGTCAGCCAATCTTAAGCCAGTGCAATAGAACTCTTTGAAGCGGATTTGTCCACAGGGGTTTATTCGCATTCCGGCAAGTCCGTCATGTGCGTGCGTCTCAAAGTCGGTCGTCGGGTCGGCCGTCTTGCCTGTTCCACGATCTCTGGGAACACGATGCCTCGGAGCGCATGCTGTCGGCTGTGTCCAATGTTCTGTCGCACTCCTGGCAGTCGTGCGGCCCCGAACCGGAATTGCATCTTTTACAACTGTGGGGTATCGTCGCCGGAAGTCGTGCATCAGTATGCCATTTCATGCGGCGGCACGGACTGTATTGTTGCGTTTTGGGGTCTGTCGATGTTCCTGCGATGCCGTCTGGCGGCGATCTGTTTGTTGTTGATTGTCAGTGGCTGGAACCCGGTGCGGGTGACACATGCCGCAGAGCCATTATCACTGGAGTCCACGGCTATCCTGGAGCACCTGGAAGCCCTCTGGGAGGGGATGAAAAGCGATATTGTCTCGTCCGATCTGGATACGAACTCTACATGCGGGTTCAGCCCGAAGGGGAGTGGCCTCGCGATCGGGTGCTGGCGGTCTTGAACGAACAGGACGTGACACAGGGGCCCGCGTCGATCGCAGAACTCTTTCGGAAGTTGTCCGTCAAGACCCCTCCCGTGCCTGCTCCGCGTCGGCTGCGGCAACAGGACCGTCAGGAGAGGTATACTCAGGGGGCCAAGACGACTCTGAAGGACGAAACCGTCAGTCTTCTGTCCGATTCGGGGACTCGTGTGATCCGTGTCCTGGATCGCGGACGGGAGTTGGAAGGGTATTACGACCTGGGTTACTTTCGCGTTCCTTCGAAGACGCGGGCAGCGGGATTAAAGCCATTGTCCGTTTCGCGTCACGAAGATCGAGTGACCATCACGACCGAGGTGATCGGCGGGAACGGGGGCACGATCCAGACCAAGCTTGATGTCGATTGGGCCTCGGGCGTCGCGATCCATCGCCAGGCCCTCCGCGAAGGGAGCGTCTTTCGCGAAGTGATCTATTCTGGACTGACGGCGTTTCCTGGCAGCATTACCGTCCCCCGGGTGGTGACGACTCTGTATTACACTGAAGGCCATCTGAAGACGATGGACCTGGCAGTGATCACGAGTGCCCAGTTCAACACTCCCTTTCCCGCAGGGACCTTCCAGATTTCCAAGCCGGAGAAGTGGGCGGTCCTGGATTTTCGCGGGCAGGCGGAAGGCACCCGCTTCGAGTTTCCCACACAGGCTGTGGATGATATTCGCTCACTGATTCCGAGCCAGCCACTGGACCCGTTGCGAGCATCCCCCATTCAGATGGTCGAGCAGACTTCCCCTTGGCGTCGTCTGCTGCTTGCACTGAATGGATTGGTGCTCATCGGTGTCGCCATCTGGTTCTGGAAACGATCCGGTACAGATGAGGTCTCAAAGTAGTCCATGTTCACTTGGGCCGAATGCGAACTGGCGGGTGTATCGCCACACCGCATCACGGACGAAAGGAGGGGCGTATGAAACGTTTGTTGTTGCCCGGCCTGTTGGCTGCGGCAGGATTGGTTTGCGTGTTGTCTGCTTTGGAGACGGAGGGGGTCGCCGAATGCGTCCCGGGGCCGGAGGATATTCCTTCCGCATGCTATCCCGGGTATGAAACCAGCCCCACTGGCTCACCGTCCGGGTCTTGCATGGATGATGGGACGGGAGCTTGCTTTGATGAAGGCTGCGAAGGGGCCACGGAGCAATGGGGCCACCTGATCATGCCTCACTGTGGCATCGGTTATATCCGGGAGGCCAGTGTGGATCGGTGCCAGTCGGATCACCATCAGGAATTCGTCACGCTGCACTCCTGGGTATCGACCTGCCAGATCTTCAATGGCAACTGCACCTGCTTCTGGGTTCAGTCCGCGAGCGAAACCGAGGTTCTCGTTTGCTCATGCATCGATCTGGCTCCGCTCACGTACTAAGCCGTGAGGGTGCCGGAGAAATGTTGACAGCCTCGCATCGGGAACGATGCGAGGCTGTTGCGTTTGAGTCCCGCATTGGGGATGTGTCGCGCGTCGTCCAACTCGCCCGTGAGTCTGATGTTCATCCCTTGGCGTTGTGTCACGCGTCCCCTCTTTGGGGGGATGCGACATCGTCAGCGAGACCGTCACGCGATGAGCGATCATCGTCCGCGAATCTTCGAGGAACGTTGCGACTGTCCACAAACATCCACATCACCGTTGACTTCGAACCATGAAATCGAAACTTGCTTCAACTCTTGCAAAAGTTTCCATTGAAGCTGTGATCGATGGTTCACGGTTCATCACATCATGCTTGAGGAGACACGAAGTGATGATCGATGACCGCCGCATCTCGCGATCATCGATCTCGATGATGTGTGTCTCCTGGGCATCGCGATGAGATGACGTGATGGCTCCATGAAGACTCGATAAGGGATCAATGGACCAATTCAATAAGTCTTGTTTCGCTAGGGAAAACACAGACATTTGTGTCATTCGCAAATCATGTGAGAGGGGCCATGCGAGGGACGAGACTTGGCCGATGCGCGGTCTCATGACGAATCACACGAGTCTCGTTGACCCCTGTTTGATGAGGTGCGAGTGGTATGCGGACGAGGGCGATGGAGAGTGTTCTTGTCATGCTGATGATGGTCGCGATGAGCGCACTTCGAAGGGTCGTGACGAGCATGCCTGTGATTCGACCTGTAGAGATTGTGCGGAAAGTGTCAAGAAAAGGGTTGCATGACTCTGCCATTTTCATACCATTTGCCACATGTGATGTTTGTTCACGAGGGAGGGTGCAAGGTGGAAGGACCAAGCACCCACTCAAAGGGACAAACGGGTTAGTCAGGG
>QWPB01000175.1 GCA_003671275.1 Planctomycetota bacterium | reverse complement strand
GCAATCCCTGCATCACAAGGAGAACTTCATGAACACTGTCCAACACGTTTCGAATTCATCGTTCCCCAGGGAAGTGTTGCAGTCATCGGTCCCCGTGCTGGTCGACTTCTACGCCGACTGGTGCGGACCGTGCCGCATGCTGGCCCCCACGCTGAACAAGCTCGCGATCGAGTTCGCGGACCGCGTCAAGATTGTCAAGGTGAACGTCGACACCGAACCCGAACTGGCCAACCAGTTCCGCGTCGAATCGATCCCCCTGCTGGTCTTTTTCGCAGACGGGAAGCCGGTCGGACGAGCTGCAGGTTTGGTCAACCAGTCCGGCCTGCGGCAGGCACTGAATCAGTTGACCAACGCCGCCGGAAAACAGACGGCGTGAGGCACGACGACGCCCTCCCCATTCCCCCCATCAGAGATCCATCATGTTGCTCAAGTACTTCTACGACCAAGCTCTCGCCCATGCGTCGTACATGGTCGGCTGCCAGCGCAGCGGCGAGGCGATCGTGATCGACCCCAGCCGCAGCGTCGACCAGTACATCGACGCCGCAACGGCAGAGGGGCTGAAGATCGTGGCCTCGACCGAGACCCACATTCATGCCGACTTCGTCTCTGGATCGCGTGAGTTAGCGGATCGAGTCGGAGCGAAGCTCTACCTCTCGGACGAAGGCACTGCCGACTGGAAGTACCAGTTCGCCGACCAGTATCCGTCTCAACTGCTCAAGGACGGCGATGCGTTCACCATCGGCAAGGTGAAGCTGACGGTGATGCACACTCCGGGGCATACGCCCGAGAGCATCTCATTCGTCCTCACGGATGAAGGCGGCGGTGCCAACGCTCCCATGGGGATCTTCACCGGCGACTTCGTGTTTGTCGGATCGATTGGTCGGCCCGACTTGCTGGAGACCGCAGCGGGTGTCGTCGGCAGTGCGGAGATCGGGGCCCGGCAGTTGTATCACTCGATGCGGAAGTTCCGCGATCTGCCCGACCACATGCAGGTCTGGCCCGCTCACGGTGCGGGGAGTGCCTGCGGCAAGGGACTGGGAGCGATCCCGTCCAGCACGGTCGGCTATGAGAAGCTCTTCAACCCCGCCTTGCAGTACGACAGCGAGCAGCAGTTCGTCGACTACATCCTGGCCGATCAACCGGAGACCCCGTTCTACTTCGCCGTGATGAAGCGGGTGAATAAGGTCGGCCCGGAACTCGTGCGGAAACTCGCTCCTGTGAAGTCCCCGGCGGTAGAACTGCTGCCAAAGATTGTCGAGAAAGGGCTGACAATCGATGTCTCGCCCGCGGCAGAGTTCGCGGCAGCACACGTGCCGGGAACCATCAACGTGCCGCTGAACATGCTGGTCCAGTGGGCCGGGTTCTTTGTCGACTATCAACAGCCGCTGCATCTCTTGGCCGAGCCGTCATCGCTGCCAGAGATTCTGAAGCGGTTGCGCTCAATCGGCATCGACAACGTCTGCGGTTCGTTCGACGCCTCAGCGGTTAAGGCGAGCGGGCTGCGAACCGAGTCGTACCGTTCCGAGACACCCCAGCAACTGCGTCCACAAATCGAGAGCGGTGCCGTGAC
Source organism: Planctomycetota bacterium (assembly GCA_003671275.1). GTDB lineage: Bacteria > Planctomycetota > Planctomycetia > Planctomycetales > Planctomycetaceae > TH-plancto1. The sequence continues at coordinate 22,013 of QWPB01000175.1, read as the reverse complement.
GCTGCTCGACGTGCGGGCCGCCACGGAGTTCCAAGCCGGTCACATCGCCCGCGCCCAACACCGTTTCCTCGGCAAGCTGCTGCGAGAGATGAAGGACATCAATCGTTCGCAGCCGGTCATCGCCCAGTGTCAGGCCGGCGGACGGTCCGCCATCGCGACCAGCCTGCTGCAGCGAGCGGGATACCGCGTGACGAACATGCAGGGCGGCTACCAGGCCTGGGTGAAAGCGGGCCTGCCAGTGGAAACCACGTAAAGTGTAGCTTGATCTGGGACAGCGTCATTGGCGACTGATCACGGGGAAGAGGACGGCATGATGGACAAAACCACGACATTTCGGCGATGGATTTGGCGGGGAGTGAAAGCCCTGGCTGTGCCTGTCGTTATAGGTGTCGTGGTTTACTGGGTGATGTTTTCGCCAATTGAAGTGCGTCAGCATGTCGTCGTCCGATCAGAACTCCGGGCGGAGGTGATGGGGACTGGCACTCTGGAAGCGCGAGTCAAGTCGTCGATCACGCCGAAGATCTCCGGGCGAATCCACACGATCGATGTCGATCAAGGAGACACCGTGACTAGCGGGAAAACGCTGGTGACGCTCGACGATGACGAACTCGAACAACAGGTCGAAATCGCACAGGCCAATCTCGATGCAGCGCTGGCGGCGATTGATCGACTGAAATCTGACGAGGTGCGTGCGGCGGCGACGTTGAAACAAGCGAAGAGTGAGCATCAACGCAATGAAAAACTGGCCGCAAGCAACGCGGCGACACAATCGGCGATCGACAAATCCATTGAGGGTGTGTCGATCGCCGAAGCGGGGTTGGCACGGGCCACGTTCGCCATTGTCGAGGGGCAGAAGCAACTGGTCGCAGCCGAGAAGACCCTGCTGTATCACCAGGCTCGACAGGCCGACACCCGAATTACAGCTCCCTTCGCTGGTCTGATCGTGAGGAGGCAGCGCGATCCTGGCGATGTCGCCGTTCCCGGCAGCCCGATCCTGACTTTGATTTCGACTGAGGAGCTGTGGATCAGCGCGTGGGTAGATGAAACGGAGATGTCGCGGCTCAAAGTGGACCAGTCCGCACGAGTCGTATTCCGTTCGGAGCCGGATCGCGAGTTCACTGGCAAGGTCTATCGCTTGGGGCGGGAAGCCGATCGCGAGACTCGAGAATTCGTGGTCGATGTGCGTGTCCTCGAATTACCTGCGAACTGGGCCGTCGGTCAGCGTGCCGATGTCTACATCGAGACCGGGCACAAGCCGGATGTGACGGTTCTACCACCGTCGTTCATCGTCTGGCGAGACAACGAGCCTGGCGTGTTCATCAACTCCAACGGTTCCGCAGAATGGCGTCCGTTGGTGTTGGGGTTACGCCGGCACGACATGGTCGAGGTTGTTCGCGGCGTGGAGCCCGGCGAATTCGTCGTGATGCCTGCTCACGCACAAACCACACTGCAAGCTGGTCGGAGGATTCACGCCCCATGAACCTCGCCTTGAAGGACATTCAGCACAATCTGGGACGCTTCGTGCTCACGACGGTCGGGGTCGGCATGTTGCTCATGGTGGTCATGGGCATGGCCGGGATTTACCGAGGTGTGGTCGAGGATGCGACCTTGCTGATCGATCGCATTGGTGCCGATCTGTGGATCGTCCAGCATGATACACGCGGCCCTTTCGCCGAGGTCTCGCGAGTTCCAGCCAGTCTGATGCATCGGGCAAGAGCAGTGCCTGGCGTCAAGGATTCGCGAGAGTTCGTGTACCACACGATTCAGCGTGAGCGGGATGGAAAACCCTTTCGGATGGCTGTGCTGGGGCTGAGTTGGCCGCATGACAAAGGAGAATGGGTGCCACTCGTTGCCGGTCGACCACTCGCCCAGGGTCACTTCGAGATGTTGGCCGATGTCTCACTCGGAGTGCGGCTCGGCGAACGTCTCACCTTCGGCAAGGAAACCTATCAGGTCGTCGGCCTCACCCGGAACATGATTAGTTCAGGAGGGGACGGCATTGCATTTTTCACAGTGGCCGATGCCGAAGCCATTCAGTTCGATACCTCTGGCGAAGCGGTCCGGCTCGAACGGTCGGCCCGAAAGAGTCGCGGGGAACGGAGTGAACTCGGAACCAAGCAACCGAGTCTCGTCGAACAAGCCTCGAAGCCGTCCGGTGAGTTGCCCGCCATCGCCCGACCTCAAATCAGCGCCGTCATGCTCCGAATCGCACCCGGTGCGAACGTGCAACAAGTGATCCGCACGATCTCCGGCTGGGGCGATGTGTCCGTGCGCACGTGTGAGGAACAGACTGAGTACCTGCTGAAAGGTTCCGTGGACAAGGCCCGCCGACAACTCGGACTGTTTCGCGTGTTGCTCACGCTCATCGCCGCCATCATCATGGCGCTAATCCTCTACACGCTGACGCTGGAGAAGATTCATTCGATTGCCCTGTTACAACTGATCGGGGCTCGCAAGCCGGTCATCCTGGGTTTGATCCTTCAGCAGGCACTGCTGCTCGGCTTCGGCGGGTACGCGATCGCATATCTGTTGGGGCAGCAGTTGTTTCCTCTGTTCCCCCGCCGGGTGATCGTGACCGGTGGGGATCTCTGGCAGTTGGCGGGCATTGTGTTGGCGATTTCGGTGGCATCCAGCATCCTGGGAATTGCGAAGGCACTGAGCGTGCAACCGAACGAGGCACTGGGGTAACACATGGACAATACACCGGCGATCGAAGCCATCGAATTGACAAAAGTGTACGGCAGTGGCAACACCGAGGTGGTCGCCATGCGCCGTGCTTCGATGTCGGTGCGGCGTGGAGAGGTGGTGGCCTTGTTGGGCCCCAGCGGTTCGGGGAAATCGACATTTCTGACCGCCGTGGGACTCATTAATCCCCCGACATCCGGGCAGATTCACATCGGCGGGCAGTTCGTGTTAGACGGCCCTCACGCGCGGATGAATCTGACCTCGTTTCGTCGGAAGCATGTGGGCTTCGTCTTTCAGAAGTCGAACCTGATTCCGTTCCTGAACGCCCGCGAGAACGTGCAGATCGCCCTGGAACTCAATGACACCAGTCCGCGAGCCGCGAAGAAGCGAGCTCTCGAACTCCTGGACAATCTGGGAGTGAAGGACCGCTCCGAGCATCTGCCGACAGAACTCTCCGGCGGTCAGCAACAGCGAGTCGCCGTAGCCCGTGCGCTGGCCAACCAGCCCAGCATCCTGCTGGCCGACGAACCAACCGCCGCGCTCGATAGCGTCACCGGTCGGCAAGTCATGGAACTGTTCGCGCGTGTTGCCCGTGAACACGGCACCGGCGTGATCGTCGTGACCCACGATCATCGGGCACTGAGCGTGTTCGACACGATTTACGAAATGGAAGACGGACTGCTCATACGTCAGTCCGCGAGCACGACTCGTGTGAGCGAGGCCATCCCCCATTCTTCGGAGACCGCACCATGTCCGGGCTGAGTCTGATCTTCGGAGTCATCGTCGGTCTGTCGCTCGGTCTGACCGGGGGCGGAGGGGCGATCTTCGCGGTGCCGATGCTGGTGTACGGCCTGGGGAGTACCACACGCGAGGCCGTGGGAATCTCCTTGGCATCGGTCGGGGTCACGTCCTGCGTGGGGTTTCTCGGTCGCTGGCGATCGGGGCAGGTCGAGATTCGCACGGGGCTGCTGTTCGCGATCGCGGGGATGGTCGGAGCCCCAATCGGGTCGTGGCTGGCCGGATTGATGCCTGAACCGCTGCTGCTGACACTGTTCGCCATCCTGATGCTCGTGGTGGCCTATCGCATGTGGAGCAAGGCGGTCGCATCGACTCAAGCCGCCATCGCAGCTTGTCCGGTCGAGAACCCTGATGAAGATGGCCCGAGTTGTCAGCGGGACGCCGAAGGCAATCTGCGGTTGACCTCGCGCTGTGCGCGGCTGTTACTGCTGGTCGGATTATTGACAGGAGTTCTGTCCGGCCTGTTCGGAGTCGGCGGCGGGTTTGTGATTGTCCCCGCGCTGATCCTGTTCAGCGGAATGGCCATTCACCGAGCCGTGGGAACCTCACTCCTGGTGATCACCCTCGTCAGCGTGTCCGGAGTGGCCTCGCACCTGTACGCCGGGAGAACGATACCGCTCGAAGTGACCTTGTGGTTCATCGCGGGTGGCATCGGAGGGATGCTCCTCGGTTCTCAGATCGGTCGTCACCTCTCTGGACCGACACTCCAAAAGGGTTTCGCTCTCGCCATCCTCGCCGTTGCCACTTTCGTCTTCTATCGCACATTCTTTCTGAAGTAAGGACTCGTCCCATGACACAAGCAATGCCGCTTTGGATTGTCATGTTCGTGGTAAACGGATCGAGTGCGGTGTCGTCTGAGTCATGCCTTGGCGGGTGATGCCCATTGCCCGTCGTCCGATTCCAATTCACCATCATCCGATCACAGAATCCTCTGTTCAATGGAGTTCACATGTCCGTCTCAACCCGAAGCATTACCCTTGGCCTGCTGGCTCTGGGGCTGTGTGCCACGCTCACCGCAGCAGACCATACGAAGGACTCGCTCACGACCGTTCAGGAGAACCTGAAAGCCCAAAAGGCTGTCTTGATCGATGTGCGCGAACTCGACGAGTGGAAGGAGGGGCACCTTTCTCAGGCGGCCCTGCTCCCGCTCAGCAAGATCGAAGCGGGGATGACCGCCGAAGAGTTGGAGAAGCTCGCTCCCAAGGACAAGATCGTCTATCTGCACTGCGCTGCTGGAGGCCGCTGCGTGCAAGCCGCTGAACTGCTCCAGAAGTTCGGTCGTGAACTGCGTCCGCTGAGTCCTGGTTATGAGGATCTGGTCGAAGCGGGGTTCCCCAAAGCCAAGAAGTAGCACTGCCCTCTTGATGTCCATGCAGGTAGACGAAACGATGCCGTCTGCCTGTCGTGATTCCCCTTTCAGGATGTCCCACTGATGCCACTCACAATCTCGCGACTCGCCATCGGTTTTGTCTGCTTGTTGGCAGTCACCTCACTCGCGGCTCAGGACAAGAGCGTGAAGCCCGGGGTTAATGACTCGTTCCGTGACCCTGACGTCAAGCAGTTCGAAGGTCGATTTGAGGTCGAAAGCCGCGAGGTCTACGCTCTGCGGAAAGAGATCGTCGCCGCTTGCCAGATCCAGGCAGGCCAGACGGTGGCTGACATCGGCGCGGGGACCGGTCTCTTCACGCGGATGTTCTCCGACGGTGTGGGCCAGGACGGTCGCGTGCTGGCCGTGGATATCTCGCAGAAGTTCCTCGACCACACTCAGAAGACGACGCGCGAGGCCGGGCAGCAGAACGTCGAAACGTTGCTCGGCTCCGATGACTCGACCAAGCTGCCGCCCAACACGATCGACGTGGCCTTCATCTGCGACACGTATCACCACTTTGAGTTTCCGCTCAAGACGATGACGTCATTGTTCCAAGCGATGAAGCCGGGAGGACGCGTGATCTTGGTCGACTTCAAGCGGATCGAAGGCGAAAGCAGCGACTGGACGCTCAATCATGTCCGCGCGGGGCAGGAGGTCTTCGAAGCCGAAGTCCTCAGCACCGGTTTCAAGAAGGCTCGCGAGGAGAAGGAACTGCTCAAGGAGAATTACTTTGTGGTGTTTGAGAAGCCGCTGACTTCATCACCGACCGCAGGGAAATTTGCCTTTCCGATCATCGCCGCCCACGGTGGCGTCGTTTCCCGTCCGACCGCAGTCGATCAGCCGCGTGCCGGAGCCAAGGTTGTCTTCGATGTCACCGTGGATGCCAAGCCCTCCGAGGTCAACAAGGGCCTTGACCGAGCCGCTCGCCTGCTCAATCTCTATGGGGCGTCTGGACTCCAGGCAAAGGACGTGTCGATCACGGTGGTGTTGCACGGTGAGGCGACCAAGTCCGCTCTAAACGACGCAGCCTACAAGGCTCGATTCGAGACCGAACAGAACCCCAACCTGCCCTTGATCCGCGAGCTGCAAACTGCCGGCGTCGAAGTCCTCGTCTGCGGCCAGGCCCTGAACTACAAGAACTTCGCGAATGAGGATGTCGCCACCGAGGTGAAGATCGCCGCAGCCGCCATGATCGTGGTCATCAATCGCCAACTGGATGGTAATGCCTATCTGCCGCTGCACTGATGGCACAATGTCAGCAGGTCACACAGATAGCCAGCAGGTCACACAGATAATTTGCATCTCAATCTGGCTGCATCTTGATGCGAATCGAAAATTGGCAATGGAATTGCCCCCCTACTCTATGTCTACTCTCTGTTACCAAATGAATTTCCTGCTCCGAGTGTCGAGCCCAAATTAAAGGGACTTACGGGATTGAACACTATCAGCCGATGGGCGCCAGTCCATGGTTTTTGCGAAGAAACCGGACGCTATCGCGTACCGGCTGATCCCGAAGGTTTCGCATGGACGATGCATTGCTCACATCCAGAATGGGCGAATGCCAGGCTTCCAGCCTGTCGATATTCTGAAAGGATCAACAGGTTGTTCCGCCACGAAGTTCCGAGAAGTATCCGTACTCTTTCAGCGTTTAGCCCGGTGGTTGCGAACCTTTGCGGCGATTCGTGAAAGGACCATGTTGGCCCGTTGTTCGCCATCGCGGGTGGCTGCTTGCAAGGCATTCTGCATCTGGTTCTGGATATTTTGCACCGTCTTGCGGTGGGCTTCGATCTCATTGTGGGCAGCGGCCAGCGGCGCACCGCTAAGTCGTCCGGCAGTGGCCTCCGCGAAAAGTTGTTCCAGCCGCCGCCGGTTCCCAGCCATGCTGGTGACTCCCGTGTCCGCTTCCTTGATATATCGCGAGGCGAGGGCCGCCCCCTCCCGCAGCCAGCGGCGAGCGTCCTGCCACTCCCGCTTGTCCTGGTTGTCGGCGGCGATGTTCTCGTCCGCGTTCAGATCACGATTCAAGGTGGTCAATCGTCCCTGAACCGTGGCCAGCTGTTTACGGAGTGCCCCCAGCTGGGTTTCCGCCGTTTCGATGGAGGTCCAGTCAGCCTTGATCGCCATAGTCACGGCCAGTGAGTCACCCGAAGGGATGGATTGGTTGGGGGGAGTCGCGACCCGATTCCATTCCGAAGGGGCATAGCCCGGCAGGGGAGGAACGGAAAAACCCGCCTGAATCGGCCACATCCGCAAGCCATACTCGCTCCAGGGAGCCACCGTGGTCAGAGGCTGATCGAGCCCCGGATGAGCGCCGCCGTGGGTTTCAATGACTCCCGCAGGAGCGGTCCAGAACTGGACGGTCGGAAGGGAAATTCCGATCAAGGCGCACACTTGTCGAGGTGTTAATGTACCATATGCCTGCATCGTCTCCTCGGGAATCCGGACCACCAGATCCCACGGGGCCTGGTTCGGCTGGAACCAGAGCCAGATCACCAGTTGGGGGTGTGTTGGAGCAGGGCAGACAGCTTCCCACGAGGTGGAAGCGGAATGAGCATAAAAGTCCATGGCCGCGATCTGAACCGATGAAACGTGAAGGAACGTCGTGCAGGTGAGATACGTTAAAAGAACAACGAATGCAAACGCCATTGGAATGACTCGATACCAGATTTCGAAGGAGAGGCGCTGCTTCCACTGTTGCCGGGCGTCGCGTGAGTCTCGACAATGCCCTCGGCGGTGGAATGTCCGCCCCATTCAGCCGAGGAGAGTCCCATTTCCGCCACCGCCGATTTCGCCTTTCAGACCAGCATCGCTCCCGATTGTGATCGCACCTACGGAGTCGATGAGACTCTGACCGTCTGCCCCGAGAGCAACGATCTGCTCGATATCAATTACGAGTGGGACAAGCTGCCGGTGCCGTCGTCGCTGCGCGAGTTCGAGGCGGCGTGGTCCAACCGGTTGAATCCGCTCGACTACAGCGGGGTGTGGCGGTTTCGCAAGCTGTTGCCGTTTGCTCCAGACAACCAGATTGTCACGATCGGCGAGGGGCAGACGTACCTGCAAAAGACCGACCCGATTGCGAAGTATGTCGGCCTGAACGCGGGGGGCTGCTACTTGCAGTACGAGGGGCTGAACCCCAGCGGGAGCTTCAAAGACAACGGGATGACCGCGGCCAGCACGCACGCCCGGATGGTCGGGGCGAAGGTCACGGCGTGTGCCTCAACCGGAAATACGAGTGCCTCGCTGGCGATCTACGGCGGCGTGACCGGACTGTTCAAGGTGATCGTCTTTGTTGGCAGCGGGAAGATCGCGTACGGCAAGCTGTCGCAGGCCCTCGATTACGGGGCGATCACATTACAGATTCAGGGGGACTTCGATGACGCCCTGGAAAAGGTGCGGCTCGTCTCGCAGGAGGCCGGGATTTACCTGTGCAATAGCGTGAACCCGTTCCGCCTCGAAGGGCAGAAGTCGATCATGTACCGCGTCCTCGAAGGTCTCGGCTGGCAAGTGCCCGACTGGATCGTCGTGCCCGGCGGGAACCTTGGGAACTCGAGCGCGTTCGGCAAGGCGTTCACGGAACTCAAGCAGCTGGGCCTGATCGACCGCATGCCGCGACTCGCGGTGATCAACGCCGCGGGGGCCAACACGCTTAACGATCTCTACAACAACGAGAGCCTCCGCTGGAACGCCGGTCGCCCGGATCAGGGGCTGATCGATAAGTTCTATGCCGATATGGACGCGCAGAACCGTCGGGCGAATACTCTCGCGAGTGCGATCGAGATCAATCGCCCGGTGAACCTCAAGAAGTGCTTGCGGGCGCTGGATGCCATGAACGGCGTCGTTCGTGAGGTCCATGACGCCGAGATTATGGACGCCAAGGCCAAGGTCGGGGCCTTCGGCTTCGGCTGTGAACCGGCCAGCGCGGCGAGCGTGGCCGGGGCCAAGCTGCTCCGCGAACAAGGCGTCATCGCCCCCAGCGACCGCGTCGTCTGCATCCTGACCGGGCACCAACTCAAAGACCCGACCGCCACAGTCGGCTACCACGCCAGCGAAACCGACGAGGCGAAGAAACTGGCCAAGTCCGGCGTCACCAGCCCGCTGTTCCAAAATGCACCGATCCCGGTGGCGAATGATCTGGAACAGATTCTGGCGGTGATTCGCAGGTTGTAACCGATTTCGTGAGAAATCGCCCCCACCGTTTCGTCACCTTCACCCTATGAGCCGCCAGACGCTTGCTGTGAGTTCCTGGGGCGGACGATCCGTGGAATCCGCAGCAAGCGCCTTGCGGCTCACTCACCTGGCATTCCTGCGGTTTCATCCATGTTTGACGACGAAGACTTCGAGAACCCGTTGTCGCTGCACGACCACTTCATGCGGCGGGCGATTGAGCTGGGGATGGTCGCTTATGACATGGAAGAGGTTCCCGTCGGGGCGGTAATCGTCCACGATGGACGGATTATCGGCGAAGGGTATAACCAGCGAGAAGCCTTGCAGGATCCAACCGCCCACGCCGAGATGATCGCCATTACGCAGGCTGCCGGAGCCCTCGGTTCATGGCGGCTGCTCGACTGTACGTTGTATGTCACGCTGGAACCGTGCCCCATGTGCGCGGGGGCCATTGTTCAGTCCCGTCTGCCAACCGTGGTCTATGGAACGACCGATCCCAAAGGGGGAGCCTGTCATACCCTGTATCGCATCACCGACGATAATCGATTGAATCACCGGTGCCAGGTTCTAGGAGGTGTCATGAAAACCGATTGTCAGCTGATGCTGCAGCAGTTCTTTGCCGAGCAACGGGCGAAAGGGAAGAAGTAAGGACCAGCCCGCCTCCACCCAACTTCTCCCAGCCTGAAATTCTGGTTATCCACCTGCCGATTACCGATCGGGCCCGGCCATTTTGACGGCTGTGATATGTGCCCCCTGACTGGCGGCACCGCGCGAGGCGAATGCGATGGTCTACGGAAATCACTCCGGGAAAAGCCACCGCGAAAGCCGGGGAATAGGCAGGTCAGCGGGGAGAGGAGCGGGCGTTCGACACAGGCGGGCCAGCACGCGATGCGCAGCGAGGTAACCACTGCGGACAGCGCTTTCCATCGTGCCGGGCCAACCGGTTCGGGTCCAATCTCCAGCCAGGTGCAGATTCGCGATGGGGGTCTGCTGATCCGGACGCAAAGCATCCACACCGGGGGTAACGGACAGTACTGCTCTTCGTTCCACCACGACGCGCCCTCGTATCAACTGGATCGACCGGCCCGCTCCCCAAATCGCCAGCAACTCGTTGGCGACACGGGTAACCGTGGCTTCGCTCCCGAGGGCCTCGACATCACGGCTGGCGCTGATAACGACCTGGCAATACCAGCCATCCGCCGACGCTGGGGCTCCCCAGGAACGATTGAACATCCATTGTCCCAGCCGATCGACCAGTACCGCATGCGGCAGATTCGTCAGCGGCTGATCGAACCACAGATGAACGCTGGCAATCGGAGCGGTCTCCAGCTGATCGAATCGTGGCCAGCCGGTCAGGTCGCAACCAGCCGATTCCAAAAGACTCCGCAGCCTGTAGGGCGGAACGGTGATGATGAACTCGTCGGCGGAGATCGATTCTCCGGTCCGGGTGGTCAAATAGCGGGCGATGCCTCCGGCGAGATGCACAGCCTCAACCCCAACGCCGCACTTGAAGATACTCCCGTGTTGGCGAAGCCAGCTGGCCGCGTATCGATCCGACAACTCCGAGAGCGAAGTTGTGGGTATCAATACCTCCCAGCCGGAGCGATGACGGGCGAACCCATCCAGCAACACTTTACGGGCGTAAGCGGCATCGATCCGGTCCAAAGTTTCGCTGAGAGCGCTCACGAGCACCAGATGCCAGAAGCCGGACTGGACGCGGGCTGACTGCCGATGCGCAGTGAGCCAACCCGACAGCTGCACCCCGCGCAGCCGCTCCGTAGGAGTTCTGAGCAAGGCGGACAAACCACGCCCCAGTTCGAGTTGCTCTCTCCGGGTCAACCACTTCAGTCGGCCCAGGGCGGGTAGCAGGTGGAATGGAGCCGGAAGCGGAGAGGCTGTGAACCGGGAGGTTTCTCCGGTTGGGCCAATGAAGTTGAGTTCCGTCTCGCGGCGAAAGCAGCCTGCGGCTCCGACGGTCTCGATGAACTGCAGAAAATACGTACAGCACCCCATCGCGACGTGCTGGCAGTTATCCAGAGTGTTCCCGGTGGCCCCATCCAAAAAAGAGGAGGCCCGTCCCCCCAGGCTGGGGCGGACTTCCACCACGCGACAGGGAACCCCATGCTGGGTCAGACGCACGGCAGCTGCCAACCCAGCCAGCCCACCGCCGACAATGACAATCCGGGGCTGATCGAGAGTCTTCAATCACGTGGCTTTCACACCAACGAGAGCCAACAGCGCCGCCTGTTCCATGGAGCAGGCGGCAGCGGATCTCGCGGGGGGAATCATCCTGCCTCAATGGGCCGTTCTTCAAAACGACCGATTTTGCGGAACTTGTTGTATCGATGGTCGAGCAGTTTTCCGGGAGGCATCGCGGACAGGTTTTTGATGGCTGTCAGGATCGAGGCCTTCAGAGTCGTGGCCATTTTGCGGTGATCGCGATGGGCCCCGCCAAGTGGCTCCTGGATGATCTCATCGATAATCCCGAATCCCAGCAGATCCTTGGAGGTGAATCGCAGGGCGTGGGCCGCCTTGTCGGCATGCTTGGGATGCTTCCAGAGAATTCCCGCACAACCTTCCGGGCTGATAACGGAATAGTAGGAAAACTGCAGCATGGCAACATGGTCGCCGATGCCAATCCCCAAGGCCCCCCCCGATCCGCCTTCACCGATGACCACGCAGACAATGGGGGTATTGATGCGAGACATTTCCCGCAGATTGAAGGCGATCTGGTAGGCTTGGCCGCGTTCCTCGGCTCCGATGCCGGGATAGGCCCCCGCCGTATCGATCAGGCAAACGATCGGAAGGCCATACTTGGCGGCCAAGGCCATCTTGGAAAGGGCCTTCCGATAGCCCTCCGGATGAGCCATTCCGTAATTGTGCTTCAGACGCTCTTCGAGATTTCGCCCCTTCTGCTGGGCGACCAGCAGGACTTTTTTGCCGTCGATTCGGGCAAAGCCGGTCAGAATGGCCCGATCGTCGCCAAATGCCCGGTCGCCTCGCAGTTCAACAAACTCGTCGCAGACCAGCTCGATGTAGTCCAGAGCCTTGGGGCGGGCCTCATGGCGAGCCACCTGAACCATTTCCCATGGGTTCAGGTTCTCATAAACATCACGTTTCAGACGCTGAATCTCCACCCGCATCTTGCGGATGGCATCTTGGGTCGTTTCGGTCGGATTCGGCTGAGCCTCCAGCGCTTCCAGCTGGCGTTCCAGGTCATGAATCGGACGTTCGAAGGGGAGAGGAGTGAGCAGCGACATGACACCACACAGCCAGAACCAAAATGACCCGTACCGGGTCGGACGCCGCAGCATACCGGACAGATCGCTCCGGCTGAAGGGAGACAGCGAACCCCAGAAGCAGCCAAGGGGATTTTCCGGAGGGGGCCGGGTTCGGCCTCCTCACTCACCGTGGCGAGATTGGCAGGGTTCCCCCACTTCGCGTTGACGGAGGCGGGGGTGAAAGTCATTGTATCCGACGTTGGCCCAACAACCTTGGTGGACTTGTCCATGGCACTGACCATTGCGCTGCACACGCCGTCATCGATCCCGCTGGAAGTGGACTCCGTTCGGATGGAGAACGTGCGGGCTCAGAACATCGATGCGGTTCGGACCACGTTGATTCAAAGAGGCAATCAGCAGGTTTCTCTGGGAGAGTTCTTCTCGATCAGCGGATCAGCGAATGACGACGAAACGATGGTCTGGCAAGGGGAATTGTCCAAGGTCAAGCTGATCGGCACGGGGCTGGCATCTGGAAAAATCCTGGTCGAAGGGAATGTCGGGATGCACCTGGGGGCCGAAATGCGGGGCGGCGAAATCACGGTCCGGGGAAATGCCGCTGATTGGCTGGGAGCGGAACTGCATGGCGGGCGAATCCGCGTCCACGGCAATGCCGGACATATGGTCGGGGCGGTCTACCGGGGCGGTCACAAAGGGATGACCGGCGGAGAGATCCTGATCGATGGCAGTGCCGGGAACGAGATGGGGAATACCATGCGGCGCGGCCTGATCGTGGTCGGCGGTCCGTGTGGTGACTTCGCCGGAGTCAATATGATCGCCGGATCGGTGCTGGTGTTCGGCGAACCGGGGATTCGCTGTGGTGCCGGGATGAAGCGAGGCACCGTGGGTCTTCTGGGCACCTCGACGCCCGACATTTTGCCAACGTTTAAGTATGCCTGCACTTACCAGCCAACGTTCCTGCGGGTCTACCTGAAGTACCTGTTACAACTGGGATTTCCGGTCCCGGCAGAGGCGCTTCATGCCAGCTATAAGCGGTACTGTGGTGATCTGCTGGAGGTCGGTAAGGGGGAATTGCTCACGAAGGCCTGACAGAGTGTCGAGAACTCCGTCAGACCGAATCCCGGTTTTGAACTGCCTGTCATTGATATGCCGTCCCCCCTCAATATTGCTGATCGTCTTCGCCAGTCGGCCCGCGCGTGGCCGTGGCAACGGGCCGTGGTCTGTCCCGTCGGGCGTGATCGGCAGGGGCGAGCTACTTATTCCCAGTTGACGTTTCATCAATTGGATCAGGAAAGCGATCAACTGGCTTGGGGATTGCAGCGAATCGGCGTCCAGCCAGGCCAGCGAATTGTATTGATGGTCCAACCGTCGATTCCGTTCATGGCGTTGACGTTTGCCCTGTTCAAGATCGGAGCTGTGATTGTCCTGATCGATCCCGGCATGGGGCGGTCAAACATATTCAAGTGCCTCGAAGAAGTTGACACTGAAGGGTTTGTGGCAATCCCGACGGTTCATTGGATTCGTGCTTTGTCTCGCCGATTCCCGCGAGCGAGGCTCAATGTACGAGTCGGTGGCCCGTGGGCGCCGGGGTGTATTGCTACGTACTCGTCGCTTCGATCGATAACCGAGTCCGATGAGCGTGAGTTTCCCATTCACCGGACTCAGTCAACATCCCCGGCAGCAGTGATCTTCACCAGTGGGAGCACCGGCCCCCCGAAAGGAGTGCTGTATGAACACGGGATGTTCAACGCTCAGGTGGACTTACTTCAGCAGTTCTACGGGATACAGCCGGGCGAGGTGGATTTACCAGGATTCCCCCTGTTTGGACTGTTTAATGCCGCGATGGGGGTCACCACGGTGGTCCCCGACATGGACCCGACCAAGCCTGCCCAGGTCAGCCCCCCCAGGATCATCGAGGCGATCCGCGACAACGGCGTGACCCAGGCATTTGGATCGCCCGCTTTCTGGAACCGCGTCGGCAACTACTGTGTCGAGCACGGCATCGAACTGCCATCACTTCGTCGGGCCTTGTCGGCGGGAGGGCCTGTTCCGATTCGCGTACTGGAGATGATGACGAAGGTGCTCACCGGGAAAGCGACCAGTGGTGGCATCCTGGCAGAGAATTCATCACGGGGGCTCCGAGGCTCGAAGGAAGTCGGCGAACCAGCAGCAACAACCTCTTTCGCCCCCCTCCTCTCTCCCGTAGGGCCCGAGGAGCCGGAAAGAGAGAGCCCTGCCTTTAACTCCGCCTCGGCGCCTCCGCCTCTCAATTGTGAATCCTCCGCTCTCGACGCACTGGCCAGAATGCCGACTCCCAGAATGCCAGTTCCACAGTCTGAGCAGCCATTTCGCGAGTCAGCCCCCGCTGACCTCCACACTCCTTACGGGGCCACCGAAAGTCTGCCAGTCGCCTCGATTGGTGCCCGCGAAGTGCTCTCTCGTACCGCCGAAAAAACACGACAGGGGGCTGGCACTTGCGTCGGGCGGGCGTTCCCCGGGGTCAACATCCGCATCATTCCCGTGACGGACGGCCCGATCACTTCGATCAACGACACGCAAGCACTCCCCCCCGGCGAGATCGGCGAAATCGTCGTTCACAGTCCGTCAGTGACTCGCGAATATTTTCGCCGACCGGAAGCGACGGCAGCCGCGAAGATCCCGGATGGAGACTCGTTCTGGCATCGAATTGGGGATGTGGGCTACCTCGACGAGGAAGGGTTGTTGTGGTTCTGCGGGCGTAAAGCGCACATCGTATCTCCGGCATCGGGACCGCTGTATTCGGTCTGCTGCGAGGCGATTTTTGAGGCCGCTCCCTGGGTCTACCGGGCCGCCCTGGTGGGAGTCGGAACCCGTGGAAGTCAGACCCCCGTCATGATTATCGAGCCGGAACGCCCGGATTCTGGCCGTCAATTACAGGTCGTCGGGAGTGTGCCACAGCGGATCACTCACCATCCACGGGCCGGGGAACTACCGCACCTTGCAGCCACGTCACCGCTGACAAAATGTATTACCCGGTTCCTGATGATCGATTCGATGCCCGTTGACACTCGACACAACGTCAAAATTCACCGGGAATCACTCGCGGCCTGGGCAGACAAGAAGCTGAACGCCGAAAGTCCGGGACCGCAGAGCGAACCTTGAGAGGATCTCGCACGGTCCCATTCTTGGGAAGTCACCGCCCAGTGATGGGAATCGTTTTGAGACCAGTCTGGCAGTTTTGACGCCAGTTGACTGGACTCGATAGTCTACAAAAACTCCGCCATACTGTGCGGACTGCACACTTCTACTCTCCGTGGGATGATCCGGCGGGGCGAGCGAGTACGGGCAGTTCAATCAGAGGCGGGATGATGCACGATCCGCATCGCGAGAGCCGAAGGCAGCAAGCCATTGCTTGGGAATGGGTTTCCCGGGTGCTGGCGATCTGTGTGGTGATGGTTCTGCCGGGGATCGGTGGGGACTGGATCGACAAGCGATTCGGGACCACGTGGTGGGCTTTGGCTGGGTTTGCGTTTGGGTTCATCTCGGGAATGTCGGCTCTCCTGGTGCTGGTGCAGCGTGGTGGAGATGACAAACCCCGAACCTGATCCACTCTCGTCGCTGGTAAACGCCGAAGTGGGATCCACGATGGATCCGATTCCGGAGCCACTGGCACAAGGCGAGCGACCATCGATCTGGGCGGTCGTGAAGCGGCTATTGCTCCTGGCAGGAGTCATGGCACTGGCGGGTGTCGTAGTCGGGTACTGGAATCAAGAACTGGGAGCCACGGGGCCCCACTTGGTGTGGATGTCGGCAACCTGCTGTGGGTTGTCGGCGAGTGCCGCCTTGATTCTGGTTGCAGTGACGGTCAGCACGTCCTGGGCTTTCCAGGGAATACTCGGCTCAATCCTGCTCCGAACATTCATCCCGCTGGCGATGGGGATCATCTGGGTGGTGATACACGCGGAATGGTCCACAAAGAAACTGATTGCGGTGCATGTCCCGCTGTTTTTGGTGTCGCTGACAGTTGAAACCATTCTGGTGGTCGATATTGTGAGCACTTCCTCCCGGTTTGGCACAATGTTGGGGAAAGGCCGCGTTTCGCGGAAAATGCATGGCTGACCCGATTCTGCACGTCAAGGACGCGTACTTCCTGGAAGTCCCCAAGTTCTTGTGGCGGCCGAACTACCGATCCATTCAAGACGTTCCGGAGTTCCTGCAAAAGGCGCATCCGGACGCTCTTCTGGAAGATTTCAATCACGATCTGGCGGGGAAGATTCTGATCCCCCAGCCGTTTGGGTCGCTGAAGAATCTCTACGAAGCCGAGAGCGGCTTCTGCGTTTCCAAAGTCATGATCATCGAGGTCGTGGCGGCGATTTTCATCTTCTGGATGTTCCGTAAGTTTGCCAGCCTGGTGCGGGCGGACAAGGCTCCGGAAGGTAAGGGCTGGAATGCCTTCGAAGGGATCGTACTGTTCATTCGCGACGGAATCGCACGAACAGCGATCGGTCCGGATGGAGATAAGTATGTCCCAGTGCTGGGGACGGTCTTCTTCTTCGTGCTGGTCTTGAATCTAATCGGAATGTTACCTTGGATCGGAGCGGCGACCGGAGCGTTTGCAGTCACGCTCACACTGGGAGCCTTTATGTTCATTCATGCCATCTACGCCGGGTCCAAGAACCTGGGTGTGATCGGATTTTGGACGAACATGATTCCGCAACTCGGTTTGCCAACACTGCTCAAGCCACTGGAGTGGGCAATCTGTCTGATGATTTTCCTGATCGAGGTATTGGGACTGGTCATCAAACATGCGGTGTTGGGAATTCGTCTACTGGCGAACATCGTGGCGGGCCATCTCGTGCTGGCTACGCTCATGGCTATGATTTCAGCGGCAGCGGCCGCCTCAGCCAAAACGTGGGGCACCGTGGCGTTCTTTGTGACGGTCGGTTCAGCCCTGATGAGTGTCCTGGAACTGGCGGTCTGTTTCTTACAGGCCTATGTGTTCACCTTCCTGTCGGCTTTGTGGCTGGCTTCCGTGATTCATAGTCACGGCGACCATGACCATGAGCACGAATCGGCCCACGAAGGTGGTCCGGCTCACGCCCACTAATTGTCCAATCCGGTCTGCGACCTTCGCTCGGGGTAGGGCGATCGGTCCCGGTCCAAACCACTTGTGTCCTGTTGGGAGAGTTTGATGAACCCATTGATTGAATTCAGCGGCGCTTTCGGTGCTGGTCTCGTCGCAATCGGTGCCGCTCTGGGCATCGCCAAGATTGGCGTGGCCTCGGTCGAGAGCATGGCTCGGCAGCCCGAAGTCGCGCAGAAGATCACCGTGGCGATGGTTATCGCCGCCGCCCTCATCGAAGGTTTCACCTTCTTCGCACTGGTCGTCTGCAACAAGTAACCCAGCGTCTTCATTCGGTCTCTTCAACCCGTTTCCAGGGTGAACTCGTGAATCGCAACTTCGTGCTGGCTCGCATTGGTCTGGGAGCTGTCGTCCTCATGGCATCATGTGCCGTGAGTGGGGCTGCGGAAGAGACTCACACTGCGCCCGCCGCCCCGCACGCCCCAGCGGCGCATGCGGAAGCCGGGGCTGGTGATCACGGCCACGCTCACGAACACATTGGTGAGAAGGGCGTCAACAAGGATCCGGGCGAGTTCCGGTCCGACTTGGCCATCTTTTCGGCGATCGTGTTCGGTCTGTTGGCTGCGGGACTGTACTACACAGCCTGGCCGCAGATTCTCGGAGCACTGGAAGCACGTGAAGCGGGGATTCGCAAGGCGATTGCCGATGCCGAGGACGCCAAGGTGCAAGCCACGGCGTTTATGAAAGAGCACAAGGGACGCCTCGAAGCGGTCGAGAATACGGTCAAGGAAATCCTGGCCGAAGCTCGCCGTGACGCGGAACACACGAAGCTCGACATCACCAGGCAGGCCGAAGTCGAAGCGGAAGCGATCAAGAATCGCGCCATCGCCGAGATCAACCGGGCCAAGGATCAAGCCTTGGATGAACTGTTCTCGACGCTGGCTCATCAAGTCTCGAAAGCCACTGAGCAAGTGGTCGGTCGGGCCTTGACCGGGGCAGATCAGGAACGCCTCATTCAGGACGCTGTCGGACAGTTCGCCCGTCAAAAGGCGTAGCACCAGTGGGATAGGCTTCCAGCCTGTCGTTCTGTTGTCTGCACGATCACTGAAAAAGATGACAGGCTGGAAGCCTATCCCACGGAACACCCACTATGGCTAGCGCCGCAAATACAGCTCGACCGAAACACGTTCTGGAAGAACCCAGTGCGCGTTCGATCGCCATGGTTTACGCCGTGGCCTTGCTCGATGCGGCAAAGTCAGCCGGGATGGATCAACCGCTGGAAGAGTTGACGGGATTGCTGGACGCGGTTCATGCGCATCCGGAATTCGAGTCGCTGCTCTCCTCGGCAATGCTCAATCGCGACGACAAACAAGGGCTGGTGGAACGGACACTGAAGCCTCGGTGTTCGGAATTCCTCGGGAATTTCCTGGTGGTGCTGGCCAAGCATGACCGGCTGGATCTGCTCAGCACGATCCTGCATGAAGCGACTCAGGAACAGGAACGCCGTTCCGGATGTCAGCGAGTGTTGGTGCGTTCGGCTATGGAGTTGTCGTCCGACCAGTTGGAATCGATCCGATCCCAGCTCAAGGCCGCGATGCCCACGGACCCGATTGTGATCCCCCAAGTCGAGCCTGCGCTGCTCGGGGGTCTGATTATTCAGGTGCAGGACACCATCTTCGATGGATCGGTGGCCACCCGGCTCACCAATCTGAAACAGCGGCTGCGGGAAAGGTACGTCCATGAAATTCAAGGCGGACGAGATCGCTTCAGTTCTCCAGAAGGAAATTGAAGACTTTCGCGGACAGATCCAAACGGCTGAAGTCGGTCGCGTGATCGAGGTCGGCGACGGGATTGCGCGCGTGGTCGGCCTGTCGAACGCCATGGCGGGCGAAATGGTCGAGTTCGCGGGCGGGGTCCGCGGACTGTGCTTCAACCTAGAAGAGACTTCAGTCGGGGTCATCATCCTCGGCGATTACCTGAAGATTCAGGAAGGGGACGAGGTCAAGACCACCGGAGCCCTGCTCTCGGTGCCGGTCGGTGACGCCCTCATTGGCCGCGTCGTCGGTCCGCTCGGCAACCCGCTCGACGGCAAGGGGCCGATCGTCAGTAGCGAGACCCGTCCGGTCGAATTCACGGCTCCCGGTATCGCCGGTCGTCAGCCCGTGAAGCAGCCGCTTCAGACCGGGATCAAGGCCGTCGACGCCATGACTCCCGTCGGTCGCGGTCAACGCGAATTGATCATCGGTGACCGCAAGACCGGCAAGACAGCCGTCGCGGTCGATACGATCATCAATCAAAAGGGCGGCGATGTCATCTGCATTTACGTCTCGTGCGGACAGCGTTCTGCCAACGTGGCTGCGGTGACCGAAGCCTTGCGGGCTGCCGGGGCACTGGACTACACGATCGTGGTCGCCTCGTCCTCGTCGGACCCTGCTCCGCTGCAATACATCGCTCCGTATGCCGGGGCTGCCATTGCCGAACACTTCATGTTCCAGGGAAAGCACACCCTGGTCGTGTACGACGACCTGTCGAAGCAGGCTGTCGCTTACCGCCAATTGTCGCTGCTGATGCGGCGTCCGCCCGGTCGCGAAGCTTATCCCGGCGACGTGTTCTACTGCCACAGCCGCCTGCTCGAGCGGGCTGCGAAGTTGAGTGATGAACTCGGCGGCGGTTCGATGACTGCTCTGCCGATCATTGAAACGCTGGAAGGGGAAGTCTCGGCGTACATCCCGACCAACGTGATTTCGATCACCGACGGTCAGATCTACCTGGAGCCGAGCCTGTTCTTCGCCGGGGTGCGACCCGCGATCAACGTGGGTATCTCGGTCTCCCGCGTGGGTGGTAACGCCCAGACGAAGGCTATGAAGAAGGTCGCCGGTTCGCTGCGGCTGGACCTCGCTGCCTTCCGCGAACTCGAAGCGTTTGCCCAGATGGGCACCGAACTCGACAAGGCCACGCAAAGCCAGCTCGATCGCGGCAAGCGGATGATCGAACTGCTCAAGCAACCGCAGTATGCCCCGCTGCACTTCGCCGATCAGGTGATCTCGCTGTATGCCGGTACTCGCGGCTACTTCGACCACATCGCCGTGAACAAAGTGGCCGAGGCGGAGAAGACGCTGCTGACGTTCATGCGGGACGAGAAGTCCGAAGTCCGCGACGCGATCATCAACACCAAGGAACTGACGAAGGAGACCGAGGACGCCCTCAAGGCAGCCCTGGAAGCCTTCCGCACCCGGACGCAGCAGACGGCAGCCAAAAGTCGCGTCGGGGATGAGATTGTTGCCGCCGGTGGTGGGAACTAAGGGATCGTCACACTCCAAGCGAGCCGACGGCTCTCGAAATGATCTGACATGGGGAATTCCCGACAACTCGTGAAACGCCGCAAGGCGGTCCGAAACATTGCCAAGATCACGCGGACGATGGAACTCATCGCCACCGCGCGGTTTAAGAAGGCGATGGACCGGGCCACCGAGGCGGCTGCGTACACGAAGAAGATCAACGAGATCGTGGCCGATCTGGCCGGGGCCAATCTGGCGTTCTCGCATCCGCTGCTGCAGAAGCCTGCGGAAGAGCAGAACGTGGCCCTGCTGATCCTAACCTCGAATCGCGGCCTGTGCGGCGGATTTAACGGCGGAATTCTGCGGAAGGGCATGGCTCGTCTTCGCGAGTTGAAGGCTGCGGGCAAGAACATCCGACTGGAAGTCTCCGGCAAGCGCGGCTTGTCGCTGATGAAGTACGAGAAGATTCACGTCGACGCGGCCTACACCAACTTCGAAGACAAACCCGGATTCGATGAGGTGAACGCCATCGCCTCGCGGTTCGTGGCCGACTTCATTGCCGGTCGTTTGCACCGCCTCGACATCGTCTACCAGAAGTTCGAATCGGCTGCCAAGCAGTCACCGGTCGTCGAGACGATCCTCCCGATCGGTGATCTGGCGGCAGTTGCGACGAGTGGCACCGCCAACACGAGCAGCGGGATCGAGTACGAGTTCCTCCCCAACGCGAACCAGATCCTGGAAGAGATCGTCCCCGCCGCCTTTAAGGCTCGGTTCTTCAAGTGCTTCCTGGATGCGGCGGTCAGCGAGCAGATCGCCCGCCGAGTCGCGATGAAGGCCGCCCACGAGAATGCCCAGGACATGATCAAAGCGATCTCGACCGCCTACAACCGCGCTCGTCAATCGCAGATCACATCCGAACTCAGCGAGATCATCGGCGGAGCAGCGGCGTTGGAATAGCTGCCGTGGGATAGGCTTCCAGTCTGTCATTCTGGAAGCCGCCATCCCGAGAGCCTGACAGGCTGGAAGCCTATCCCACTCACACACGAACACACACACGCGGGCCCGAGCCGCGTCCCCTCAACAGAGGCTCAAAATGGTTACCAGCACTGCCAGCGCACTTGGTCGCATCACCCAGATCATCGGCTCGACGTTTGACGTGGAGTTCGCCGAAGATCACATGCCGGACATCTACAACGCCGTCACAGTGACGGCGAAGGTCAAGGGGATCGACATCCACGTCACCGGCGAAGTGCAACAGCACCTCGGCGGCGGTCGCGTGCGCTGCATTGCCCTGGGCACGACCGACGGCATGGTCCGCAGCATGGAAGTCGTGAACACCGGTGCTCCGCTGTCAGTTCCGGTCGGCAAGGAAACGCTGGGCCGCGTGTTCAACGTCCTCGGGAACGCGATCGATGGTC
>QWPB01000147.1 GCA_003671275.1 Planctomycetota bacterium | reverse complement strand
GACGACGCTGCAATCCGGAGCGAAGCAGACTCTGACGGCTCATGCCGAGCAGCTGGATGTTATTCGGCAGGAGTTCCTGACGGCGTGCCAGCTCTTGTCACAACATGTTTCACAGACCATTCAAAAAGTCGAAACCGATCGGCAGACTCACGATGCCGTGCGACAGGCGGAACTCGAACGATGGACGACTTTGATTCGCGAGGACATGCTGAATGTGTCGCGATCTCAGCGATGGCAGTTGCGTGACAAGCTCGATGAATTCGCCACGCGGCTGGAGCGGTGGCAATCGAACTTCGGTCATCTGGCGATCGCCAGTGAACAGCAGGCGGCCGCCTTGACCGCCCACACCCAGACGTTGTCGCAGATTGTCAGTCAGGAAGAACATCTGGCCACACTCCAGTTGCGACTCAATCAGAACCTGGAATCGCTCCGTGCGACCGAACATTTCGAAGAGTCGATTCACAGCCTGAATGCCGCCATTCATCTCCTGACCGCTCGGGCACATACGCGAGCCGCATAGCGCAAAACCTGTGGATGTCGAATCACGGGCTGGTGATTCTCGACGCACGTGTCGGTTACTGGGGGCCTCCGTTCTACCTTGAGTCAGAAGAAACGATCCGCAGCTGTTTCGCTGTTCCCGTTTCTGGCCGTTTTGGTCAGTGCGATGGGAGCGCTGATTCTGTTGCTGCTGGTGACCACTCGCAAGTTGCACAACGACGCCGTCGACAAGGCACAGGCGGCGGAATTGCAGCGAGCCGCTGATAAGGCGACTCAAGCCGAATCGCCTTATCGACACTGGGCGGCCCAGCCGCTGCCACCCGACGATCCGGCCTTTTTGACAGAGGCTGCGGAATTCGTGGTAACTGTTCGCTCTCCGTCTCCGCATCTCCTGCCTCCTCCTCCTGTGCCCGATCGCAGCCACGAACGCGAGGCGTTGCGTCAGGAGTGGGAGGACAAGCTGACAGAACTTCAGCAACAGTGGGAGCAGCTGCAGCAGCGGGTGGCCGCGAACCAGCAGATGGTTCATGACTATCAGTCCCGTGAAGCGGAGATCGCTGCGGAGCATCAGAACCTGACGACCGCTTTGACGAAGCAGCTCGACGGGAAGACTGAAAAGGAAAAGGCCCTGCTGGTGATGCAGCAGGACCAGAAGTCCGTGCTTCAAAAGATGACCGAGACACAAGCCGAACTGGATCGTCTGCGGGAACAGAAAGCGACCGCTCGTGATAAGTTTCAGCTGGTCCCGTATGCCGGGACCAGCCCCACTCACCGGCGACCGATTGTGATCGAATGTCAGGTCGATCGCCTGGTGTTCGCCTCGGAAGAGGTCTCGCTGCGAGCCAGTGACATCTCCGGATTTACCAGCGACTATAACCCCGTCAAAGCGGGAGCTGTGGCACTGATTCAATACTGGGAATCCCAACGGAACGCCGCCAGTTCCATGGCGGCCCGTCCCCCGGAACCGTACGTCCTGTTTGTGATCCGCCCCGGGGGAACGATCTCCTATTATGTGGCACGACGGATGCTCGGTCCGGCATTGGATGCCTTGCAGGTCGAGTCTGGCTACGAACTGGTTCTGGATAGTCAGGAAATGGTCTGGCCGGTGACCGATCCCGAGGCACGGATCGCCTGCCAGTCGGCAGTGGATACCGTGCTGGCGGAGCGGGATCGCATTCTGGCCAAGCAGCCTGGCGGCAAGATTACGTTACCGGGCGAATTGCAGTTCGCGGATGCGCAAGGACATTTTGTGCTCGACGAGGTCAGCCGCCTGAAGAATCCGGAAAAGAAAACGTTTGTTGGCGGGCAACGTCTGACTCGCGTCGAGCGACCTCGCAACGGCTTCTCGGGTTTTGCTCCCCAAGGGGAACTGCCCACAGGACCGGAAGGTTTTGTCGGCCCGCAGTTGAGTGATCTGAAACGCGGTGGCTCGTCAGGAGACCGCACCTCTCCGGGACAGCGAGCAGCGGGATCGCAGTCACCCGCACGAATGGGAACACCGGCTCCCAATCGTCCGTTTCCGACGGAGCCGCCGCCACGTGCAGCGGTCGCCGGGGAATCCGATCCCTCCACACCGCATCGCGATCGCCAGCCCGGCTGGAAGCAAGTCGAATCAAAGGAGGCAGAGGCTTCACGGTATGCGACCAGTGGTTCGGAACCTTCTCGCCGCCCAGGGGAACCGTTGCTGTCTCCAGGGGCCGGGGTGGCCTCGGAGATCACACCGTTCACGGAGGGACAACGTAGCTCGACTCGTGACATCGAGCGCCAACCTGGTGGTACGGCCAGCGGCCAGGGGGCTGGCGGATCACCCCAGGGTGCCTCACAAGGAGCCGCGGATACCACCGCTCAGGTGATTGCCGCTCGACTACCGCCACCATTCGAACTCCCGACCCAGAAGACGGTGGCCGCCGAACGATTTGTCATCGTGACCGTGGACGCCGATCGTGTGTACGTTGGAACGCAATCAAAAACTGGTTTTGAAACCTCGGATTCCCCGGAGATCCTTCTCCGGGAATTCTCCGAACAGCTGATCGACATCCGCAAGAAATGGGGCCGCCCTCCCGTTGGATTCCATTGGCAACCGGCGATCCGCTTTCGGGTTAAGCCCGGCGGTAACCAGTATTACGCTCTCATGCTGTCCGCTTGCGAACAGTGGGAGGTTCGCAGCTCGCTGGAATATGTCTTTGACTGATCCGGGTGCTGAGTTCACCGGTCCAGTCAGCGTGGTCTTCATTGTCTTCTGAGTTAGTGCCATGGCAAGAAAACAACACAAGGAACAGGGCTTTGGCTCCGATTCGTTCCTCGATGTGCTGGCCAATATGGTGGGTATCCTGATTATTCTGATTGTGATTGTCGGGATGCGTGTCAGTCGGGCTCCCGTCTTCGTTCCCGAGGCCACCGTCGAGGTCTTGCCCGCCGTTCCCACAGTGCTGGATGATCCAGTGGAATTGGGACCACCACAGACGCTGGTCTGGGCTGTCGAATCGCCACCCCTTCCCCTGCCGCCTGTGAAATCCAAACCGCTGATTCCCGCTCCGGTGGCCCCACTGGCTCCTCCCCAGGATCTGGTCGATGCCTCCACGGCAGTACAGACCGATCTGACCGCACTTCGTGCGCATTCGACGGAGACAGAGGAAGAGGCTCAGTCGCTCGCCCGACGAGTCGGACAACAGGAACAGTCTCTCGCCCAGACCCGCCGTCAATTGGCAGCCGCTTCCATCGATCATGAAGCGATCGCGAAGACTGCTCGACTGACAGAAGACGAACGGGCGAAGCTACAGTCGGATCTGGTTGCACTGGAAACAGCTTTGCGAGAGGCCTGTCAGCAGGCTCCTCAAGTCAAGATCCTGAAGCACACTCTCACACCGGTCAGTCAACTTGTCCGAGGCCCGGAGCTGCATTTCCGACTGTCAGGAAATCGCGTCAGCCACGTTCCGATCGACACTCTGGTGGAACGCTTGCAGGCTCAAATTCAGCGGCAGCGTGAGTTCCTTCTGTCACAGGAGTATTACGAAAGCAGCGTCGGTCCACTGGACGGGTATCGAATGGAATTTGTTCTGGAGCGGGCTCCCCCTACCGCGGTCGAGGAGTTGAACTATGGAGTCCGGATGGTCAAGCTCGAAGTGACGAGCTGGTCGATCAAGCCCGAACAAGGCATGTTCGAAGAGACTACCGAGCAGGCTCTTCGCAGAGGATCTCACTTCCTGAATACCATGGAAACCGCAGGTGTTGGGGCCACACTGACGTTCTGGGTCTATCCCGACAGCTTTGAACTGCATCGTGCTCTACAGGATTACGCCCAGACTCAGGGATGGCGTGTCGCAGCGCGTCCGTTACCTGACGGGGTCCCGATCGCGGGTTCTCCGCGTGGTTCGAAATCGCTATCGCAGTAACCAGAATCTCCCAGCTTCAGGAGCGGACACGATGTGGGAGCTGTTCCTTCAACCCATCTGGGTCTGGCACTCCGAAGAAGCCACGCTTTGGGATCGCATCTATCGGGGATTCAATACTTTCGAGGCGATCGTCTGGTTGGGAATCGCGGTGGGTATCGTAGTCCGGTGGTACAACCATCGCCGATCATGGGCGGAGTGGGTTTACTCGGCAACCTTTGCGGCGTTTGGAATCACGGACATCGTGGAAGCTTATTCCCAATCTTATCCGCTGATACTGACCAAGCTGTTCGTGCTGGTCGTGCTGTTCCAAATGCGACAACACGCGATCCGGGTCTGGTACCCGGGATCGCGATGGTATTGAGCGAGAATTGCCAGAACCGATGGGACCTCTCGAGGTCGTCCGCCTGACAGGAATGTCTGGGCCACTGGATCACTGCGGCAGACAATCCTGTCTGCCGGACCAGTGACCAATTCCAAAACCCATCTACTGTAGAGAAACCTTCACATGCGTTCCGACCGGAACTTCGGGCCAGAGTTCGCCGGACTGTTCCACATGGACCAGAATCAGACTTTCATGACCGTGGGAATTGCTATCGGTCGGAATGGCTTGTGGGGCGATCCACTCCACCCGTCCAGTGCGGAGGGTTCCTCCTGGGAATCGGACATTGACGGTCTGGTTCACGGAGAACTTTGAGATTCGCGATGAGGGAATCTCGACTCGCATATGCCGCCGGGCATCATCCAGCAGTTCGACAATCGTCTGTCCCGGCATCACGTGATCGCCCTCTTGCACGCGATAGACCCCCACCTTACCCACAGCATTCGATGCGATAGTCAGCCCGGCTCGCTTGGCTTCGACCCGAGCCAGTTGAGATTTGGCACGAGCCACCGAGGCTTCCGCAGCGTCAACGCCTGATTTGCGGCGGACCGTTGAGGGGAGCGTTGTTTTTGCCGATTCGAGCCGCTTCAGCTGTTGTTCGCAGATTTCGACTTGGGCTCCCGAGACATCGGCGGCATTCGTCATCGTTTCCATCTTCAGGGCGGTCGTCATTCGCTCGATCTCCGGGGCTCCCCCTTCGACTACAAACGCTTTGAACAGCCCGTCACCGTCTTGAAGAGAGGCCGTCTGGTTCGATGCCAGCACATCGGCCAGCATGCTCTTTTCCAGTTCGAAGTCGTACTTTTCCTTCAGGTAGCTCGCCGATCGCAACTGGTAGTCCACAATTTTCTGGTCGAGTTCGGCCAACCGCCATTGCAGGTCAAGTTCGGATTCCGCCAGACACCGTTGCAGCTGGATGTCGGCCTGGGCAATCTCGTCCTGAATCAGCCCGAGTTCGTTTTCCAGCCCCTCATCCGACAGGATCGTCAGCGGATCGCCAATTGTGACTCGTTGCCCTTCCGGCTGTGAGATGGCGGTGATTCGCCCTTCGCGGTCCGCCGTGATGGTCGTTTTGTGGGCTTCCAGATAGCCGTTAAAGCTGTCATGGCCATGTTGTTCGTACCAGTGGGCGACGGCGATGCCAGCCACCAGGGCGGACACGCAAACGCAGATCGTACGAATCGGATGGGGAACTTTGGGAGCAACCACAGTGGCCGATGCTTCCGATGTGATGATCGATGTGTCCGACATACGGTTTGAGCCTGGCGGTTCGATGATCGGCAGAATTGACCGGTGTGCTCAACTGGGAGGCTAATGCAACTCCCGGCAGTCCATGGGATCGGCGCAGCTTGCCGAGTCAGTCGACAGAACGCCTCATTCTGAATCGCTTTCTTAATAGCCAATAGGAACTCTGTGGCGTGAATGGCACGATCCGAATGAAACGATGAATCGTTAAGGTTTCTCAAACAAGGTGACATCCACCGGGGCCACCTCCCGATTGAGCGTCAGACGTTCAGCGATTCCTGACGCAAACGGTTCTGTTGCTCTTGCGATAGCCAGCCTGCGGAGTCCCACCCGCGCTGATGATTGTACTCGATTATTAACTGCTGGAGATGCGCTGCGCTGAGGGTCGCCCCCGCGCTGGAACCGGACTCCAGTGGTTCCGACAGGAACCGGGCTGGCAACGTATCTTCCGAGGGGGTCCACCCCTGTCGGATGTTGTACCATTTGCGCAGCTGGACAATGCGCTGGGCGGTCTGGTGCAACTCGTCGGCGTTGACACTCCAGCCGGTGATCAGCGTGAGCATCTGGGCCATTTCCGCATACCGGTCGAGCAAGGCCCCGCGTAGAAATTTACAGAGAATCAACGAGTCCATCACCGCCGCTTCATCCTCGGTCTCGATGGCAAAACGAACACCCTCGGGGGTCAGGGCCCGTCGATCGACCTGGTTCGAGAAGTCGACCTGATAAGCCCCCGATCGATTGTGATCGGCCCCCCGTGTTCCAACAGCGAATCCGAGAGCCATCGATTGCAAGGCCCGTGGCTCGTACCCGGGAATCTCCAGCCCTTTGACATGTGGAGCGATCGCAATGGCCTCGGGGCCGAGTTCCCGTGACAAGTGGCGACTGCCTTCGGCGAGACGATCACCCAGTCCGGACCGTTCCCCAATCGATCGCAAGGCCCCCAACAATGCCTCTTCCCGTCCAAACCGTAGATCCGGTGCCTCCAGCAGCCCGCGCTCGGCACATTCCATTGCAAAGGCAATCGTGGCTCCCGCACTGATGGTATCGATCCCGATGTCATCGCAGAGGGCGGCTGCCTGCAACACAATGTCCGGGTTGGAGATGCCGCATAACGGGCCGAGTGCAAAGAGGCTTTCATACTCCAAACGCACACCGCTCTGCCCGTCTTTTCCAAGACCATGGAAGAGGTGCTCACAACCGATTGTGCATGCCGCACAACTTTCTCGTGTACGCGGATGTTCGATGACGAACTGCTCAGGATTCAGTTGTTCAGCTCCGGCAAAGGAGCCTTCCTGAAAATTGCGGGTGGGCAACGTGCCTAGCCGGTTAAAGGTCAATAGGTTCGAGACGGTTCCCAGTTCGCGATACTTTTCGGTGGCCGGGCCGAATGATCGGCGGGACAGATCACGGCTGTAGGCGATCAGCTCTTCCGGGTGAGCCTGCGACACCCATTGTCCACCGGCCACCGCGATGGCCTTCAGGCGTTTGGCCCCCATGACCGCTCCGAGACCGCCGCGCCCGGCATGTCGACCGTCGGAGGAGATCGTTGCATATCGAACCAGCCGTTCCCCAGCGGGGCCAATGGCCGCCACTCGAAATCGGGAGCCCCACCGTTGGCGGATGGCATCCGCGGCGATCCGACTCGATTGTCCCCACAGGTCGTCCACAGCCAGGAACTCGACCGACACATCGGCCTCTGAACCATCAATCCGGAGGGCCATCGGTGAGCGGGCTGCCCCCACAATAACGAGGGCATCAAACCCCGTACGCTTTCCGGCAATGGCAAAATGTGACGAAGAGAGCGAATCGGACAACCGGTGGGTCAACGGGCTTTTAGCGACAACGGCAAACTTGGCTGAGGTGGTCAGCGTGGTTCCGACCAGCGGGCTGAATGCGAAGGCAATCGGCATTCGCGCGTCCAGCGGGTCGACGCCATCAAGCCCTTCTTCCAGCAGCAACCAAGTACCCAGCCCCACACCACCCACAAAATGACGCAGTACGGAATCACTTAAGGGACGCGATTCTGCCGACTGTGTCGACAGATCAATTCTCAGGTAACGCCTGTGATAGCCGAATCGCGGAGACATTTCAGATGCGTCCCCCGTGGGCCACCGAGGTTACGGGATCGGTTAACCAGCCCGCTTTGCTATTCGTCTGCAACAGAACCATCATCGTCAACGGTAATGGAAGCTGCCGGTTGAACCACCTCGCCAGCGGCGGCCTTGCGACAGATGTGCAGGTCCATGTGCGACGTTTTGAGTGTCCAATCCACGACCCAGGGAGCCGGAAACGTCGGCGACGTGCGGTCGGGAACGCGGACGACCATCACGACATCGGGCGTGGTCACGGTGTCCTTGCCCAGTCGTTCGAGGGAGGCATTCAATCGCGTCCCGGCCTTCAGGTCGGGGGCCATCTTGTAGGGAGGGTCGAAGAACACCAAGCTGTAAGGGGCGAAATCCGATTTGGCTCCCTTGGGGCGGAATGAGGTACGCAGAATGTCGGTCTGCCACCAGACACACTCGTCCTCAACGCCCAGGGTGGCCACGTTCTTTTTAAGGAGATCGAACGCGATTCGGTCCAGTTCAAAGAACACGACCGACTGCCCACCCCGGCTGAGTGCCTCCAGCCCAATCGTTCCAGTACCGGCAAACACATCGGCGATCCGCCGACCCGCCAGCAGCCCTAGATCACCCAGTCGTTGAAACAAGGTTTCCTTCACACGATCCGAAATTGGACGTGTTATGAGGCCCGGATTGGCCAGCAGTTTGCGGCGTTTGAAACGACCGGTGATGATCCGCATGAAAACCGACCAGAGAGCGACATGGACACTGTACGTCACACATCGTAGTCAATCACGGGCTCATGGGCACGCAGGCACCGGCAAATTGCCGATCGGGTAAGGAAATCGAGGGGGCCATCACGTGAGAACGGACGCGGTTTGGGGGGGCCGCTCCTCCGCATGGTTCAGTTCGACGCGGTTTCGTCCCTGCTCCTTGGCTCGATACAGGGCCTGATCCGCCGAGGCAATTATCCCCCGTGAGGACGTGGCAGCAGTTCCCCGAGCGGCGACTCCCGCGCTCAATGTGATATGGAAGGTTCCTTGTTCAAAACTGATGGGAGTTCGCTCGACCGCTTCTCGGATCGACTCCGCGATCCGATGGGCTCCTTGGGCTCCCACACCGGGCAGGAGGATCACCAGTTCCTCTCCGCCGTACCGTGCCACGACGGGGTTGTCATCGTCTCGCATCGCCTGGACGCTGCGTTGCACCACATGAGCCACAGTCCGTAAGGCGGCATCTCCCCCCAGATGGCCATATGTATCGTTGACCTTCTTGAAGTGATCGAGATCCAGCAGCACGAGGGCACAGTCGTCCCCGGTCCGATTGGCCCGATCAATGGTCCGATCCAGCTCCAAATCAAATGTCCGACGATTCGCCAGCTGGGTCAGGCCATCGCGTGTGGCCTGTTGCTCCATGGTCACGCGATCGACGGTCCGCGTAAGCAGTTCCACCAGAAACCCAGTTCCCCACAGCAGGAGTCGCCGGTCTCCGTCATCGATGGATTCTCCGGTGCGTCGGGTCAGACAGAGCTGTCCCATGACCCATTGGCCATGTACCAGAGGGAGCAGGAGGGCATTGTGAAATGAATCCAGGATGTTGAGCCGCCGAAGCTCTTTGACTCCCCACGATGAAGAGGATGTCATTCCCGTCATTTCAATCGACAGGAGTTCCTCTCCCAATTGCCAGGCATCCATCAGATCCTGGGACAACGGGATCCCCCCTCGAACCAAGGGGATCGGCCGGGCCACGTCGTCCTGTTCAAACAAGAAGATGACGGCTCGCTCAAACTGCACCAGTTCGCTCAGGCGAGAAATGAATCTTTGCAGCATGTGAGACGGACTGCGATACTGCTGATCAGCCATCGCCCGCAATTCCAGCATCTCCTGGGTCAATGTCAGTTCACTGTCCTGATGAGCAATGGACTCAAGAATCGCCAGCTCGCTTCCAAGGGGCGTGGCCCAGGCTACCAGTTCGCGGAAAGGCAGACGGAACGCATCGTGGGCTGGATGAGGAAGAATTGCCGGTTCGTGTGAACAGACCACAATTCCCCAGGGCTTTCTGGCGGACCCCAACCTCAAGACGAATGGCGAGACCAGTTTGGATCGGTCGTGGTTGGTGAGCCCTGTCAGGCTCCGGTTGCGAAACTGATCCCTCGCAAATACATCCCCCACCCCGGTACTGAGTGTATCCTGCAGGAGATCCGCAGAGAGCTGCAATCGATGCCGTGACTCTGGATCCAATCCAACAGAACTCGCCAGTCGCGGGACATCTTTGACCAGTCGAAATACTGCGGAAAATCCGGTTTCGGGATGCGGCATGAGCCACTTGAGAAGGGTTGCCAGTCGCTCCGGCAAGACCGTTGATTGCAAATAATCCTGGGTCGCAGCCAACTCCCATTCGAGGATGGCACGCTCTCTCGCCGCGCGAACTTCAGCTTCCAGGATGGCGCTGTTGTCATTGGAGAAGGCCAGCTTTGTCTGGTGGAATATCCACACGACCAGACCACCCGCCAGAAATGCGCACAATGGCAAAAAAACGGAATGTGCGAGCGCCCCGCGCGGCGAGGAAAAGAGTTCGGCGAAGTCCTGCCAAGTCTCCATGGGACACAACCGCCCGCATTCGAGTGAGGATCTTTTCCGGTTTCGTGATCCGGGGAATTGCCCCCGACCCGCAGAGTATCATGGGAGTAACGCTGATCGAGTGCCTGCTGGGAAAATCTCTGAATCCGAGCGTTGCGGAATGACAACCAATTGGAAAATTGAGACGAGGCTACCGCTTCGGGGCATGAATCACGATGCCGCTTTCCGTGGCCTCGGACTCCCAGCCGAATGGCAAACAAATCTGAGAAATCAACTCATTGGCCGTGACGGATTGCACATCCAAGTCAAGCTTACTGGTTGCCGTAATTCCAGAATTTTTGAGTGCTGCCTCATCGTACTTCACGGGAAACCCCTGCTTTTGCAGCTCTTGAAGCAGGGTGAGCACCGGGGTGTCCACAACCTTCAAGGTGTACTCACGCGTTCGCCAGGTCGACTTGGCCGGGGAGCGTGGTCGAGAACTGCTTCCGCCTTTCAGCCAGCGTTCGAGTCCCTCGATCTCTTCCACACGTCCAGACACCCGGACGGCATTGCCCAATGACTCCCACGTCAGTTCCGGGAACTGGATTCGTGCGGCATCGCGTCGAGCGGTCGTGATGGTCAGCGACTTGGTGCAGGCCACCGGGGTTTCCAAGGGAACCAGCTCGGCAGTAGTCGCGGAGGTCCATTTCAGTTGCAAATCGTACTGTGATGCCAGGACCGTCAGCGCCTCTCCGGAAGTCACGCCAATCAAGTCGCCTTCCCCCCACTGGTCATACGGAATCAACTCGGTCCCCGTGATCTGGATCTTCCCTCGTTTCGCCAGATCCACAATCAACTGTCGCGGCTCGCTGAGTGCTGGCCATCGCAAATCGATCAGGCGAGCTCGTTCCGCAGTGATGGCCGCTGTTCCCGGATGGGCATGCTGATCCGACCGTTGAATCGCAGTCAGCGTTCGCAACCAGTGCTGTGGTTCCTGGGGACCGATCACAAGTGAGTTTCCGATGACCACCACATCCGCTTGAACCGATCCCAGAACGGTTGGCAGGAACTCAGACAGTGGCTGATCAAGCAGCTCACAGGCGAGCTCAGTATCGGGATCCAGCCGTCGATCGATAACAAACCCAATTTTGCGGGCTGAGCAAAGTTGCTCCAGCGCGGAGCGGAGCGGCGTACGGTCGAGCTTGGCCCGGAGGGGGCTGTCCCAGGCCCGGTGAAACTCAACGCCGCGAGCCCGGGCCGCCGGTGAATCCGCAGCGGTGACGAGCCCGCAGCTGAACCCGCACAGCAGGATTGCCAATACTCCCCAGAGAGTGCGAATCATGTGATCACCTCGCGCGGACGAGTCCGATGGCCACATCTTACGCACAGAGCCCGTTTTCTGCCCAGCTGATCCACACATCGGCCCCGCAGTGATCACACCAGCTTGCGATATTTGACCCGGTGCGGCTGGTCGGCTTCGACCCCCATCCGCTCGCGTTTGTTGGCCTCGTACATCTTGTAGTTCCCCTCGAACCAGTAGACCTGGCTGTCCCCTTCGAAGGCCAGGATGTGCGTGGCGATCTTGTCGAGGAACCAGCGATCATGCGAGGTCACGAGGGCACAACCGCCGAAGTTATTCAGTCCGTCTTCCAGTGATCGCAGCGTTTCCACGTCGAGGTCGTTGGTCGGTTCGTCCAGCAGGATCAGGTTGCCGCCCGATCGCAGCAGTTTGGCCAGATGGACACGGTTGCGTTCACCCCCGGACAGATCGCGAACGAACTTCTGCTGGTCGGTTCCCTTGAAGTTGAAGCGGCTGCAATAGGCGCGGGCGTGGACCTTGACCTTGCCGATCTCCATGAAGTCGGCCCCGCCGGAGATTTCCTCGTAGATCGTCTTCGTCGGGGAAAGCAGGTCGCGGCTCTGATCGACGTACGACAAGTCGACATTCGCCCCCATGCGGAGCGATCCACTGGTCGGCTGTTCCATCCCCATGATGATCTTGAACAGCGTGGTTTTCCCGGCTCCGTTCGGACCGAGGACGCCGACGATTCCTCCACGAGGCAAATCGAAGTTCACGTTCTCGAAAATGACGCGGTCGCCGTAGACCTTGGTCAGTCCCTCGGCCCGCAGCACCAGTTCGCTCAGGGGGCGAGAGACGGGGATCTGGATATCCGGAGCGTCTTCACGGACGTCGTACTGCTGCGATTGCATCTCCTCGAATCGCTTCATACGGGCTTTGTTCTTGGTCCCCTGGGCTTTGGGGCTCATGCGAACCCATTCGAGTTCACGTTTCATATTCCGTTGCCGCTTCGACTCTTTCTTCTCGTCGACGGCCATCTGGGCGTACTTGTTCTCGAGCCACGCCGAGTAATTTCCCTCGAACGGGATGCCCCGTCCTTTGTCCATTTCGAGGATCCACTGCGCGGCATTATCGAGGAAGTACCGGTCGTGGGTGATCGC
This sequence comes from Planctomycetota bacterium, assembly GCA_003671275.1. Classification (GTDB taxonomy): domain Bacteria; phylum Planctomycetota; class Planctomycetia; order Planctomycetales; family Planctomycetaceae; genus TH-plancto1. The sequence goes on along the minus strand of QWPB01000147.1, from coordinate 11,214 downwards.
CACGACCGTTCCCTTGAACTCTTGCAGGTAATGTTCCAGCCACGCCACCGACTCCGCATCGAGGTGGTTCGTCGGTTCGTCGAGAAGCAGCATATCCGGGGCCTGGAGCAGCAGCTTGCAGAGGTAGACGCGGCGTTTCTCACCCCCCGAAAGGAGCTCAATTTTGGCATCACCGGGAGGGAGCCGCATCGCCTCGCAGGCGATGTCTACCGTCCGGTCAAGTTCCCACAGGTTGGCCAGGTCGATTTTGTCCTGCACCTGGGCCTGTTCTTCGAGGAGCTTTTCCATCTCCTCCGGTTCCATTGGCTCGCCGAGTTTCTCGTTGATCTCGTTGTAACGATCCAGGATCGCCCGCGACTCAGCAACCCCGGCTTGCACCTCTTCATCAACGGTCTTGTTGGGGTCGAGGCGTGGCTCCTGCGGGAAGTAACCGACCTTGTACCCCTTCGCGAGGCGGACCGTCCCCATAAAGTCCTTGTCTTCCCCCGCCATGATTCGCATGAGGGTTGTCTTGCCGGAGCCGTTGCTGCCGATGACGCCGATCTTCGCGCCGGGATAAAACGCCAGCCAGATGTTGTCGAGCACCGTTTCCTCATCGTAAATACGAGTGAGGTTTTCGATGGTCATGATGTACTGCTGGGCCATGTTCTTCTCCGACGGAAGTTCCGTCTGCATGCGGCCCACCGTCCAAAAACGTGGGCCAATGTTCACACTCAATGGGGCCGCAGGATAACGCCCCGTTCGCTCTTCGGCGAGTGACCACCACCAATGCAAACAGCCCGGAGCAGTTCTCCGGGCTGTGAATGGGCGACCTCGGCCTGAGATCAATCGGTGTTAATTCGTTGACCGGGAGGCCATGCGAACTCGTGCCGCAAACGGCGAAAACCACGCGCTGTGCCGTCCGGGATTCTGGGCCGACTCGAAATCGTCGCGCGGCGGAGCTGGTGGAAGATCCGAAGTGCTACGGGGCGGCGGCGGCGGATCACTGTCTGTCGGAACCGGCGGAGCCACCGGTGTGGGCTCTACGGGATCATACAGCGCATCGGTTCCGGGATTGTAGTCGTGGGCTTCCGCCCCCACGGTACCGTAAACTCGCCCCGTGGGGGTATGGGACCGGCGAGACGCACAGCCGCACATCAACACCACGGAAAACAGACTGAGAATAGTCAGCCTGTGAAAACAGTGTTTCAACATGTCGAACACTCCGGAGCAATCGCCGCTGGCGATGATCGGTGTGTTCCAATCCGTCGGAACCAAGGCACTCCATCAACAGGTGTGTCCAATCCTTTGTTCCCCTTTGATCGGTTCGCGCCGGAAGAACAGTCGTCTGTCAAACGGTTGTCTGGCGGAAAACGCCGGAGTCGGCTCACTCCCGGTCGGATCAAACCAGTCGTACCGACTATACGGAATGCTCCCCAGCGGTCATGTCCGTGCTCAACTCGTGGGGCAGGCAGGTTTGCTTGCCACACAACAAACTTTTTCGACGCACGCACTTCTCCTGTCGAATCCTCAGGACGAGTTTCCGGGGGTGCCCGGAACGACTAAACTGAGATTGCTTCCAAAACATGTGGAGATGTCGTGACCATGCTCTTTCCCTCTCTGGAAATTGCCAAGCTGCGGTCCGAAATAGAGCGTCACAATCGTCTGTATTACGTGGAGGCCCGCCCCGAGATCAGCGATTTGGAGTTCGATCGGCTGCTGAAACAGCTTCAGAAGCTGGAGTTAGAGCATCCCGAACTGGCTTCTCCAGACAGCCCGACTCGAAAAGTGGGGGGGGCCCCCATCGAAGGGTTCGTAACGGTCGAACACCGCCTGCCGATGCTGTCGATCGAGAATTTTTACTCCGAGACGGAACTCCGTGAGTTTGACGACCGTCTTCACAAGCTGCTGGGAGAGGCCCCTTTGGAGTACACCGTCGAATACAAGATCGATGGTGTCGCCTTGGCCTTGATCTATGAGTCAGGGCATCTGGTACGGGCATTGACGCGTGGTGATGGCCGTCAGGGCGATGACATCACTCACAACGCCCGAACGCTGGGCGGCGTTCCGCTGCGGCTCAGCACTCCGAATCCACCGGCCATCCTGGAAGTCCGGGGAGAGGCCTATATTTCGAACAGCGATTTCGCCCATCTGGTAGCCACTCAGAAGGAGCTCGGAAAAGAGGTCTTTGCCAACCCCCGCAACACTACTGCGGGAGCTCTCAAGTTGCTCGATCCCAAGCTCTGCCAGGCCCGCAAGGTCCGGTTTTTCGCCCACAGCCGGGGATATATCGAAGGAACTCCCTTTGCCATGCATCTGGAGTACCTGGAGTGGCTCCGTGCCGCAGGGGTTCCCACAACACCCCATGTCGAAGCTCGAACGGGAATCGAGGCCACGCTGGAGCTGTGCCATCAGATGATGGACAATCTGCACAGCCTGAACGTAGAGGTCGACGGGCTGGTCATCAAGGTGAACCAGTTCGCCATTCGTGACCAGTTGGGGACCACGTCGAAGGTGCCTCGCTGGGTGGCCGCTTATAAGTGGGAGAAGTATGAAGCCAGCACACAGGTGCTATCGATCGATGTGCAGGTCGGCAAGACCGGAACGCTGACACCCGTCGCCAATCTCGCCCCGGTCGAGATCGCAGGGACGACCGTTTCTCGTTCCAGTCTGCACAATCGAGAAGAACTCGAACGACTCGGTCTGCAAATTGGCGACTGGGTGATTGTTGAAAAGGCGGGCAAGATCATCCCCCACGTGGTTCGGGTCGAGGAGGAAAAACGCACAGGGCAGGAAGTGCCGTTTGTCTTCCCCACAGTCTGTCCGGTGTGTCATTCCGAGGTGGCTCAGGACGAAGGTGGTGTTTACATCCGCTGTCAAAATCCCACCTGCCCTGCCCAACTCAAGGAGGGGCTGCGGTTCTTTGCTTCACGGCAGGCGATGAATATCGAAGGGCTGGGGACTAAGCTGATCGATCAGCTTGTCGATGCCGGGTTCGTCTCGGGGTTTGCGGACCTGTATCGCCTGCGGGAGAAGCGAGATCAGCTGATCGATCTGGAACGGCAGGGCGAGAAGTCGATCGACAATCTTCTGGAGGGGATTGAGACTTCCAAGATGCGCCCGCTGTCTCGATTGTTGACGGCACTCAACATTCGGCATGTCGGTGTCACAACGGCCCGTGCGTTGGCGAGTCATTTCCGATCACTCGATGCGATCCGTACCAGGACCGAAGCTGAACTGGCGCTGGTCCCCGATATCGGCCCCATAGTGGCCCAAGCCATTGCGGCGTACTTTGCCTCCGAGTTCGGACGAACGATTGTTGATGAGCTGATCCTCCACGGGGTGCAGCCTCCCGAACTGCCCGCTTCCGCGCCTTCAGATGCTGATGATCCCGGCGCTGGTAAGCTCGCCGGAAAGACAGTCGTCGCCACGGGCACACTTCACCACTTCACCCGCGATGCCATCAAGGATTATATCCATGCACAAGGTGGCAAAGCTGCCACCAGCGTCTCCCGGAAGACCGACCTGGTTCTGGCTGGGGAAGAGGCCGGCAGCAAACTCGAAAAGGCCCGTGAACTTGGCATTCGCATTCTGAATGAGGCCGAGTTTTTGAGGGAGTATGGTCCGGAAGCGGAGGAGGATTGTCCGTAAGACGTTCAAGACCATGAGCCCCCGGCGGGGATCATGGCCAGAAATCGATCGCATTGTGGTCCGAGGTGATCGATTTCAGCCCCGAGCAGTACGCAACCTTTTCTTCGCACTCGATGCACCGCAATATGCCACAGCATTACCTCAAGAATCGCACACTCCGGACCATCTCGACATCGCGATCCCCCAGCTGTTCAGCCAGCTTCGGCTCAATCGCAAATACAAACGACAACTGGCGACCACTCGGTGCAGCGCACAGGAAGTAGTGCCACTCCATCGGAACCTCCACGGATCCCTTGTCACTGACCAAGGTGTTTTGGCCATCCACGACCACCCGGTATACGAGCCGCCCGTCATCGGTGGGCAACTTATTACGAGTCTGAATCGCCTTGAATCGCTTGCCGAGCGAACGTTCTATATCCGCTTCAAACTGCTCGATGGGGGCATGCTGTCCCGGGGGGGCTGCCGGAATCTGAGCCACGTTGCACTGACAGATCAGCCCGCCGTTCTCCATTAACCGCAAGATGACGACTTGGGCAGGCCCCTCGAACACGGATTGAAACAGGTGCCAACTCCGATCATGCAAAAGCTGGATTTTCCAGGGCAATGCGTCCAAGGCCAGCATGCTAACACTTTCCGGAGGGCTGATCGGGATGCTTTCGACCCACTTGTCCGTCAAAGTGGCACTGGATTTTTCCACCTGGCGAATCAGCGTGGCCTCGACCTGCGCATCGATTCCCGGACTGACGGTGCCGATATTCGCTTTGACCGTGTAGGTTAACACGGCTGCGGAGATCAACCGGGCCGATTCATCGAAGGTGATCTGGCCGGCAATCCGAACATCCGTGTTGGAACCGTAGCGTTGTCCCAGGATGCGGCCCTCGATTTTGAGAATGGCCTGGCCTGCTGCACGCGACACGACCTCGCCGTTGATTTCCGCTTTCTGCACCGCTTCCACGGTTCCCAGCATCTGGGCCGACCACCCCGGGGCTGCCCACTTGCCCCCGACATCCAAGGCTTCTGCAGGGAGGATTGCCTGTAGTGCTAGTGGGTCGCTCGGTAATTCCAGCAGATCCATCGTCTCGCGGGTCAACAGGCTCGTCGGGCAATAGCTCCACACACCCGCCCCGGTTCCATTTGCAACGATCAAGCGGTTTGCCGTGGGCAGGACACTCTGGGTTTCACGTCCCGACACACTCGTATTCAGGCTGGCGGATTCAAACTCACGAGCGGCGCGAAAAGCCAGCGCGTCCCGCCCTCCCGAAGGCAACCTTCGCTCTTGAAATACAAACTGGGCGGTCGCCGCCAGCTGATGTTTCTGGCTTTTGTCCTTGGTGGCACTGGTGAAGACGGACCCCGTGGTCTTCACGGTGAGTGTGTTCCGGACGATCCGCTGGGGATCATCGGCCTCTTGAAGTCGGGTCGACTCCGCGGAAAGGTGCGTCGCTCCCGCAATCAGCATTCCGGATGCCACGGCACCGAGTGCCGCGCGCCGCGTGATGGCCTGTGAACCAGATTCTTGTGAACGCATTGGGGGCATCGACACTCCTTCGCCGACATCTGAGTTGGCTCCAACTCAACGGGAGGGAATCTAGCACTTCCTCTCGGGGTCTGGAAAGACCTTCAGCCCGCTCATTCCTTTTCAACGGCGACCATGTAGACATGGCGTTCGCCATGCATGTTCGATCGAAAGACAATCCACTGGCCATCCGGGGTAAAATTCACGTTCGGTTCCAGGCTGTAGTCATGCATCGCAAGATCGACCAGCCGCTCCGCGGCCAGCTCTCCAGAGCGGCCCGGTTCGCCACTGATGGTGGCGGGTTCGAACTTGGATTGCGGTCGGAACAGATAGATCCAGGGGCCATTTCCAGATGGTGTGAGGCGTCGTTTTTCAGGGAGCGGCGTCTGGTTGGCCACGCTGTTCGGTCCCCCACCATCACCTGCAAACAACCGACCATCGGGAGAAATGTTGTAATGCACCGACCACTCAGCCCGCTTCAGCCGGTACTGAATTCGTTCGCCCGAGTTCAGGTGAACGCCCGCTAACCAGAATTCTGCGGAACGAGGGGTTTGCAGGTCATACCACACCCACTGTCCGTCCCGGCTGAAGAACTCGTGTCCGGCAATTTCATGGGGCCCCTGCCGCTTGTGCAGCAGGCGGGCGTCGTTCTCGCCCAAAGCAATCGTCCAGACACGGTCGACGTCCTGCCAGATACCTTCGTGGCAGAAGAGAACTCGCGTCGGATCGGTCGGAGAGCATTGTCCGTGATTCAGCCAGTCCGTCGATGGATGAAACGTCTGAATCTCACCGCCTGAGATGCTGGCATGCCAGAATTGCATCGAACGCGGGCTGCCTGGTGATGCGGTTCGCATCCGACGGGAGGATGAATCTGGTCCGGCATCCCCGCGCGGAGTCAGGTTCATCGTTCCAAAGACCGCACTCTCGTCCGCATTGACCCCATTGAAGCTGGCCCCTCGGGGCAGTTTGACGATTTCATGTGACTCCAGTGTATCGATGTGAGTGGCTCGAATGACACTGCCGGTGGGCGTCCGCTGCATGAAATAGACTTGCCGGGACCGCCTCCCCATCTCAATTTCGCTACTGCCCCCTCCCTGGAATTGCCCGCGCGGCACAACAACTTGAATTTCCCGCGTCTTCAAATCCACGGTCGACAACCCCTCGGGGGTCGTCATCAACAATTTGTCCCCTTCGGGGGTAAACGCGTTCTGATGAAAATACAAACTCACGCTGCCCGGTAGGCGGGACAGTCGTACTATCCGATGGCCAGTCTGTGGCTCCACCCATTCCACAGGGGGCTCCGCAGCCCGGGCTCTGCACGGCCACAACAGGCCCGCGAGGAACAGACATCTGGTGAGAACCCCCGTGAAACGCAACATGCCTGGACACCTCATCGGAAAACGACAACCGATCGAGAGTACGGATTTCCCCTCCGGTTGTCGCCTGCACAGGAACACCCCAGTGGAGGGATCAGGAAAGAGCCGATTGCCATGTCAACGCTTGTCTTTTGGTTGTGACAGGCCCATACGGGAGGGCGAACCCCAAAATCATGCGTTGACGAACCACGATGCTCGTAAATCACTCGATGGCCTGCAATTTCTGAATGCCCCAGTCGCCCCACGATTCGGATGCGGAGTCGTACCACCTTCCGATCATGCGGTATCATCAGGCAAGTTTAGTCGGCAGTTGATCGTGGTCCGCGGGAAAATGAGGAGTGATGCGGATGAGATTCCTGATGATGTTTGCACTTCTGGTGTCCGCCGCCTGGGCCGATCTGGAGCCGTGGAAATCAGCCCGTAAGTCCTCCGTGGCCCCGGATCAGAATCGACATTCGATTCATGCTTATTTCAACACATGCCCGGAGAGTCCAGACGGGAAGCACGTCCTCTACTTCACCTCGGACAGCCCCCATGGGGAGACTGGCGATTTGCGTATCGTGGAACGGACCTCCCGGAAAGAGACGATTCTCGCCCGTCAGGTGACCACGGAAGATGCGCACCGCGCGGCATGCCAGCAATGGGCGGGGGGTGGACGATTTGTGGTCTATCACAATCTGATCGAAGGGCATTGGTCCGTCCGAGCCATCGACATCAGCACCGGTATGGAGCGGGTACTCGCAACCGATCGACAGGTCGGGTTTGGCTCCGCGATGGGAAAATGGGTGCCCGTGTATGGCTGCCACTGGAACCCCGGACCCCATCGGAATCTGGAGTTGATCGATGTCTTCACGGGGGAGATCGTCACGGCGGTTACCGCCGCGGAAACAGTTGCGGAGTATGGTGACTGGATCGAAATGAAACTGGGATCTCGCGACCTGACGCTCTTCTTTCCCATCATGAGCCCGGATGAGTCCAAAGTTTTTTTCAAGCCCTGCGTCCCTGGCGGCGGTAACACTTTTCGAGGGATGAACGTCAGTCATCGTGACGGCAAGGTGATCTATGATCTGGCGAATCGGAAATTCGTCCGACTCGTCGAGACGTGGGGCCACCCTTCCTGGTCGCCGGACTCCACGGGAATCTTTGAGAAAAGTAATGTCCTGATGGATCTGTCCACGGGCAGGAATCGATCGCGGTATGCTCCTTCATGTTTTTCCGATCACCCAACACTTTCTCCAAACGGGACGGTCTTTGTGACCGATGCGGATGTGACCAAGCGTCCGTTTGGCCAGCCGGGACATTGGGCCATCGGCATCGGCTCGACGCAGCGGGATGAGTTCGTCGTGATCGACCAGTTCGACAATTCCCAGGGAGCCAGATCGTGGCGGCACAATCATCCGCATCCAGCCTTCAACGCCGATGGAAAACGCGTCTATTACAACGTCAATGATGGCCCCTGGACTCGCCTGATGGTGGCTGAAATTCCTTAACGCAACACCCGCTTCCTCGCGTGTTCAGAACTCCGAAACACGAGGAAGCTGTCTCCCTCTACCAGTTCTCAACAGGACCGCTGGGTACCGGAACGTGCATATCGGGCAGGAGTCCATCGCGGCTCATTCCTCGCGGCCCCACAGCAGCAATCTGTTGCAGGACCGCCTCCACTTCTGTCGGAGTCACGGCATTTTGATAGGCGTTCCGCAATTCTGAGGAGACCCGCATCGATTTCAGATACCAGTGGGCCATCCTTCGAAACAAGCGGATCGCGCGGTCGATCCCCTGTTGTTGTTCGTAATACCCCAGCTGCTTGCGAAGCAGTCCCAACCGGTCGTCAAACGTCCCCGGTGGCCCGTAGCTGCCGGTGGCTTCCCACTCGGTCAGCTGGCGAAAGATCCATGGGTTGGCCAAGGCTCCCCGCCCGATGGAGATGGCGTGACAGCCGGTGACCTCAAACATCCGGGCGGCATCCGCCACCGTTCGGACATCTCCGTTGCCAATTACCGGAATCTGATCGACCGCTTCGACCACTTGCCGAATCCCATCCAGATTCACCGTGCCACTGAACCCTTGGGCCCGTGTGCGGCCATGGATGGCAATCGCCGCGACGCCGATCTGTTCAAATTCGCGGGCAAACTCGGGGGCGGTAATCTGGGTTTCATCCCACCCCAGCCGCATTTTGACAGTGACCGGAATCCGGACTGCTTCAACAACAGATCGCACCAGCTCGGTGGTCTCACTGGGGCGGCACATCATCGCGGAACCCGCTCCGGTTCCGGTGATCCGGCTGACCGGACATCCCATGTTGATATCAATCGAGTCAACCGTCCCCATCGATTCCAGATATTGGGCCGCATCCCGCATCAGGATCGGATCACCGCCAAAGATCTGCACCGCAAACGGTTTGTCATCGGGAGCAGTCTCGGTCAACTGGAGCGAGCGCGGGCTCTTGAACACAATCCCCCGCGCACTCACGAGGTCGGTCGTCCCTAACCCCACTCCCCCCAGCGCCCGGCAGACGCGACGAAATGCCAGATTGGTATACCCCGCCAGCGGCGAGATCATGTACCGGGACGGCAGACGCAGCGCCCCATAACAGACCGGTTCAGGATGCGGAAGACGGGGCGGCAACAGCTGGGACATGCTGTTATTGTGAGACCCGCCCCCCTGCGGCGGCAAGCCAGTTTACGACAAACGCTATTTACCGCAGCCCAGTTGACGAGCCTGAGCGACCGAAGTGTCGATACTTAACACCATGCGTACATTCCAGGTGCCGCTCTCCGGAGCTGTAAATCGCCAGTTGGGCACCACACATGCGCTCTGGTGAACCAGTTCGAATCCTCCCTCGGATTGACTGACGGTTTGAATCGGCAACGTCCAGATGTCCCCTGTGACGGAGGTGTCGATGGCCGTGTCCATTCCTAGCCATTCATCAACCAGGCCGATGCGTTCGCAATGTTCCAGGGTCTGCGAAGTCTGCAGTGGTCCGCGCTGCTGCCCCTGGGCGTCGTAGAAATAACGATCACTGGCCCCCGCCGCGAGCGCGGCAAAGTTCCACTCGACCGCAAAATGCACCGGAACTCCGGGAAGCAATCCGCTCAATTCGTAGGTGACTTCCAGATCCCCCGAAGCCTGTGTGTCGAGGGCCACGGTCTTCGTCAACTGAACGTCGGCATCCCCCACGCGACCCGTTCGCGTCAGGATCGTTTCCACCCGCGAATCGGATTTCCGCAGCCGGGCCTCATAGACTCCCGTTGCGAAGGTACTGATGCCGCCCTGCCCCGCCTCAAACTGCTCGCGAGTGGTTCCAGGAACCAGGAAGTGGTCGACCAGACTCTTCCGGGGCCACGCATCGTACCAGAGTTTTTGATGCAGGTCCGGCTGTTTGAACTTAATGGAGTTGTTGATATCCAGTTCACTCCGTCCTGCCAGCTCCTGCTGTCGCTGCCCCGCTTCCAGAACGCGGAGGTGATACGGCTCGGGCCGCCGGTTCAGCGTCGACAGCAGATTGACCTGTGTCTGCCGAACATCCAGTTCATAGATGTGTCCGCCCCGAGCCGGGGACAGATAGGCCATCAGTCGATCACCAGACAGTCGGACTTCTTTCCGGGCGTCGAGATTAAAGTCGCGGACCTCGGCCTCCACCCAGCGGGAGGTGTGAGAACGCGACTGTTCGATCAGATTGTCGGCTGTAATCAGGTGCTTGTAGATCGCGTTACGCAAGAATGGCAGATACAACCCCCCAAATGCCCCATGCCAGTACGGACAGTTGCATTGTCCCCGATACAGGTGGGTCTGCGCCTCGGCAAGTACCGCATTTCCGGCCCCTTCCGGGGTTCCCCGAAGCGTGGCCAGTCGTCCGCTGACCTCCTGCATGCGACAGTACATCTCATCGCTTTCCGGGTACTTCACCAGAAAGTTCCGCCAGAAACCGGCGCGGACAAATGGCTTCAGTTCGGGCCAGTCTGGCGACTGCTCCTGTTGACGAACGACTTCCCGGTATTTCAGCTGCATTTCTGTAGGCAAAACCCACTCCGTCATCTCTCGGTAGCTGGCATCCGGGAGGTAAATCTTGCCGAGCGGGGAGACCGATTGAACAGCCTGGCCCAGCGTGACCACCTGCAACCAGTCGCGATTCCGGACCAAAGCATCCAAGAACCGTCGCAGCCATCCATTGGTGTAACAGTGGTTCTTGCTGTCGGGCCAGACACCGAATTTTTCGCCGTCATCCCCAAACACGGCCACCGCATTGGTATGCGTTTCGGCGATCTTTCGCAGGTGATCGATCGTTTCGTCCGGCTCGGCGTAGGGGATCGTGTACCGCAACTTTTCGCTGTCCGGAAAAATCTTCAGCAGGCGGCCTTCGTCTTCGGTCAGGTAGTACCCATGCAGTTCATCGTCCGCGAGGCCTGCGGAGCGAAAGTGAAAGTCGTCGACCAGGGTGTACTCGATTCCGGCAGCGGCGATATCTCCGGCAAACGTCGGTTCCCAGACTCGTTCAGGAATCCACATCCCCCGGATCGTGGTGCCAAAATGCACATGGAGAAACTCTGAGTACGCCTGGATCTGTCCGATCCGATCCCGACGGGGAATGGAAGCCAGAATTGGCTCATAAAACGGCCCCCCCAATAACTCGATTTGTCCCCGTTGGACGAATTCTCGCACGCGGGTGATGTATTCCGGGCGATGTTCGACGAT
>QWPB01000172.1 GCA_003671275.1 Planctomycetota bacterium | reverse complement strand
TCTGGGCTGATCTCGCACTTTATGAAAGTTCGTGCCGATCACATCGCTCGCGCCGTGGAGAACAGCGTTTATTTTGTCCGAGGCAATAATGTCTCTATCGGCGGTCAGGAAGAATGCATCACGGGCTATGAGGGTATTGGCTACGGCGACAGTTACATTGTGGACCCCCATGGTGAAATCGTGGTTCGCAGTCGGCGCCACCAGGAAGACTTCATCTTTGCGGACATTGTCCCCGAGGTGGACCGCAGCTGGGGCGCAGGACGATCGCTTTGGAGTGCCCGAGAGTTTGGGAAGCTCCTCGGGGAGATTGCCACACAGAAGCCGCAGTGAATCGGTCGCGTGGCGGTAATCTCGAATCCCTCAGAACGTCCTCTCTCGCCAAGGGCATCCCCAACCCTCCCTAACGCTGCTTGGTGCGTCTGGGGGCAAGCGGGATTGCCAAAATTGGACAGCCGTCAATACCCTCCTGGTCCGACGACGCTCTGGATAATCCAAGCAATGTCGGGGGGACTCCGACGTTGGAAATATCCATCTCGTGCCCACTCATACAAGGTCATCGTCGCGATGAGTCGAAAACCCGCGCTCGGTCGCCGCCTGGTTCTCAGTCTCTTTATGGCGATCCTGATTTACGGCGGTATGGTCATGCTGGCCCGTTCAGTTCTGGAACTGATGGAATCACGGGAATCCATCGCGTGGCCGACCGTCACCGGGAAAGTGACTCGCTCGGATCTGAAAGTGAATACTCAGGACGTGAGACGGCGAATGAGCAACGGGATTCATCGCACTTCAACGGAGGAGTACTACGAAGCCCTGATCGAGTACGAATTCGTGATCGATGGAGTGACCCACAAAGGGCACAGGCGTTCCGCCGTTCAAGGGGGCAATCCGGCTGACAAGTCGCATGTTCAGAAAACCCTGGCGAAATACCCGGTCAGTCAACGGGTCATGGTGTCGTACAACCCCAGCGATCCCAGCCAATGCGTTTTGGAGCCAGGAAGTTGGGGAGGGTTCTTCGTGTGGGCCGGATTATCACTCTTTCTGATCCTCCTCCCTGGTCTGGTTGTGGGGATTGCGTGGCACCCCAGATACCACAAGGTCATTTCTGGGCTGTAGCCGGATTTCATGCGGGGGCAACAGGGGCGTCCTTCGACAGATTTCCGATTTTCCGCGCCTTCCCGAGATGGGGTTTGGGAACAGGGCCTGTCATGAGTTTCGTGTCAGGCAGAATCCGCCTCGGCGGTCGGTTACCATCAGTTCAGGTGCTCCGGCAGCCGCTCCTTTCGGCGGTGAACTCGATATCGCCTTGGGCTTCACGAAACTGGCGACCGTGACCGGCTCCGTCCGCAACCACTCGTCGTTGGCCTTCGAGCCATGCTCTTGAGCCACCTTGCGGATTGAGGAGTCCGATAGGCGATGAGTCCCCGTGGAGTTCGGGCTGGTGACCCATTCGGGCCGTCAGTCGAGGGCGATGACATGCCGGGTCAGGCGTTCATACCCCGTTGCGGTGATCAGGTAATTATGCTCGATTCGCATACCGCCGATCCCCTCTTGATAGGCCCCCGGTTCGAGAGTGATGACATCCCCCGCCTGCAGGATGTCCATGCTGTCCGGGACCAGAATTGGCGGCTCGGGGTGCCCCATTCCCAGGCCATGTCCCGCATGATGGGTAAACAACTCGGGCCGTCCGGCATCGCGAAACGGCTTGTGCACGGCGGAGTGAACATCCGCTGCCCGGGCTCCGGCACGGAGCAGGGCTTCGCCACCACGCATCCCCGCCAGGCACAGGGCATGCATCACCCGCAACTCGTCGGAGATGCCTCCCACGGCGAAAGTGTTCGTGAAGTCCCCGCGATAGCCATCGAGGACAAATGAGAAATCGAGGATGAACAGATCCCCCGCTTGCAATTGGTAGTCGGTCGGCAGACCGCCCACCTTGGGCTTTGAAGCATTGGTCGCGCGGAAGTCACCATAGAGCTGTCCGGGGCGTCCCGCTGCGGCGATGCACGCATCGGCCACCGCCCGGTAGAGTTCCAGTTCAGTAACGCCAGGGCGGATCATTTGTTTCGCGCGGTACAGCCCAGCCTCCCCGGCCCGGATGCATTGTTGGAGCAGCGCGATCTCGTCCGGTTCCTTCTGCCGCCGGGCCACACGGATGGCCGTGCCCAAGTCGGTGAAAACCGGTCCGGCGGCCGCTTCCTGCGATGCGTTGCGACCCTCTGCAGAGACGCCCAGCAGATCAGCGGCGGCGACCGGAACAGCTTCAGCTTCGACGAGACCCTTCCGTCCCTTCAACTCCGGGGCCAGCTGTTGCAGGGCACCGAGCAGAGCGTGGTCACGGTTGACGACCGAGTTCTTGTGGTCGTACCACTTCTCGACGATTTCGTGATCGACGTACGCCTTATGAACACCAGATCGCAAGGCGAAGTTGTCCCCCAGCAGCGTGGCCCGTCCGCCGCGTTCCAAGCAGAGCCAACCGCGTTCGCCACCCGAAAAGCTCAGTGGCTGGACCCAGAAGTTGGCCAGATACTGGACATGCCGCGGGTCCGCGATGAGGATCCATTCGACATCTGCGGGGAGTGAATCCCACAGACGTTGACGGCGAGCAAGACAACCTTCGAGAGTCAACATGGCGGGGGCCTTGGGGGGAAAGATGCGAGTGGGTGAGTGGATGGCAATCGGCCCAATGATTAAGCCGTAATCCGGTCCATCCCCATCCACTTCCGCAGCACGGGCGGTACGACGATGCTGCCGTCGGCCTGCTGGTGGTTCTCGATGATCGCAATCATCGCACGGGTGCAGGCTACCGCTGTGCCGTTGAGAGTATGCACATATTGCGTGCCCTTCTTCTCGGGAACGCGGGTCCGGATACCCAGCCGGCGGGACTGGAAATCGGTGCAGTTCGAAGCGCTGGTGATCTCACCGTACTCGCCTGCTTCTCCGCGTCCGGGCATCCACGCTTCCAGGTCGTACTTGCGGAACGCTGGTCCCCCCAGGTCGCCCGTGCAGATGTCGAGCACGCGGTACGGGATCTCCAGCCCTTGGAAAATCTCTTCCTCGATCCGCACGATCGTCTGATGCAAGGCATCGGACGAGGCTAAATCAGGAGCGGTGAAGCCGAACATTTCGACCTTGGTGAACTGGTGGACGCGGTAGATGCCGCGCGTCGCCTTGCCGTGACCCCCAGCTTCGGTGCGGAAGCAGTGCGAGATCCCGCCGACCTTCAGTGGCAGCTTGGCATGGTCCAGAATCTCATCCCGCAGCATGCCTCCCAGCGTGATTTCCGCGGTGGCGACTAGCGACAGGTCGGTATTGTGCAGTGAATAAATCTGCGTCTCCGGGCCACGCGGCATGTAGCCGGTGCCGTGCAGCACCTCGTCCCGCGCGACATCCGGCGTCGTGTAGATGTCGAACCCCTCGCCCCGCAGCTTCTCGACCGCGTAGTTGACCAGAGCCAGTTCCAGCAAGGCACCGGCATTCTTCAAGAAATAGAACCCGTGCCCGGCGACTTTCGACCCGGCCTCCAGGTTGACCATGTCGAGCGCCGCCATCAGGTCGACGTGATCCTTGGGCTTGAAGTCGAACTGCCGCTTTGTGCCCCACTCACGAGCGGTGATGCTCTCGGTCTCCAGCTTCCCGACCGGCGCATCGGGGTGCGTCATGTTCGGGATCTGCATCTGCTCCAGATGCAGTTGTTCTTCAACAGTGACGAGGTCGGCCTCGGCCTTCTGGACCAGTTCACGGAGTTCCTTGCCTCGCGAGATCAAGGTCGGCTTGTCAGCTGCGGGGGCCTTGGGAATCTGGGCCGAGACCTCTTTCTGCTCGCGGCGCAGGTCATCCCCCTGCATAATCAGTGCCCGTCGCTGCCCGGCCAGGTCGAGCAGTTTCGACAAATCCAGCGGCACCCCGCGATTGCGGCAGTTCGCCTCGACAGCGTCACGGTTTTCAACAACGAATTGCAAATCGAGCATCGAGGCCAATTCCTCAGGCAGGTCACACCCCCGGAACTTCCCGGAAGCCGGTTTAGACACGCATTTGAGAAGAAGCCGAGCGATTTCGCCAGTGAGGTTGGTCCCTAATCCGGCATTGCAATCACGAGTGCGGACGGGACGGATGTTTGCCGGGACGTTGACTCCGGTGGATTCATTCGTTCCAGGGCCTGATTCCAGATTCGGTGAATATCCAGCCGGGCATCAAAATAGGCTTGGATGACATCCGGATCCCATTGTTTACCGGCGCCCTCCGCCAGGATACGTTCCACGACTTCGATGGGTTTTCCCGAGCGATACGGGCGATTGCTGCCCATCGCGTCAAAGGAGTCGGCCACTGCCAGGATGCGGGCCATGCGAGGTATCGACTTTCCGGCCAGTTGATCGGGATAGCCGCGTCCATCAAATCGCTCGTGGTGATGTCGGACTCCGGGCAACAGAGTCGACAGATTTCGCAACTCACTCAGAATCTGATGCCCGACCTCAGGGTGCTTGGCGATCAGATGAAATTCTTCCGGAGACAGTGACTCCGACTTTTGCAGTACCGCATCAGACACCCCAATCTTCCCAAGATCATGCAGCAATCCCGATTGGAATATCGTGCGGACCTCTGGTTCCGGCAACTGCATCTGACGGGCAATCCGCTCCGCCACCAGGGCCACTCGTTCGCTATGCCCTCGGGTGTAGCTGTCTTTGGCATCCAGCGAGGCAACGAGTGACCGGATGAAGGCCAGAACCATGGTGTCCTGCTCGCGGAACAGCTCCACGACACGGATCTGAGCGGCGATGATGCTTCCTACGGAACGCAGCAGGTTCGCTTCTTCGGTTCCCAGCTCCCGGCGATCCTTTGTGTTGGCAATGACGATCCAGCTGGGATCGGCATCTTCCACGAATAGAGGGACTGCCGCGATACACCGCAGACGGCCTCCGTTGTGTTCGGTACGCAGGTTGTTTCTGACCAGGATGTGGGGTGACCGCCCCCCCAGTTCCTGATTCAGCCAGCGCTGAAGGTCGCTGGCTGACATTCCCCAATCGCCATTGAGGCACGTTCCCTTGTTTCCGGCATGTTGCAAACAGATCGCCCCGAGTTCAACTCCGGTAATGAGTTCAATTCGTTCCAGCACGGCCTCCATCAGGATGAGCGGATCTACATCGGGACGCAGATACTGTGAAAGATCTTGAATGAGGGTGACTTCCTCGTAAATCTGTCCCAGTTGGTGGACTACGGCATCACGGGTTTGAACCGATTCGGTGCCGGTGGCGTGCTGTGCCATGATCTGCTGGGCACTATCCAGCAGTCTCCGAGCCACATCAGGGCGGATTCCGGAATGGCGGGTGACCCAACTGGTGAATGATTCCTGAGTGAAACCGTTTTGAGCCGCCTGGTCTTCCAACTCCGGGATCAGAGCATTGTCATTGACCAGAACCCCTCCGGCGATCAGTGGGGTTCCCGGAATCTGGAGCCCGTACAGGATCAGTCCTCGTTCTGTCGCCACATGGACGGAAGCCTTTTGCAGTGTCTGAATCAATGGACCCAGGTGGAATCGCGCGAGATGACTGCAAGGTCCGCTGATAAACTGCCCCAGATCCGTATCAATGACAGACAACGAGAGGCCGGTCAGTTCTTCGCAGCGACCGAGCAGCTCAATGTGCTGTAACTGTCCCCTGTCGGGACGCCGCCGCCCTTGGGGATCATCGTGCAGGATTGCTGTGGAACCCGAAAACTCTTCGAATGTGAACATCACTCATCCAACGCAGCGAAGGGGGCATTTCATTGCCCTGAACGCACTTGCAATCGGTTCAGGTCTGTTTGATCTATAGGTCACACGTCGCCCTGATGATCGGAGAACGCCCCTCGGGAACGTGGCATTCTGTCAACATCCCCAGCTTCTGGGGAATGGTTCGGACTTTATCGAGAATGCCAGAATTGCGGTTCGGATGAATTCTTCCGGGGCCTCAATCTGGAGAACACGCACCTTCGCCGAATTCCCCTCGGTTGACTCCTGATTCCCCTCAGATCAGAGTGCTTTGATCCCGTCTTTCGCCTTCTCCGGAGCCACTCCCATGAAGTCCTCGTTGGTTCTTTTGTTTTGGGGCTGGACGACCTGTGTGTGGGCAGCGCCCCCCGAGCCCGCCGTCTTTCGAGCGGGCGCTGCCACCAGCAACATCACCCCGGAGATTGGGTTGCCCATCATTGGGGGGTTCTCGCCTTATCCATCGACTCATGTTCATGATGAACTCCATGCGCGGTGTCTGGTTCTCGAAGATGGGCCGACGACAGTGGCCCTCGTGGTTTGTGACCTGCTGGGGATTCATCGCAGCCTGAGTGTGGAAGCCCGTCGTCTGATCCAGGAGTCGACGGGGATTCCTTCCACCCATGTCCTGATTTCCGCCACGCACACGCACTCCGCCTCCAGCGCCCTGGGGGAGCGCGGGTATCAGTCCGATCAAGAACTCGACGCCTATCAGAAATTCGTGGCCCACAGGATTGCGGATGGTGTTCGCCGGGCCAGGAATCAGCTGCGGCCGGCCCAGATCGGTTTTGGTTCAGTCCATGTCCCCGAGCATGTCTTCAACCGCCGTTGGTTCATGAAAGAGGGGAGTCCCGCACTGCTCAGCCCGTTTGGCAAGACTGATCGAGTGAAGATGAATCCACCAGGGGGCCATCCGGATTTGATCGAGCCCGCCGGGCCGATCGATCCTGAAGTCTCATTCGTCGCGGTCCGCGAGCCGACAGGCCGGATGATTGCGGTCTACTCGGCGTATTCGCTGCATTATGTGGGGGGAACCGGGCCCGCGGATGTGTCAGCAGACTATTTCGCGATCTTCTGCGAGACACTCCAGAAGCTGCAGCTGGCTCACGACACCGGACCGCCGTTCGTGGCCATGCTGGCTAATGGAACCAGTGGCGACTGCAACAACATCAACTTCCGAACACCCCGGCCCAGCAAGCCGCCGTATGAACAGATGCGGTATGTCGCCGAAGACGTGGCAAACCAAGTTCACAAGGCGCTCTCTCACGTCACTTGGCAGGAGAAGTCTCCACTGTCCGCTCAGTACCGTGAACTCGACGTGGCATGGCGAACCGTCGAACCCGCATTGCTCGACTGGGCCCTCGAAACCGAAACCAAGCCCGAGAATCTCCTCAAAAAGACGGATCTCGCGGTGATCTACGCCGGACGGATTCAGCGGCTGGCCAAGGCCAGTCCGACCACCAGGCTGCCTGTTCAGCTGATTCGTATCGGCGAGATTGCAATTGGCACGTCTCCCTGTGAGACCTTTGCCGAGACCGGTCTGGAGTTCAAAAAACGCAGCCCGATCAAGCACTCGTTTATGGTCGAATTGGCGCACGGGTACTATGGGTATCTGCCGACACCTCGGCATTTCGAGTTCGGCGGATACGAAACTTGGCCGGGAACGAATTATCTGGAGCCTCAGGCTTCGGTCAAGATCATGGACGCTTTGCTCGAAATGGCTGGTCAGTAACCGTCGCCGCTACTTCCGGAGGTCCAGGCGGCAGTCCGCTTCCGGCGGCACCGGTGGACCGATCTGCTCGACAGGGTGTGTGAACAGATAGCGCCACACCGCTTCGTGGATGAACTTTCCGGATGAATCTTTCGCGGCAGCTCCTCCCGGAACGACCATCGAGTGAGCACGGTTTGCGTCGTTCTTCACATCGCTGTTTGTAATCAGACGGCGGGAATTCCCAAAGGGAGCGGGCACCTCATCCACGTTTACCAGAGGGCCAAATTGAGCCAGCCCCAGCATCTGCCACGAGCGGCAGTAGTGATCCCCGGTCCAACCGCTGTCGAGGACATGGGTAAATCCAAAATACCGATTTTCGGGGGTTGCGGACGGGAATCCCTGCCACGACTCCAGCTGATCACGAGGCCCCGAGAACATCACCACGCGGGCGACCTTCTTGTGTTTGGCGAACCGGGCAGCCGTAGTCGAACCGTGTGAAATACCGCAGAGAATGACTTTGTCCCAGTGCAGATCGCGTTGATTATCCGTCAGGAACTGGTCCCAGTGACCGGCGGGGTGTTCCTTCGCCAGCCACTTCACGAATTGCAGGGATCGTTCTTCCAGGCTGTCGGGCTTCGGAATATTAATGAGCGGGCTGTGATCTTCACCTGTCGCCGCTTCCAGACGGATCTTGCCGAGGCTGGTGCCATCGTCCCGATGCCGCGCATCCAGTTTTCCAAACCAGCCATTGGCGTAATGCACGTGAATCCCATGCAGTCCGTACCCCGATACCCGTTCGAACAGTCCCTGATTGTGGCCCATCAGCCAGATCACCAGCTGTCCACGGGAAGTCGTCCGAGTGTCAACGACCGCGTGCTGCAGATCCGTGGGCTTCCCTTTGGCGTCCTGAAATACAAACCCGATCTCGGGATGCTCTTGAGCCCGCGCATCGATCAAGCTGGCTCGGGCGCTCAGATCGAATCGTTGCGGTCCGTTCCCCTTCGGCGGGTCGGCACTCCAGGCATTTGCCGAACAGCAGACCATCAGCCCCAGCACCAACCCTGCTTGCCGCATCGATCGCATTCCAACGCTCCCTGCTACGTGACGTGAATGGTGATGATACGAAATCTTTCCGCTCACAACATCCGGGACAAACCCCTGATTGATACGTGCGTGTGTGCCTCCGGAAAATCGGTAAGTCCGGTAGGCAATCCTGCCTGCCCCACGAAGGGAGAGAAAACAGGGCTTGGAAATGCATGCGACAGACTGGATCGTGGGTAGAGCTACGTTCCTGGTGTACACACTTGATACCGGAAACACATCCTCTGGGGTTCAAATCGTTCCACGAATGCTACACTTTCGGAACTGTGTTCCTCCCAGGCGGCGGTCATTGGCGTGTCCTCTTCTCTTCACTCTGCTGAACGCGTACTCATGACCCGGATTCGGCAGGGTGAGGCGTCCGCGTGGCAACGATTGATCGATGAATATGAAGGGCGGCTACTGGCATTTGCCACCAGTCGGCTTCGTGATCGTCAGCTGGCCGAGGATGTGGTGCAGGATACGTTTGTCGGCTTTTTGACAGCGCTGCCGCACTACGATCCGGCGACACCGCTGCAGGCATTCCTGTTCTCGATCTGTGCGCATAAACTCACGGATCGGTTACGGCAGACGGGGCGGCGTCCTTTGCTGCTGGCTGTTGCCGGGCAGGACGCGGAGCTCACAGCCCCCGCCCGCCGCGCTTCCAGCATCGCCCGCAGCCGCGAACACCGGGAGACGGAAGAAGCCGTGCTGGCCGACTGTCTTCAGCGGTTGATCGCGGCCTGGCGTCGGCAAGGGGACTGGATGCGGCTTCAGTGCCTGGAGCTTCTGCTCGTACGTGGACTGACGAATAAAGAAGTCGCCACTCAGCTGGGAATTAGTGAACAGGCCGTTGCCAACCATAAGCAGTACTTGGTGGGCAAGCTGCGAGAGGCCGCCCTGGCCGCGCGGCTGACGGCGGTGGATGAACGCCTTTGGGAGTAGAAAAAACGAGCCACTGCGTTGCCTCCCGCCACAAGGCCGGCAATTCACCACTGGCGTCCCTGACGTCGAATCCCCAGATTAAGGTTACTGCGAAGGAGGAATTCCTGGGCTTCTCGGGATTCGGTGTCCCGTGAGGTAGCTCTTTCGCTGCCGGCTTTCCCGATGCAGACACGTTTCGATCGGGACGTTCTTGGTCCGACAGGCAGTCAGCTCTTCACGGCGTGCATGCCACTGGTCATGGGACTCGTCGGCCAAGCTCGCCGGAGGGCATCGCGCACTCCGCGAAGCATCCGCAGAGGCAAGACTCCCTTGATCAGCAGCTTGACGGTGTCTCGCCGCAACGGTTCATTGTACCAACTCTTCAGGAGACACTGGATCGCCTCAACCCTCGACTGATCGAGCAGCTGTTCGCCGAGCCACCGATAGGACGAGGCCAATATATGTCGCTGATCGGCACTCGACAGCAGCCCCGGAGTGTTGAGGTACGGCTTGATCGAGATCAGGAACGACCGAGCGAAGTAGATGTTGTTTTCTGGACAAGTGATCTGGTCCTGCATGCCAATTCGATATTTCATCGACGATCGATCGAGGTACGCGACTTCGGTCAGGCTGCATGTTCGCAGGTGGTAATCGAAGTCCTCTCCGGCGCGGCGCATCGATTCATCGAACGGCCCGACTTGCTTAGCAATCGACTGTCGAAGAAGTACGGTTGAAGTGTGGACCAGGTTGCCAAAGACCATCTCGCGAAGAATCCGTCCGCTTCGGATGACCGTATCGGGAGGGACGTCCGCCGGAATGTGGCCCGCCGTCAGCCCTGGAATCTCCCCCAGTGTGGTCGAACTCTGAAAGGGGTACTCCGGTCCATGACCTTCATAGGATGAATACATCGTTCGCAGGTAGTTCGGCGTCAGCGGCTGTCCCTGTTCATCGATCGTATCCATGTTGGTCCACAGCATGCCGACCTGCGGCATGGCCCGCATCAGGGCGACCTGCATCTCCAATTTCCAGGGGCACCACAGGTCATCGGAGTCGAGAAAGGCGACAAACTCTCCCTGGGCGATCCGCAACCCGTGGTTCCGTGCCGAGGAGACACCACCGTTGGGCTGCTGGACATAACGGATTCGGGAGTCTTTGTCACACCACCGCTTCATGATCTCGGCGGTGTTGTCTTTCGACCCATCATCAATGACCAGCACCTCGTAGTCGGAAAAAGTCTGTACCGCGACTGACGCCAGAGTCTCCTCGATGAGGTGAGCCCGGTTGTAGGTGGGGACGACAATGCTGACGGTGGGTTGAATCACGCTAGACTCCAACGACGAAATGGGGCGAAACGCCGCCTCATTCAGCTTAAGAGATGCGCCGCGCCGCCGTCTGAGGGGAATCAGGAAACGCCGCTGAATGCGAGGTTTTCCCTCTGGATCGACCCTATCGGAACAATCGTGCCAGTCGTGCTGGATGTTGCGAAATCGCTACAACGCACGAACGAATCCGGCGGAGGTCAACCGCTGACGGTACCGGGCTCTTGCAGCAGCATCATCGCCATATTCACCGAGTTGAAACAGGCGTGCGCCACAACGGCGGCCAGGTAACTGCCCGTTCGCCAGTACAGATAGCCCAGTATCATCGCCAGCGGAAACAACCCCACGGCATCCGGAAAACCATGGACCGCCGAAAATATCGCTGAGCTGATCACCAGCGTGGGAAGGGGGGAAAGCCATTGCCGCAGGCTACCTTGCAGGGCGACACGAAAAATTAGCTCTTCCACCAGGGGGGCCAGGATGGCTGCGGTGAAAAAGAGCAGGATCACGACAAACGCACTTCCTTCCGTATGCAGCAGTTGCAGGTAGGGGTGGATGGTCGCTTCACTGCGAAACGGTTGCATCATCCACATGGCCAGAAACACGGGGACCACGGACGCCAGATACCCGCAGACACCGTACCAGATTGACCGCTTCCAGCCTCGCAGTGTCATACCATAGCGATTGAGTCCACGCTGATTTCCTTCACTGAGGACAAACAAGAACAGTCCGCCCACCAGGCACTGGATTAACGAGTTCAACGCGATCGATTCGGCGGCCTGATTCCGTGTGACGGAGACCGGAACCAGGGGCTGTTCAACGCGTGTCCACTCCGCCCACAGCGACTGTCCCAGCCACAGGCCGGCGAGCAGAACCGCAGCCCTCCCTCGCGGGCGAGTGACGGGGACCGGGAAGTCAAACAGTGGTGCGTCACGCAGCCACTGGACTCCGACCCACCCCCAGATCGTCAACCCGGCCAGGGCGATCCCAAGCGACAGCAGTTCAGCGAAGAGTGGCACAAAACGCCCCGAACGAAACGACGGACTTGCAAGGCGACGCAGACCCGCAATACTGCCTCACTGGAGCACAGAACACAAGCCGAATCGGCTTTCCTCAACCGTCGAAGGACAACCCCATGGCCTCCGTTACACTCAAAGGCAACGCCGTTACCCTCTCGGGAGCGGAACTCAAGGTGGGCGACACCGCCCCGGACTTCTGCCTGCAAAACAATGCGTTGGAAGAGATCACTTTGGCGTCGTCCGCCGGGAAGTCTCGGATCATTGCCACCATCCCGTCTCTGGACACATCGGTGTGTCACCTTGAAACCAAGCGGTTCAATGAAGAGGCTGCCCAACTGAGCGGTGTGGCTGTGCTGGTTGTCAGCACGGACCTGCCTTTTGGCCAGAAGCGGTGGTGCGGTGCGGAGGGGGTCGACAAGGTCACCTGCCTGAGCGATCACCGGGCCGCCAGTTTCGGCCAGGCGTATGGCGTGCTGATCAGCGGCGGGCCGCTGGATCGCTGCCTGGCCCGGGCGATCTTCGTGGTCGGAGCCGACAATAAGATCAAGCATGTGGAGTACGTGTCTGAGATTGCTTCGCACCCGAATTACGAGGCGGCACTGGCTGCCGTCAAGTAAGGCAGTCGCGATCATTCACGAACAGCGGCGGGTGATCACCGCCGCTGTTTTGTGTGTGTGAGGGAGGGGGGAGGTTGACCGTTGCGGTCCAAGGATCGGATTCACTGCAGGGCGGCGCTTGGCTTTTTTGTCCAGACCGGGGGAGGGGCTGATCGCGTCCAATCCTCACGCTCCGGGACCCCGCCAACCGACTCCAGCTTCATGTACCCATCGCCCGTTTCCAGAATCTGGTAGGTCCTCGTCCAGCCATAATCGCGAACCAGCTTCTGGACATTCTCTGGGGGGGTTCCCGAGATAACCTGATGCGTAAGAATACCGTTCTTCACTTCCCACTTCAGATCCAGGTGTATGTCACCGCCATACAGCAGTGAGGCCAGGAAGTCCAACTGGAGAAACATCCGGGCCGTGCCGTCGGGGCGATTTTCAATCCATTGTTGACCGTTGGCGAGGTGCGTCCACACTCCCATCAACTGCTGTCGGGTCTGAGCATCCGTTGACAGCGGAGATGTTGCCGGTAGGGGGCTGTGAGAGGATGGCAATGCCGAATCTCCCGCTCCCGATGTCTGGGGTAATACCGGAGGTCGGCCGCTGGTCGGGGATACCGAATCCGAAACAGCAATTCCACCCAGATTTACGCTGCGTTGTCCGGCATCGGAGGGATTGCCACGCCCTGAACCCCAGCGGAACAGGGCCACTGCAATCAAGACGATCCCCAGTGAGGTTACCCCCCATTGCAGCCAGGGTCTTGAATCGGCTGAGGCTTCCATCCCTGTGACTCATCAATCAGTTCAGGGGAGAGCAGCACTGGTGGCTGTGGGTTTTCGATCAGCAGGAGGATTGTCCTGAACCCATTTCGACACGGCGTCTACCTGTGCTTTGGGGATGACGATCGGGGACTTGGCGTTATTAATCATGTGATTCGTGATCGGAACGCACAAGTCATAAGCCCCTTTGACCGAGGCACTATACCCTCCCAGACCCGACCGTTTGGACTGGTTCAACATTCCCCACAAGCGCGGTGCGTTGGCCTGCTGCTGGGTGGCTGGCTGGAAGGCCAGATAGCACTCCATGATGGCCCAGCTGCTGTCGGGGTCGACCGGTTGCTTCACCTTGGCCTGAGCTGCGGAGTTGTAATTCTTGGCGACTTGTTCAACGACCTTCATGATCTCCGACAGGATCAGGGGGACATTTGTGTTCCCCGGGAGATTCATCTGAGACACGGCCTGCAGGGCTGCCGCTCGCACTTTGATATTCTCCTTGGGGTCGGCAGCGACCGCCATTGCGGCGTCGATGTAGGTGGGAGCTCCTGTGGGTTCAATCCCCAGACCACAGTTGCCGAGAGCTTCCACGAGTCGCCATCGCAGCCAGACATGGCCGACCTTAGAACCCTGGATTTCCGTGCTGCGCAGCGTGGTGGCAACGGATGTGGCCACCGCAGCCCGCTGCACAACGCTCAGGTCGCCATCTTTCACACCCACGATCGCATCGCGACCGATCCGGCCCAGCGCCATGGCCGCGTGAATGCGTGACTGCACCAGTCGCGTGGGGTCCTGGATATATTCGATCAGCAGGGGATGAGCGGGAGTGTACGGGACCATGGGGGTCGGTGGAGTCGTCGACCCTGGCTGGGAATTGAGATTCGCCAGCAACAGGACCAGATTCAATTCCACTTCCGGAGGATGCCGGGGATTCTCCCTCAGCATCTCGCCAATCTGCTTGACCATGGCCGATGCCAGGATCGACCGGACTGCTGGGGGAGCCAAGTCCACGACTCGCTTGGCCGGGTCCACGGCGGATTTCCACAGATCCTTCCGCAGGGAGGTCATGGTGATTTTGTTGACATACAGCGTTGCCCCGTCGACAAGCACTTTGGTTTCCGCAGACGTGGGCGCGGAAGCGCGTAGGGCATTCTGAAACGAAACCAGGCTGGAACGCCGCCACTTGGTCTCATCCTCGGGGGTCAGCCGCGGGGGGGCGTATTTGGCGTCGGGATCGACGGGGGCGTCGTCCGTTTTGACTTCCGGAGCGGCCTCCGCAGCGGGAGCTGCGGGTTCTTGCGCGGATAATTCGGAAGTCGCCATCCCCAGGCACAGCCACAGAGCGCCCAACAGGCCGCTCCACCAGCGTGAGGCTCTCTCCCGCGAAGGCGAGATCTGGAACCATTCAGCAGATGTGACACTCCCGTCCCTCACCAATGAGGCCGGGCACAATCCGTGGCGGACATCCGGGGAGTGAGTCATTCACAAACCAGAGGGGAAGTGTCAGAAGGGGCAAAGTGCCAGATCGATACTCTATCTGCATACTGAGGATCGCGAAGCAAAACCCAGCAGCAACGGACGCACCAATCCGCACCCCCGTAACCTATCACGCATGAAACAGTACCGTCAAGTTGCTTGTTCCGATGGCCTTTCGGGTTAAGGCCATTTCACAAATCTCGATGGCACAGAACCTACGACAGGCAGGTCGCCTGTAACCGCTTCGGTTTAACAGTACCCTGCTGGCGGTCCACGTGTAATCGGTGCAACCCACACATTCCAACCACGCCGGGAAGCGGGAAGACGGCACCATCGGATTGACCCTCTACCGTCGGATTACCACAGCGCCGTGATTGGCTCTCCGTGGTAAACCGCATGTGGCCGCTGCTGGTCGTCATACCATTGCATGCTCGGGGGCAGCCCCAGACGGTCATAGATCGTGGCTGCCAGATTTTCCGGGGTGACAGGATCGCGATCCGGGTAAGCCCCCATTTTATCGGTCGTCCCCACCACACGTCCTCCCTGGATTCCGCCCCCGGCGATCCACACACTCTGAACTCCACCCCAATGATCGCGTCCCGGCAGAGCGTAATGCTGGGGCAGATGCGAAATCTTCGGCGTTCGTCCAAACTCACCGGCCATCACGATCAGCGTTCGGTCCAGTTCTCCCGTCTCCGCTAGATCATCGAGTAAGGCTGCCACCGCCCGGTCAGTGGGAGGAAACAAACTGTTCTTGAGGTTCGGAAACGCATTTCCGTGGGTGTCCCAGGCTTCATTGTTCCCCAGATTCACCTGCACAAATCCGACCCCCGCAGCCACCAACCGCCGGGCCATTAGTACCGACCATCCGAATGAGTTTCGACCGTAGCGATCCTGCGTAGCGGCATCGGCCCGCGTTACATCAAACGCCGACTTCACCTGGGGGTCCATCAAGAGTGACACCGCCGCCTCGCGGTGCCGGGAAAATGTCCCGAGAGTGGCCGCCTCATCCAAGGCCAGGCGCTGGGCCTCGATCGATCGCAGCATCTCCAGCCGACGGTCCAGACGATCACTGACCAGCCCCTCGGGCAGCGACAGGTTGGGGGCCTGGAACTTGAGTGCCGACTTGACTGGCCCTTTAGCGTGATCAAATTCGTATTCGGGATACGCTCCATAGCTTTCCGCATGAAAGGGGCAGGCGTCAATAAACCAGGGATCGCGTCGCCGCCCCATGGCTCCCGCGAACTGCCCTGGGATCACCCGCCCCGTGCGGTGGATCAACCTTTCTGGCAGCACCACGGAGGGCGGCAAAAAAACTTCCGATGCCAGGCGATCCCCTGCCACAGCGGCGATCGAGGGCCAGTCTTCCGCCATGGGCTTGTTGGCGTTAAACGTCGGCGGAGCCTTGGATCGCCCCGTCAGCATGATCAGATGGGCCAATGAATGATCGTTGCTCGGATGCGTCAACGACCGGATTAGCGACCAATGCCGGCTGCGTGCCGCCAACTGGGGCAAGTGTTCACAGATTGCGACACCCGGTGTCTGGGTGGCGATCGGCATAAACTCGCCGCGAATCTCAGGCGGAGCATCCGGTTTCAGGTCAAAGCTGTCGTGCTGCCCCAGTCCACCGGACAGAAATAGATAAATCACCGATCTGGCAGCTGGCACCCGCCCGTCGCGAGAAGCATCGTCTGCCGAAGTGCCTGTGGCGGCGAGTCCCAGCATCCCCAGGCTTCCCGCCTGAATTGCAAGTCGGCGCGTCGGTCGCGGATGGTTCCAAAGGGACGACATGCAGGTCTCAACTCGCAATCAAAACGCATCAACATTTAGCCATTCGTTTAATGTATCGTCCAGCCCAGTGGCCTGGCAATCACAAAAACATCGCCACCGGGTTCTACCCATCCCATCAGACGGGCCACGTGTCTGCCATTTCTTTACAACGACCTCATCACAAGGGACTTCTCTCCGTGGATCGCCAGCCACGCGAGGCTGAGTCGGCCAAAGAGTGAAAGGCAGACCCTGGGGGCGGTGAGCCGTCTTTGCTGTCGAGGCGAATTTCCACATCGTTCTCTGACATGCTCCACAACCTCCACAGACTGAGCCTCCAACGAACCATTTCCCCGTGAGCCCTCGCCGGACCAAGGTCACGAAAAATCCGCTAAGTCCTGCAAAAAATGGCCGCTCTGACGACATAACTCTGCAAGAGTCGGACTGAGAGCCATCTCCGCAAAGGCTTTAAGCCCCCCCCCTTTTTGATTTCTCCTGGCGGCTGCGTGACGACTTCCGTCACAGGCTCTACACTGAATGGTTCCGCTAATTGGTCCTTTCAGAGGTCCATCAGTCGGCGATCCTGATTGAGGTTTCCCGTGATCCGTCTGTCTCGACTTGTTCATGCCAGCCGACTTGGTCGTTGGGGTTTGTGCCTGTTATTTGCTTTGGGAATGGGGGCGCGGGCCGATGAGGTTCCGGTGGCATCTCCCGTTGAGGGGCGTCGTTCGCCGAACGTGGTGCTGATCTTCACGGACGATCAGGGGTACGGTGATGTCGGTTGCTACGGCGGACGGCACGTGACGACTCCTCATCTGGATCGTCTGGCGACCCAAGGCGTGCGGTTTACGAATTTTTATGTGGCCCAGGCGGTGTGTGGTGCCTCGCGGGCAGCATTGCTGACGGGTTGCCTGCCCAACCGGATCGGGATTCTTGGCGCGCCGAGTCACTCCACGAAATTTGGGATTCACGAGCAGGAAACATTGCTCTCCGAGATCGTGAAACAGAAGCAATACGCGACGGCGATCTATGGCAAGTGGCATCTCGGTCACCAGCTGAAGTTCCTGCCTCCACAGCATGGCTTCGATCACTATTTCGGGCTTCCGTATTCGAACGACATGTGGCCGTTCCATCCTGAGGGGGCTTCATTTCCGGATCTGCCGATGATTGATGGATCAGAAGTGATTAACCCTTCGGTGACATCGGAAGACCAGCGAATGCTGACGCATTGGTACACCGAACGTGCGGTGAACTTCATTGGTGAGCATCACTCGGAGCCATTCTTTCTTTACCTGGCGCATTCGATGCCGCATGTCCCGCTGCATATGTCTGATGCATTTCGCGGACGGACTGGGAAGGGGGATTTTGCCGATGTCATTGCCGAGATCGATGACAGTGTCGGACGAGTGCTGGGGGCCCTTCATGAATGGGGGATTGATGAGAATACGCTCGTGATTTTCACCACGGACAATGGGCCCTGGCTCAGCTATGGAAATCATGCCGGATCAGCAGGTCCGTTGCGGGAAGGGAAGGGGACGACCTTCGAGGGGGGCGTTCGCGTGCCCTGTCTGATGCGTTGGCCGGGACGTATCCCACGGGACACCGTGTGCCATGAACTGGCAGCGACAATTGATATCCTGCCGACGGTGGCGGGCCTTTTGGACATTCCGCTTCCCGGCCATCCGATTGATGGCCGCGACATCTGGCCCCTGATAACAGGGTATCCCGGTGCCCGTACGCCACATGCCTCGTACCCGTATTACTGGGGCAAGGAGTTGCAGGCGATTCGTGCCGGGCGGTGGAAGCTGCACTTTCCTCACGACTATCGGGCCTTGACGGGCCCGCCGGGCCGCGATGGCAAACCTGCGGGCTACACGCAGCAGAGGACAGACCTTGCGCTCTATGATCTGGAATCCGATATCGGAGAATCGACCGATTTGAAGGCCAGGTACCCGGATGTCGTTGGATATTTGCAACAGATGGCGGAAGGGTACCGCGTGGACCTGGGAGATACACTGCAAAAGCGGGTCGGGACGGGAGTACGGTCTCCCGGAATGGCGGAGTAGCCCGCGTGGATCACGCCGCGGTGACTCGCTGTTTTCCGGGGAAGAGTCTCAGCGGGGTGGCGTTTCCTGGACCAGTCGCTCGTAGAGCTCCAGTTCCTGTGCCAATGAGTCGGCCAGTCGATAACCAGTAAAGGGCGGGACCAATGTACGGTCTGTGGTCAGGATGGATAGGGCTCGCTCGGTGAGGGTGGCGACGCATCGGAGGGGCACGGCACCGGCGGGATAGATGTCCGCTAGGATTTCACCGACTCCCCCGTGGTCATAGCCCAGGACCGGTGTTCCGATGGCCAGCGATTCCAGGACGGTCCGGCCAAAACTTTCGGGCTGGCTCGATAGCGAACAGACAATCCGGGACGCAGCGTAGATCTCGCGAATGTCCGCGCGATGTCCGGTCATCGTCACACGGTTGTCGAGACCAGCTTCTTGAATCCGCCGGCGCAGTTCCGCGGCATAACCCTGACGACGAGGATCTTCGTCTCCCACAATCAGACCGTGGACATTTCGTCCGGCTTGCATCAGCGAGCCGATCAGCGCAAGGAACTCTTCATGCCCCTTCAGGCGGGTGATTCGCCCCGCTAGCGTCACCCAGTCGCGGTTTGCGGTCTCGGGGAATTGGTCGTTCCAGGCAGTCCGCCAGGCGGGTGAGGGGGACCATCCATGGGGAAAGACGGCGGGGTCAATTCCCCGGGGGATCACCGTGATGCGCGATGGCGGTACGCGGGGGTAGTTCGTCGTGATGTATTGCCGGATCGAATTGGAGACGGCGATGACCGCTTCGCCGCTGGTCATGATCTGGCTGAACCGTCCCACGCTGTAGTAGCCGTGGACGGTGGTGACGAACCGCGGACGCTGGGCGGCAGGCAAGGACTTCCATGCCAACCAGACGACCCAGGCGGGCACTCGCGAACGCACATGGACCAGATCCACAGCCTGGGACTGGAACAGCTGGCGGAGCTTCCAGGCATAATGCAGGGTCACGGGCGATTTGCGGCCAATTTCCCAAGCAAAATGTGTACTTCCGCTGGCTTCAAGCTGTGGGACCAGCCGCCCCCCCGCAGAGATCACCAGTGAACGATGTCCACGCTCGATCAATGCGGAAGCCACCTCGAGCGTGCCGCGCTCGACGCCGCCTCCATTCAGGTCAGGTAAGACCTGCAAGACGGTCAGTGATCGTGTTGGATTTGCGGAGGTCATGCCCGTTTTCTACGCCCATCACCCAGGATCGCTAGATCATCGTCTGGGCGCGTTTCACCAGCTGCAGGCACAGTCCCCACGGGTCACGCAACATCGCCAGCCCGTCCCCGTTTGCGGCCGTTTCGGGGCCACTCACCAGTGTGGCTCCGGCTTTCGTCAAACGTTCAACATCGGCGGCCACATCGCGACTGACAAAGGCCAGGTGGAGGGCGGACGGTGCGGTTTGCGGCAAGTTCAACAGGGGGGCCTTGTCGTTGCCGTATAGTTCCAGCATGACGGCTCCTCCGTCATCCGCCAGAAAATGGCCCCAGGGAGCCTCCAGGTATCGTCGCTTGACGGTCAATCCGAGATGGTCCACATACCAGCGGGCCATCGCCAGGGGATCAACAACATTCAATGCCAGATGTTCGAGCTTCATGATCGGTGGATGTCGAGTACGAGGTGTGAATTGCCCAGTCTACCGCAGGACAGAGAGCTGCCGAAGAGCAGATTGCCAGACATCGGGGGCATCGAACCGTTTCACGATCTTGCCATCGCACGTTACGGCTTTGGCTTCAGTTCTGCCGGGCGGCCTCCCGCGCGGCCACTGGATTTTTGGGGATCGTAGCTGTCATTCTTCGTGGTGGGGCGAGCCATCACATCGTGGCGCCAGCGTTGCAACAACTTGGCCAGCTCGTCGACCTTGTCGGGCATGGCAGAGACTAAGTTGGTCTGCTCGCCGGGATCGCTTCCCAGATCGAACAGCTCGCGTTGCGGGCCTTCGTCCCATTCGATCAGCTTGTAATTTCCCAGACGGACGGCACTACCCGGGGCGCCGCCCTGATTGCCGTAATGCGGATAGTGCCAATAAATCGGGCGGGCAGTCGGCTCTTTCAAGAGTGTTCGCCAGCTCAGTCCGTCCAGTCGGTGCTCCTTCGGAGGAAGGGCTTCCGCGGCATCGAGAATGGTGGGGAGCAGATCGATTCCACAGGCCGGGGCTTCAATGGTCTGGCCAGCGGGAATGACACCGGGCCAGCGGACGATCAGCGGGACGCGCACGCCCCCTTCATAGAGCCAGCCTTTGCCACCGCGCAGGGGATGATTCGATGTCGGCCAGCCTTCACTGGTGGATAGTCCGCCATTGTCCGAGGTGAAGACCACTAGTGTCTTCTCCGTCAGCTTCAGCTCATCGAGTTTTGCCAGCACCTTTCCGACCGCCAGGTCCATGGCCTCGATCATGCCCGCATAGACGGCGTGGTCTTGAGTCAGCCGGACATCGCGTGTCCCTTCTCGCCCCCAGTGCGCGGGTTCCGGGAGGGACTGGCGTTTGGCCTCGTATTTGGCCTGCAAATCTTTGCGAGCCATCAGCGGTGTGTGGACCGAATAGAACGAGAAGTATGCCAGAAATGGACGGTCACGGTGGGCTTCCATGAACTGGCAGGTTTCGGTCGCCAGACGATCCGGCAAGTGCTCTCCCGCAGGTCCATCGGTCAGTCGCGGATTGCCGTACGGCGAGAAGTACTTGTTGCCCCCATACGGTCCTCCGCGATCAAGCCCTCCCCGGTTGACATCGAATCCCTGATTCTCGGGAAACCACCCTTCGGGGCCCAGGTGCCACTTGCCCGCAAAGAATGTCGCGTATCCCGCCATCTTCAACATCTCGGCCACGGTGACTTCATCGAGCGCCAACCGATCCGCATACATCGCCGGCAGCTGAGGGGTGTTTCGCTTCCAGTTTTTCCATTCGGCCCCAATGTAGTCGGTGACACCGGTCCGCTGGGGCCATCGTCCGGTCATCAGGCTGGCCCGCGACGGAGAGCAGACCGGACACGCGGCGTAGGCCTGGGTAAACGTGGCCCCTTGAGTGGCCAGCTGGTCCAGATGAACCGTTTCGTAAAACGTGCTGCCATAGCATCCGATATCCCGCTGCCCGAGATCGTCCACCAGGAACACGACGATGTTCATTGGTGCGGCGGAGGTGATCGAGGCCCGGAGGAGGATGAGCCCGATTCCGAAGAGGATTCGCCAGACGGACATGAAGAAACTTTTCGGTGTGAGGAGTAAAGCGGACGGGACACGGCACGCGGCGTCGCCCACATTTGCAACATCCCGAATTTGCCGGGGAATCTCAACCCCATCGCGGTGAGTTGTGCCGGGCAGGGGGAGTGTGAGTCGGCACCACCCGGAAGAGCCTTCCCGATCAGCAGCTTTTGAGGCACCCAATCTGCTATCTTCTCATCACGTTTTCGGGTGGACGGGTTTCCACGATGAGGACTTCTTGAGGACTGATGTTCATGCGGCGATATCTCTGGTTGGTGATAGTGGCGGGGGGCGTGTGTGCGAATCTATTCGCAGCGGAGCCCGCAGCCACCGAATCGGCGATTCCGGTCGCCACGCATGACTGGCCGTGGTGGCGAGGGCCATCACGGAATGGAGTGGCACCGGCAGGGCCCGTGGCTCCCGTGAAGTGGTCGGCAACAGAGGGGATTCGCTGGAAGGCCGCCATTCCCGGAAAGGGGCACGGATCGCCGATCGTCGTGGGGCAGCAAGTCATTCTGAACACGGCGATGCACAACCCGGATCGGCAGATGGTTCTCGCTTTCGATCGGGACAGCGGGAAACCGTTGTGGCAGACCCTCATTCACGAAGGTGGTTTTGTCGAGAAGCAGAACGAGAAAAGCAGCTCGGCCAACTCAACGCCCGCCTGCGATGGGCAGCGAATCTACGTTAACTTTCTCAGTCACGGGGCGATCTACACGACAGCCCTCGATCGGCAGGGGAAACAGATCTGGCAAACGAAGATCAATGACTACGTACTGCATCAGGGGTTCAGCTCTTCCCCGGCATTGTTCGGTCCACTGGTACTGGTCACCGCCGACACCAAGGGCGGCCAGGGCGTGGTGGCGGGACTGAATCGCGAGACGGGAAAGATGGTCTGGAGTCATGCCCGCCCCGCGCTGCCCAACTATCCTTCGCCGATCATTCTGAATGCCGCCGGGAAGGAGCAGATGTTTGTCATCGGCTGTGACAAAGTAACCAGCATCGAACCACTCAGTGGCTCGATGAACTGGGAGTTCGATGGGGCCACGACCGAGTGTGTGACCTCAACGGTCACCGATGGAACACACATCTATACCAGCGGTGGCTACCCCAAGAATCATTTGGCGGCGATGAAGGCCGATGGATCGGGAACGGTGGTTTGGGAAGTTCCCGCTCGCGTGTATGTCCCCTCGATGATCCTGCAGGAGGGCCGCCTGTATGCCATGCTCGATGCTGGAGTCGCTCAGTGCTGGAAGAGCGATACCGGCGAAGAATTGTGGAAGCAGCGCATCGGTGGCACCTTCAGTTCATCTCTCGTGCTGGCGGGTGAGGCGATCTATGCCACCGACGAGGGAGGGAAAACGACAATCTTTCGGGCGACCCCCAAGGGCTTCCACCTGCTGGGTGAGAATCAGATCGCGGGCGAAGTGTTCGCGACCCCGGCGATCTGCGGTGGGCGGATTTACCATCGGGTCGCCGAAATGATTGACGGACAGCGTCAGGAATCGCTGTTCTGCATCGGGTCCGGAGAGTGATCGAGTCCAAAGAGCGGTCTCGCCACTCCCCGCTCCCGCGATTATCTCAACGCTCCGTCGTCCTTGAACAGCTTGTACTCCACTGCATCCACCAGCGCCAGCCAGCTGGCTTCAATGATATTCTCGCTGACGCCGACGGTACTCCAAAAGTCGCATTCGTCCTGGCTCTCGATCACGACGCGCACGCGGGCGGCTGTTCCCTCGGTCGAATTGATGACGCGGACCTTGTAGTCCACCAGCTTCATCGAGACCAGACTGGGGTACGTCGGAATGAGCGCTTTTCGCAGGGCGTTATCCAGAGCATTCACCGGGCCATCGCCTTCACCGGCGACATGTTCGGTCTTGCCCCCCACCCGCAGCTTAACGGTCGCTTCCGTGGAGAGGACCGATGCGGGAGTGGTCCCTTCGGATTCGGTCCGGATCTCATCCATCTGGGTGACCACTCGCGAGTGGATTCGCTCGAACTTCGGCTGATATTGTCCCGCACATTTCATCATAAGCACATCGAACGAGGCTTCGGCGGCCTCGAACTGATACCCCTGGTTTTCCAGGTCAACCACCTGGGCCAGGATGCGTTTCATCAGTGCGTCGTCCTTTTCCAGTGCGTACTTTGTCGCCTTGGCAATGATGTTTGACCGCCCCGACAGTTCGCTGACCAGAACACGGCGTTCATTGCCGAC
>QWPB01000076.1 GCA_003671275.1 Planctomycetota bacterium | reverse complement strand
TTTTGGACAGTACGGCGTCCAGCTGCTGGATGTTGAACGGAGCGGCGACCACCGTCCCGCGCGCATCCACCATCCAGTAAACCGGAACCGAGGTTACACCGTAGTGCCGGGCAATCGGGTTCTGCACGCCCCGGCTTTCCGCAGCCGAAAAGAAGATGTTCTGCCAGGCCAGATTGTGTTGCTCCACAAACTGATCTACCGTGGCCTGGTTCTTGTCCAGATTCACGCCAATCACCATCAGTCCCCGCGAACCATGTTTTGTCAGGGCCGCTTCGATGAGGGGCAGATCGGATTGGAACTTCTGGGAATTCGCCGACCAGAACGCGATCAATACGGGATGCCCGGCAAACTGGTCGATCGAGATATAGCCCCCCTCCAGCGTCGACCCGGCAAACTCCGTCAGCTTCTGTCCCTGCAATCGCATCCGGCGGAGAACACTGGCCGTGGTATCCGCAAAGGGAGTGTTCGGAAAGCGTTCCTCGACCATCGCATAACAATTCAGTGAGTCCTCCATCAGACCCAGCTGTTCTGTGATCCGGCCCGCCGCAATGAGGTTCATCGCAGCCAGATTGGTTTCCTGTGGAAAATTTCCGGCGAATAGCCGGGCCTGCTTCGCAAAGGCCGCGCCCCAGCGAGTGTCCTGCCGCCCGTAAGTTTCCGCCTGAGCCTGCGCCAGTTGCACCATTTTGAGGGCCGACTGCACGGCCGCGAAGGAGGTCTTGTCTCGCTTGAACAAGGCGTCCGCATCCTCAGACAGCAGTTGGGCCTGATCGGGTTCCCCCGCCAGGGCTAACTGTTTTCGGGCATCGCCCAGATAATGGACTGCGTTGTTAAAGAGCTGCTCCTGCCGAGGATGATCCTTGGTCGCCGTAATGACCTGCATCGCCAGCTCGACCGTCGCATGCAATCGGCGCAGCTGCTCCTGGGAGGTCTGTTCGGGAGTCAGCTGGATCGATTCGAATTTGCCAGGTTGCCCCGGGATCGGCTGGCGGATCAGGTTGGCAGGGGACGCCTTCAAGAGGGCGATTTGCTGCAACATGTATTCGGGGGTTCCCTCCTTGAGTTCGGGACCGTCCATTTCCTCCAGGGCGGCATCGCTATCCGTGTCGTCCAGCTCTTCTTCCATCTCCTCATCATCGAACGATAATCTGGTGGCCGGACGCACTGAGCCCGCAACCGTCGAGCGGGCCTTCGCGGGCCGGGCCGCGACTTCACCAGCCGTGGTGACAACACGGGCATCGAGTTCATTCTCGGCCAGTGGATGGGCGGCCTCGGGTGATTCGATGGCCTCGTCCGCGAGGAGATCCTCTTCGGTGAGCTGTTCACCGGTGGCGGGTGGTGCCTGCTCGGTGGATGACCATTCCGGGGAGTTCGCTTTCTGGCATCCCGAGGCACCGATGGCCAAGCCCAGCCAGGCCGCGACTGCGACCGAGTTGATGCCGAGAGACTGAATTCTGCGCATGGTTCTCCCTCCTGGTCCCCGTAATCGCGCGGGTTGTAGGCAAAATCTGCCGATGGAGGCAAGAGGAAGACGAACGCCCCCATTCACGAGCTGGATTCGTATTGATCTAGGCAGGATTTTGTGGAAGCCGCATACTTCCGTTGGAATTCACAAAACGGGGTGCATGGATGCAACCGCCTCGGCCCGGAGGGCCTGTCACGCCACACCTGATGCGGGCCGTTCCGGCTGCACTTCGCGAATCCTGCGAGCGGGATGTGGTGCCGCTTCGCCGGGCGTTTTGCGTCGGGATGGCAGGTTCCGGTATGAAGGGCATTGCCGAGTTTCTGCGAGCCCGCGGATGGGCCGTGTCCGGATCTGACCGCAGCCCCACCCCCGCTCTTGTTGAACAGTTCCGGCAACTCGGAATTACGCTCCATGCGGGGCACTCAGCTGACCATCTGCCCGCAGCACTCGACGTGCTGGTCTATAGTCCAGCGGTGAAGCCCGACAACCCTGAGAGGTTGTCCGCGCGAAGCCGGGGTGTTGCCGAGTGCTCTTATCCCGAGGCTCTGGGGCAGGTGATGGGGGAGCGGGACGGGTTCTCAGTCACTGGAACCCACGGAAAAAGCACAACCACGGCCTTGCTCGGGCATCTGCTGCAATTCTCCGGGCAAGACCCTTCGATTCTTTGCGGAGCCGAAATGATCGGCCCCGGACGAAATGGCGTGGCTGGCTCGGGATTACGGGTGGTGGTGGAAAGCTGTGAATATCGCGGACACTTTCTGTCATTGAGCCCCCGTGTGATCGGCCTCCTGGGGATTGAGCCGGATCATTTTGACTGTTTTCCCACCATCGCGGACGCAGTCGCCACTTACCGGGCCTTTATCTCGCAATTACCAGCGGATGGAGTGTTGGTTCGCAATGCCGATTGTGAGTGGTCCCGGCAGGCCGCTGACCGCACACGGGCCCGGCAGATCGCGGTCTCGGTCGTCGATGCCGCTGCGGATCTGTTCGCCGATCAGATTCGCACCTCGCCACAGGGGCTCACACTCCGAGTCCACGATCGATTGGAATCGGGCCCGGCGCGGACACTGCAGACGCCATTGTGGGGTAATCATCATGCGATCAACCTGCTGACCGCTGTGGCGATGGCTCGGGAAGCGGGGTGCTCCTGGGACAAGATCGCCCAGGGACTGACGACTTTTCCGGGAATCCGGCGACGGTTCGAAATCCGCCGTGAATCCGCCGGTGTGACATGGATTGATGATTACGCCCATCACCCTTCGGCGGTGCGAACGCTGATTGATGCGGCCCGCGACCGGTACCCAGGACAGCGGATCTGGTGTATCTTTCAACCCCACCAGGTGTCCCGCACCCGGATTCTGGCGAACGATTTCGCCCGCGCCCTGTCGGCAGCGGATGAAGTCTCACTGTTGCCGGTATTTGGAGCGCGGGAGGCCGATTCGGTGGCCGCTTGTGAACTTTCCGCCGGGATTGCCGCAGCCGTAAATTCGGCAGGGATTCCGGCAACTTACCTCACAAGCCTTGACCTCCTTCCCGACGTCGTGGAGACTCGCACTCTGCCCGGCGATGTCGTGTT
The DNA here is from genome assembly GCA_003671275.1 of Planctomycetota bacterium. Lineage (GTDB taxonomy): Bacteria > Planctomycetota > Planctomycetia > Planctomycetales > Planctomycetaceae > TH-plancto1. The sequence continues at coordinate 21,270 of QWPB01000076.1, read as the reverse complement.
GATGGTCGGGGCGGGTGACATTGATCGTGTTGAACATGGCCTCACTGGACGACTTCTCCGTCATCACGCGTCGTGACGAGCCCCTGGCTCCGCTCACCTGGCTCCGCATCGGCGGTCCGGCCCAGCGATTGATCGAGCCCCGCTCGGTTGATGAGCTGGCGGCTGTACTGCGGACTTGCCACGAACTGGGGGAGCACGTGCGGCTGCTCGGCGGGGGCAGCAATCTGCTGATCCGTGATGAAGGGGTGGCGGGGGTCGTTATCCGCCTGACCGATCCGGCGTTTTGCGGTGTCTCGATCAGCGGCAACCGGGTAAAAGCGGGCGGAGGGGCACTGCTCTCTCATGTGATTACGGAATCGGCCCAGGCAGGGTTGGCGGGGATGGAAACCCTTGTCGGAATTCCCGGTACGATTGCCGGAGCCCTCAAGGGGAACGCTGGCGGACGAAACGGGGAGATCGGCGAGCACGTCGCCTCGATCACCGTCATGACCTCCAGCGGTGATAAGTACGTCCGCCAGGGGGATGAACTGGTCTTCGAGTACCGCCGCAGCAATGTGGTGGAACTCTGTGTGGTGGAAGCCGAATTTGAGCTGACACCCGATTCACCCGATGAAATTGCCGAGCGGATGCGCAAGCTCTGGGTCATCAAGAAATCGACGCAACCGCTGTCATTTCAGTCAGCTGGCTGCATCTTCAAGAATCCACGAGGTCTCAGCGCGGGGGCACTGATCGAACAAGCCGGGCTCAAGGGCGTCAAAATCGGCGAGTGCGAAGTGAGCGACCGTCACGGGAACTTTATCGTGACGAACCCCGGAGCCCGGTCGGCGGATGTCCTGAAGCTGATCGACGTGATGCGGACCAAGGTGTCGGAAGCTCACGGAGTGGAATTAGAACTGGAAATTCAGGTCTGGTAATTGCGTAGTCGAGTGGTTTTTACCGGACAACCACGGCTTACGGACAACCCCGGTGATTACGGATTGGCCTCGGTGTCCTCTTCTTCCGAGGATTCTGAGGCGGTCTCTTCGACATCGATGACATTCCAGTCTTCCCACTCGGGCAAGGTGCCCACATCCATAAAGGCAAAGCACTGGGGGCACTCTTGGGTAGTGCCATCCATGGTGCCGGGGAACGTCGTCGTCTGGCCGCACCGGTCGCACGTGGCCTTCACCGGGCCCTTCAGCTGATTGATCCCCACGTCGATTTGCACGGGCTGGGCCTGCAGCGCCTGCTGAGCCGCCTGCAAGAGCATGACCGCCCTTGCCGTATGTTCGGAATCCACGGATACGATATGTTCCGACGTCTGTGCCAGACCGAGTGAACTGGTATTTTCTGTCGCCACCGGAATCACTTCCGCAGGGATTCCCTGCTCTTCCAGATAGCGGACACAGGCCTCGGCGAGATCCGAAGAATCGGTTGTCAGAATGGGAGATCGCTCAGACATGATGGGCTCTCGGTCGCAATGGCGAATCAGAACTTACCCCAGTGAATAATAACGCGGAAAAATCAGGAAGTAGACCTCCATCAGGAAGGTTCCGACCAGGAAGTCGATAATCAGAATCGTCACAAACGAGTAGACAAACGCCTCCGTGGCTGCCCGCCCGACCCCTTCCGCCCCCGCCCCGGAGTGAAATCCCCGGTGACAGGCAATCACGGCAATCGCTCCACCAAACAGGATGCTCTTGATAATCCCCTGAATTACATCGAATCCCGTCACAAACGACCGGGAATAATGCCAGTAGTAGTAACTGTCGACATCGAGAATCTGCGTGCTGAACAACCAGCCGCTGAAGACACCGATCCCATCCGCAAACAGCGTCAAGGCGGGGATCAACAGCACACACGCCAGAAATCGCGGTACAACCAGATGCGCAATGGGATTCGCTCCCAGCACTGTCAGGGCATCGATCTGTTCGGTTACCCGCATCGTGCCCAGTTCGGCGGCCATGGCACTGCCAACACGCCCCGCCAGCATCAGCGCGGCCAGCACTGGCCCCAGCTCCTTGACCAGCGTCACGTTGACGACGGTTCCCAGCTGATTCTCCATGTTCATTAAGGCGAACTGATCGTACGCCTGAACGGTCAGAACCATGCCAATAAACGACCCGGTGATCAGAATCACCGACAAGCTTTGAACGCCGATCTGATCCAGAATCGGCCACAGAACATTGCCTCGCGGCCAGCGACAGAACAGCCAGCCAATCATCTGCCACGCAAACAAAGTGATGTCACCCACCAGACGCAATACCTCGACCACCATCCGGCCAATCGCATGGATGAATGTGGTCGGCGGTGAATCGAGGGCAGCAGACATCGATGTCCCAGAAAATTCGGGAGGCCAAGGGACCGTGTTCTAGTCCAGGGGGAAAAAACGAGCGAGACCAATTCCGTCGAAGCCGGTCACGGAATGCGCGACACGTCCTGCGGGGGCAGTGAGTCGGCACGGTGGACAATCGGTAGCGGGCGGTAGCAGTCCGTTAAAAAACGAGGAATCGACTCCCAGCCTTAGGGAGTCGCCGTGCGGGGGGAAAGCGGACTCATTGCGAGGATTGCCCCCATTCTCCTCTGGGCCACGGATCGGCGGGCGGAGCCGCTCCTGTCACGGTGTTTGCGGGTAGCGGGCCATGATCGTCATCCCGCCTTTCACCGCGTCCCCCAGTCGGGCGACGATTTCCAGCCCCGGTTCATCGGGAATCACCAGCTCCGTTCGCGAGCCGAACTTAATCATGCCAAACAGCTCGCCACTGAGTAGTTCTTCGTTCGGCTGTACCCAGCAGACAATTCGGCGGGCAATGGCCCCGGCGATTTGTCGGACCAGCATCGGACGGAAGGGAGCCTGGGTTCCCTGAATACTCAACTCGAGTTTCTCGTTGACCTGGGCCGACTCCGGTTTCAGGGCGTTGAGATACTGACCCTTAAAGTACGCGATCTTGATGACGCGGCTGGCGATCGGGGTACGGTTGGTGTGCACGTTGAAAATTGAGAGGAAGATTCCAATCTTCACTGCCGGGCCGCCGATGTACTCGTCGTGTTCGATGCGGTCGATGGCGACCAGCTTGCCATCGGCGGGAGAGACAACCAGATGGTTGCCTTCGGGGATTCGTCGAGTCGGGTTGCGAAAGAACCAGACAATCAGAATCCCGATGACAGTCAACGTTGCGGTCAGCAGCCATCCGGGAATGGCAGCCCACAGCGGCCATTCCCATCGCCGCAGAACCCACGTGCCGATGGCGGCCCATCCAAACGTCAGGAATGAGTAAATCAACAGTTCGGCCAACCCCGGCCGCGCGAAGGGGATCTTGTCCCGCCAGGCAAAAGGGTCGTCCTTGGTGTCCCATGAGTACCCCCCCAGATTGCGATAATACTTGGCATCACGCGGATCGAGGACTTCGTGCGGGGCTTTGTTCTCGGTGCCGCGGCGGAGCTGGGCCATGGCTTCGACATAGCTCTTGCGAAAGGTCTTGAGATACCACCGCCGCAGCTTGCCCCATGCCAGTTCCACCTCCATCACATCCCCTCCCCCGGGCTGGATCGAGGTGATCGTCGGGTCGAGCGGTTCGGCGGGTTTGATGGGGTATTCAGGCATGAGAGTGATTCAACGGAAGAAAACGGTCAAGGGGCACACCATGGAAGTGTCACATGCCGGACCCGGGTTCAGGCACGATGGGCGGCGGTCACCATTGTGGCGGCATATTCACCCACTCGCTGCATCACATCGGCCAGCTTCGCTCCCGGCTGGGTACAGGCTTCCAAGTGCCGCACAATGGCTGAGCCTACAATCGCCCCGTCGGCCAGCCCCTGAATCGGGGCCAGTTGTTCGGGCTTGCTCAGTCCGAAACCAACCGCCAGGGGGAGCTGGGTTTCCTGCTTGAGCCAGGTCAGCTGTTCCACGAGCGGGGCAGCGAGGGTGTCGCGGGCTCCGGTTGTCCCGGCTACCGCGATGCAGTAGACGAACCCGGAGCAATGTTGCACGATCTGTTGCACACGCTCCCGGGGGGTGGTCGGAGCCACGAGCTGGATCAGGTCGAGTCCGGCACCGGTTACGAGGGCGTGCATCTCGGCGGCTTCGTCCCCGGGGAGATCCGGGATGATGAACCCGGCGAATCCGGCGTCCTGGGCTTGCTTGATAAATCTCTCGGTTCCGATCCGGAAGATGATGGCGTAGGAGACCATCGCCACAAGAGGAGGCAGGTTCGCGGTATCAAGCGACGCGATCTCATGGAAGATTTGCGGAACCGTCAGCTTTTTTTGGAGAGCCCGCGTATAGGACGACTGGATCACCGGGCCATCGGCAATCGGATCACTATACGGGAACCCCACTTCGATCAGATCCACTCCACGTGAAGCCAGCTCGCGAATCAGGGCTCCGGTGGTTGGCATGTCGGGATCACCGGCGGTCACAAATGGCATGAACGCCATTTTCCTGGCAGAACGCAGGTCAGCAAAGGTCTGAGCAATACGAGTGGGCACGTCAGCAGCCATCGAGTGTGTTCGGAAGGTCGGACCGCAGTCCGGCAAAGTTCGCGGGAACACTTTAGCAGTATTCGGTGTCAGTTCCACGCGATCAGCGGAATGAACGATGAGCATCGCTCCATCCCGTCACAGTCGATGACTGGCAGAGACAAGGCCCTCTGAACCCAGCTGGCGTGAAAGCCAGCCACTGCCCGGTGCTCCAACATCCTGTCTATTGGGCGGGCCCGAAATTGAGAACCGGCCATGAACATGAATCCGACGGCACCGGTTTCGACTCGGCAACCCACTGTATATATGGAGGTCCATGGCTGGTGGATTGGCCAAAGGTCGGTTTTCTGCGGGTGGTTGAATCGGCCCTTGGATTCCGGGGAAGGTGGGGATTACCTGGGTGCGGCAGTTTCTGCCGGTCTCGGGGGCGTTAAATTCGGAAGGTTCGGAACAACCGTTACAGTTTGCCAGATGCCTTAACCGATACATACCGCAGGGTTGTCCACGCGCGGCGCCATTGCAGGGCTGCGTGGGATGACCCCCGACCTTGGCAGTGATGCCGAGGCCGACGTCCCAGACGGAATCTGCCGACTTGATCGGCGACTCGATGGCAAGGACGCTCTGATGCGGTTCCCTCATTGGTTGAAGACAGTGGCCAGCGCCATGCTGCTGACCGCCGTAACGGGGTCAGCGATGGCCCAGGAGTACGGCGCGGCGGGGCCCGGCCAATTCCAGCCGGCTTTCGGGACGAATCACCCAGCGGCAATGTACCCTCAGGGGCTGCCTGCGGGTTATCAGCCCTACCCGGCCGTCTCGCCCTATAACATGGGGAATGTGGCCTGGGACCAGACGTTCCAGGACACCAACGGTCTCTGGGTGCGGCGGATGCTGCATTCGAATCGAGATTACTTTGGCTCGATCGATGTGGTTTACAACGAGATCAAACGTCCCGGTAACCGGCATTTGGGCTCGGCGTATATGCCCATCGATGCCTTGACCCAGACCGTTGCCGGAACACCCCTCAATTCTTACAACCAGGGTGGTGTCGCTGGCTCTGGACAAGGTGGCAACGCCGGGGGGAGCATTGGAACCACCAATGATGCCAATCTCTACGTCAGCCGCCTGGTCATGCCGTTCCCGATTCTGCTGACCGGAACCGCGACCGAAAACGTGGAATTGCGAGGGGACGTTTTCCCCATTCGTGATCTCACCGCGTTCGGCGACTTCCGAACGGTGGGGCTCAACGCCGACTGGGGCTTCTTCAATGAAGATGGAACCGGATTCGGAATCGGCATGTACTGGACCGGGATGGACAAACAGCTGTTCCAGATGGGACAGGACACCTACAACGGTGTGCCCCTGACCCAGGACATCATCACGGCTTATGACGGACGGATGTTGTTCACCCGGAACGGTGCTATCCCTCTCGATTGGGGGCTGCAGTACAGTGACAATGATTTAATCGGGAATCTGGGGACGAACAAGTACGATGTCCTGTTCTCGTACTACGTCAAGACCTACTCGATCGGGGCCGATGCCAACTACTACATGAACCCGATTGTGCATCGGGATTCCGTAAAGGTGCGGCCGTTCGTCGGTGGTCGCTACATGCACATCAACGAACAGTTCAACTTCCGCGGTATCGACAGTGGATTCGGCTACACCATTGATCTGCAAACGGGTGGCGGCGGGGGCGGTGGGCAGAATACGCAGTCAAACACGTTCCGCCCGGAAGCTGGTTCGATTGATCTGAACTACGACATGTTCGAAGCCACATTGACCAACAACGTACGGACCGACCTGGCCGGAGGTCAGGTGGGATTACGATACGACTTTGGCGAGGGGGATGAATTCCACCTCTGGGGCCAAACCGTCGTGGGTCTGCTGGCCAATCATGAAGAGTACCGTCAGTACGGTAACAACATCGGCGATCAACAGGGCCTGTTGCTCTATGGCAATGGCCTCGATATGCTGGCGGTCGACGCCCGGTTCAACAACTCCCGCTCGCTCACCCACATCTCTCCGATGTTGGAACAGACGATCATGGCGGAGATGGAGATTCTCGACCATATCCCCATCGTGAGGAATCTGCCGTTCATCGACAATACGGTGTTCCGCCTGGGTTACACGCTGACCATGGTGGGTGAAGTCGCCCGGGCCGGTGAATCGATCGACTGGCGAGGCTTCCCGAACTTCCCCAGCATTCGTCCCGGTCGGGAAACCTGGTGGATGACCCAGTGGAATCTTGGGGTCGAGAAGCGGTTCTAAGCAACCTCCTGAATCTGACTTTCCAACCGGGACGAGTGCCACACTCGTCCCGGTTGGCATTTCGGCACGGTATGAGTTGTTTGAGGATGAGTTGCTTGGAGGGCATAAATGCTGGGGGCGGTGTATTCCTAAGAGCGTGTGCATTCCCGAGGCCGTCAGCAAACAGTGGGTGCCTCGCTCATCCGCATGTGGTGTTTGGGCAACATCTGGCAGAATCGCTGTGCCCGGTCGGGACCGGCAGCCCGAGGCAAAAGCAGGCGATTCCGGAACGAAAACTCCCGGTTTTACAGGAATTTGCAAGTTAAACTGGTGTGTCGATCGTGACGTAGACGGGTGCAAAGTGTTTCGCCCGACCAGGCTTCGCGATGACGGACCGAGGTTCTCGAAACCTCCCCCGGACACACCATGACCACGCTCCCGTCTCCTGAAACCACGACTTCCGCCTTGTCGGCTCCCCGCGAGCACTCGACGGAACAGCCGATTTCGGCAGCGATCCCGGTCTGTATCCCGGACTCCCGTGACCCCCAGTCCCTGAGCGATCTGTTTGATTATGCGTCCCCGGAACAGCTTCCGGCAGTTCCCTGGCTGAGCCAGTTGAGCCATCAAGATTCGCGGGTCGACCTGCATTCGCTGGAATCCGCCACACGTATTGCCAAGCGAATCGTGGATATCGTGCTAGCGACGATTATGTTGATCGTACTTTCACCGGTCATGCTATTTACCGCCCTGCTCGTCAAGCTGACTTCGCCGGGCCCCGTGATTTTCAAGCAGACACGAGTGGGACTCAATCTGCGGCGTCCCGGTGCGGAGCGACGTGAAATCGAAGGCGACGCCCCCGAAGGGGTCGAACGTCGAGTCCCCGAAAGCGATCGTCGACGCGAGTTTGCGTATGGGCGTCACTTTCGCCTCTACAAATTTCGCAGCATGCGAAACGACGCCGAAAAAAATGGGGCCCAGTTTGCCACGAAGGGCGATGCCCGTGTCACACCGCTGGGCCGGTTCATGCGAAAGACCCGCCTCGACGAACTTCCTCAATTGTGGAATGTAATTCGAGGAGACATGTCGCTGGTGGGTCCCCGTCCGGAACGACCGGAATTCATTCAGGATCTCTCCAAAGAGATTCCCGATTACTTGCAGCGACTGGGGCTCAAGCCCGGACTGACCGGAGTGGCCCAGATCGTCAACGGGTATGACAACAACATCGAAAGCTTCCGCCGCAAGGTGGCCTTTGACCTGATGTACCTGCGGAATTGCTGTCTGTGGAATGATTTGAAGATTCTGTTTCGGACAATTCGTGTCGTGCTTTCGGGGAGCGGGGCGTTGTAGTGAATGTCCAGGGTGCTCAATCGCACTGTGAGTCCGTGACCTTGATCGACTGAAACGCCGCAAGGGCGGCAACGCGGGCTTTCGCGTGATCCACGATGGGGGCGGGGTAAGTTTCTCCTAGACGAACTCCCGCTTGCGTGAGCTCCCAATCCGGAGCATTCCACGGCTGGTGAATCCACGGATTGGAAAGTCTTGCCAGTTCGGGGACCCAGCGACGAACATAGTCCCCCGTAGCATCGAACTTCTCCCCCTGGCTGACGGGATTGAAAATGCGGAAATAGGGGGCAGCGTCCGCTCCACAACCGCCGACCCATTGCCACCCCAGGGTGTTGCTCGCCAGATCGGCGTCGACGAGCGTGTCCCAGAACCAGCGAGCCCCCTCGTACCAGGAGATTCGCAGATCCTTCGTCAGAAACGAGCCCACGATCATTCGGACGCGATTGTGCATCCAGCCAGTTGTCCAAAGTTCACGCATCCCGGCATCGACAATCGGGTAGCCGGTCTGACCATGAGTCCAGGCCCGCCACTCTGAAGGTTGGTTCTGATTCCAGGGGAATCGCTGAAAAACCTTGCGAAGTGGCTCTTGGGGGGTCTGTGGAAAGTGGTACAGGATGTGATGGGCGAATTCGCGCCAGCCGATCTCTGACAGGAAGATCCGGGCATCGTCAGGGATAACCCCCAACTGCTGATGGAGTTCAAGCACGATCCGATGCGGGCTGATCTCCCCGAAATGCAGGTGGGGAGAAAGTCGTGAAGTTCCCGTCTGTGCGGGATGGTTACGGTCCGTGGCATACTGGAACACCGCATTCTTCAGAAACTGCTTCAGACGCTGTCGAGCCCCCGCCTCCCCAGGTGTCCAGCGGTGGTAAAAGCCACCATCCCAGGGAATCGATGGCAACAGCTGCCATGCGGTCAGCGACTCACTGGCGGGCCACGTCGCCGGGCGGCGTAATGCCTTGATTTCAGGTTGGGCCGAGATCGCCGAAAGTCGGGGACTCACCGATTTCCAGAATGGAGTAAAGACCTGGTACGGCGTTCCCGTCCGAGTCTGCACCTCTCCGGGTTCGAATAACAACGAGCTGTTGAAGCGGGCGACGGTCAGTCCCCGCTGCCTCAGCTTCGATAGCAAGTGCTGTTCGCGAACGATGTGCTCTGGTTCATAGCGCCGAGACCAGTAAACCGCAGTCGCCCCAGTCTCCTGAATCAACTGGTCCAGCACCGTCTGGGTTTCTCCCGACCGCAGAATCAAACGCGAACCGATATTCTCTAGCTGAGAACCGAGAGCTGTCAGAGAGTGATGCAGCCACCAGGCACTGGCGGACCCCAAGGCCCCGTTACCGCCTGCACCTGAGTGGATGAACACCGGGATCACCGGTTGTCCGCGAGCCACAGCTGCCGCGAATGCGGGCTGGTCATCGAGCCGTAAATCTCTTTGTAGCCAGACGATCGAACAATCTGAAGGCATGTAAGACGTCCTTGTTTACTACGAAATGGTGGTTCTACCGCTCGACTCTTTTCCGGGTGGCGGATGATACGGGCGCTTCGGCTGCTTTCAAGCGGATTGATTCATCTCAGTGGATTCCGAGGCCGCTTCCGAACGATCCTTTTCTGGAGGTCAAAGATCATGTATTTGTTGTAACTCGTTTCATGCCTGTGAAATAAGTTCACTTTCCGTAATGTTCTGAGTTGTCGTGATGAGTGAGTGTACAATGTGTTCCGGACAGTTTGGCGAGCCCACGGAACACGGTCGACAGCCGCCATCATGGGCCCCCGAGAAGGGGAGGAGTCCGTAGTAATTGTGAGAGTCCATGAGAAACTAGCGGGAGTGTTGCGGGCCACTTGGAACGATTTTGCTGGTTGTGAGGGATTTTCTGAAGGCCACGGGGTCACAACGCCGATGAAACAGCAGTCCCCCGAACGTCAGGAAGACGGCGGGATTCGAACTGGTTTCACTCGACTGTGAGCTGCGGAATGAACCTCACACCTAAGCAACTCGCGACTCTCGGGCTGCTGACCGGATGGTTGTTGACGGCAAGCCTGTCGGGATGCCAGACAACGGTTGGCGGGCAGACGCTGCCCTCCGCTGACTACCTGAAGGACGACATTCAGTACTTCCCGGCGGGTCCGGAATTCCTGCTGCCGAATGCGGTTCGCGCCCATCAGGAATACAAGGCGGCCCAACTGGGTGACGATGCCGAGCCGTACAATCCGAATCCGTGATCTCACTCAAATTGCGAAAAGACCTCACAGGATGTCCCATACTGATGGGCCATCCTGTTTGCATTGTTGAACAATGTTTGTAAACCATTGGTGGGCGGCCGACGGGCGGCCATCGTTTCAAACGGCTCCTGTGCCACCCGTTGAGGAATCCTCCGGGGCGTGACAGTCTCGGAATTTCCTCATTCCCGAATGCCGATTCTGCAAGACATGACGCTGCTCTCTGACCTGGAAATATCAACTTCGATCGATGCAGGGGGGAGCTATCTTGCCGCCCCGGCGAACCGGTCCTAGAATTGGACGCGTCGACCGAACATCTGTGCGTCAGAGCGGTTGCTGGACTGGAGCCAGCGTCCGCTCTTTGCGTATTCGCAGTCATCCGCGTGGGGGAGGAACCGAAACTATGTACGAACGCTTCACCGATCGTGCCCGCAAGGTCATGCAGCTGGCCAATCAGGAAGCCCAGCGGTTCAACCACGAGTATATTGGCACCGAGCACATTCTGCTCGGCCTAGTCAAGGAAGGTTCCGGCGTCGCTGCGAACGTGCTCAAGAATCTGGACGTGGATTTACGCAAGATTCGCCTGGAGGTCGAGAAGATCGTCCAGTCGGGACCGGATATGGTGACCCTGGGTAAGCTGCCGCAGACTCCCCGCGCGAAGAAAGTGATCGAGTACGCCATGGAAGAGGCTCGCAACCTCAACCACAACTATGTCGGAACGGAGCATCTGCTGCTCGGTCTGTTGCGGGAGCAGGAAGGGGTTGCAGCGCAGGTGCTGATGAATCTCGGGCTGAAGCTCGAAGATGTCCGCGAGGAAGTCCTCAACTTGCTCGGTCACGGCTCGGAGCAGGGCGAGACCTCGGAGCGCGGCGGTAAGCCCGGCGAAGGCGGCAAGGGCGGAGAAGGTCAGGGGACCGGCGGCAAGGGCGGACGCAGTCGTACTCCCGCTCTCGACAGCTTCGGTCGCGATTTGACCGAACTGGCCAAGCAGACCAAGCTCGATCCGGTGATTGGCCGCGAGAACGAGATTGAACGCCTGATGCAGGTTCTCTGCCGGCGACAGAAAAACAACCCGGTGCTGCTGGGCGAAGCCGGTGTCGGTAAAACCGCCATCGTCGAAGGTCTGGCTCAGATGATCATTGATGGCATGGTGCCTGAGCCGCTCCGCGATAAACGGATTGTCGTCCTCGACCTGGCCATGATGGTCGCAGGAACCAAGTACCGTGGTCAGTTTGAAGAACGGATCAAGGCGGTGATGAACGAGGTTCGTCGCGCACGCAATGTCGTGCTATTCATTGACGAACTACACACGCTGGTGGGTGCTGGAGGGGCCGAAGGGGCGATCGATGCCTCGAACGTGCTCAAGCCTGCCCTCAGCCGTGGTGAGTTGCAGTGCATTGGAGCGACAACCCTTGACGAGTACCGCAAGTACATCGAGAAGGACGCCGCTCTGGAACGCCGGTTCCAGATGGTGATGGTCGATCCGCCGGGCAAGGCTCAGGCCGTTGAGATCCTCAAGGGACTCAAGGATCGCTACGAGACGCATCACCGCGTGCAGTACACGGACGACGCCCTGGAAAAGGCTGTGGAACTGTCTTCCCGCTACATCTCGGGACGTTGCCTGCCGGATAAGGCGATCGATGTGATCGACGAGGCCGGAGCCCGCGTGCGGCTGAAGTCGATGGTCCGTCCGCCCGATCTCAAGGACCTTGATGCGGAAGTCGAGCGGATGAACGCTCAGAAGGAAGAGGCTGTCGCCAACCAGGACTTCGAAAAGGCCGCGTCGCTCCGAGATCAGGCCGACAAGCTGAAGAAGAAGCGGGAAACGATTACCCGCGAATGGCGGCAAAAGTCGAAGGAGTCAGACGGGATCGTCGACGCCGAAATCATTTCGGAAGTGATTTCCAAGATGACCGGCGTCCCCTTGACCCGCCTGTCTAGTGAAGACGCGGTGCGTCTGCTGGCGATGGAGGGCGAACTGCATCGCCGGGTCGTTTCTCAGGATGAGGCAATCAAGCTGGTCTGTAAGGCGGTCCGCCGCAGCCGCAGCGGTCTGAAAGACCCCAAGCGTCCGATGGCGACGTTCCTGTTCTCTGGACCGACTGGGGTCGGAAAGACGCTGTTGGCGAAAACCCTGGCCGAATTCATGTTCGGTGAGGAAGACGCCCTCGTGCAGATCGACATGAGCGAGTACCAGGAGCGGCACAACATCAGCCGCCTGATCGGTGCTCCGCCGGGCTTCGTCGGCTTCGAAGAAGGCGGCCAGCTGACCGAACGCATTCGTCGCCGTCCGTACGCAGTGGTCCTCCTCGACGAAATCGAGAAGGCCCACCCGGACGTCTATAACATGCTGTTGCAGATCATGGAAGAAGGCCACTTGACCGACAGCTTTGGTCGCAAGGTCGACTTCAAGAACACGATTCTGATCATGACGACCAACGTCGGAGCCAAGGCCATTGCCAGCCCCGGCTTCGGCTTCGGCAGCAGTGACTCGAAGACCGAACATGACGACATGAAGAAAAACGTCATGGGCGAAGTCAGCCGCGTCTTCAAACCCGAGTTCATCGGTCGTCTGGATGAAATCGTCGTGTTCCACAAGCTGACCGACGAGAACATGCAGCAGATCGTGGAAATCGAGCTGGGCAAGGTCCGCGAACGCCTGAAGGACCGGGGGCTGAATATCGAGATCACTCCGGAAGCCAAGCAACTCATCATCGACAAGAGCCGTGGCGATGCGGATCGGGACCATGCCGACTATGGTGCTCGGCCACTCCGCCGGGCTGTCGAGATGTTCATCGAAGATCCCCTGTCCGAGGAGCTGTTGCGGGGAGTCTTCAACGGGAAGAACCGGATCGTGGTCAATATCCGCGAAGTGGCGGGCGAGAAGCAGCTCGACTTCGTCGGGTCAGATGATATCCCGGAAGCGGAGGCCGAACCGGTCATCGCCGCAGGAGCGTGAATCCGTTCGATTGGGTCTGATGAATCCCTGCGGGAGGACGTGGCGGTTTGCTGCGTCCTCCCGTTCGCATAATCTCAGTCAGCACGGGGCTCTCCCATGGAATACAGCTTCGGTCAGGAAGAGCGAACGAGCGCCATCGAGCTGGTGTCTACGGCGTTGCTGGAAGATTTGCATGGGTCTTGCGATCTGACATCGGTGGCTCTCGTCCCCGAGGACCAGGAGGGAACGGTTCAGATCGTTGCCCGGCGACAAGGAGTCGTTTGCGGGTTGCCCATCATCGAACTGGTGTTCGCCCGGATCGATCGTTCCGTCACGATTGACCTGCTGGCTCAGGATGGCGATTTTGTGCCATCGGGACGGGTGTTGGCCAATTTGCAGGGTCCGGTTCGCAGTCTCCTCACCGGGGAACGAACGGTCCTGAATTTCCTGACGGCCCTGAGCGGTGTGGCGACGTTGACCTGGACGTTTGTGGATGCGGTTCGCGAGTCGTCCGCTCAGATTCTGGATACCCGCAAAACCTGGCCCGGATGGCGACGGCTTCAAAAGTACGCGGTTCGCTGCGGCGGCGGGACGAATCATCGTATCGGTCTCTATGATGGAATCCTGATTAAGGACAACCATCTGGCGGCGTGGCGAACGCAGTCCCCAGATGGTTCTGTCTCCGCAGCCATCCGCCATGCTCGCCTGCGCTGGCCTGGCAAGCCGGTGGAAGTCGAAGTCGACACGATCATGCAGCTCAATGACGCACTGCACGAACGCCCCGAGATTGTCCTGCTCGACAATATGAATCCTGCTCAGTTGCGAGAATCTGTCGCCATCCGCGACCGGTTCGCTCCGCATGTTCAACTGGAGGCGTCTGGCGGTGTGAGTCTGTCGACAATCGCAGCGATTGCTGCCGCGGGTGTCGAGCGGATCAGCATCGGTGCGTTGACACACTCGGCCCCGGCGCTGGACATTGCCTTTGACTGGGGCCGCTAGAGAAGTGTCGCTGCGTTCTCGTGCAAGTCGCCGGATTCTTGAGAACGCTGAGCGGTGGAAGCTCCGCTGGAGTCAGTTCAACCAACCCCGGGATCATGTTCCGGGCGGCCAGTGGTCCAGCGGCACGGTGCCCCGATTCCCCATAAGGTCTGTGGCGATGTCTCGTCCGATCAAGTTGCCCGTTAAGCCACGATTGAAAGTCTGGTTCGAACTCGATGGCGAGTACGCTTTTGGTTTTGGGCTCTGTGAGATCCTGCGGGTGATTCGCGAAACGGGGTCGATCAAGGCAGCCGCTGCCCAGATCCGGAAAAGCTACCGGCATGTCTGGGGCCGTTTAAAGGAAGCGGAAACGATACTGGGGAGACCTCTGGTCCAAAGCCGAGTCGGTGGTCGCCAGGATCATCGCAGTGAACTGACTGCGGAAGCCGAGCAGATGCTGGACGGGTTCCTGTCACTGCGAACGACAATGCAGTCTGTTCTGGAAGCAGAATTTCAGAAATGCTTTGGAGAACATCAATCGGTCACGGAATGACCCGTCGTCGCCAAACGGCCTGGGGGCGATGGCGACTGTGGTCCACACGGATTATTTCTGATTGACCTTCGTGGGGAGCACCAGACTCTGGTACTTCGGATTCCTGGGCCGCTTTTCAGTAGTCAGTCCGTCATGTTGCAGCGTCACCTTGACCACGGGGTTGACCCATTTCCCTCCATAGGGCGAGGCCACTGCCGGGTTGCGAATCCGGTAAGGTTCCAGTGCCTTGGCCATCTGGGTCAGCTTCTCGCTGTCCATCTTCCCTTCCGCAGATTCGTCCAGCGAAAGTTTCATGACGAATCGCAGGGGACCGGATGGCAGTTTCTGTGCCAGCAGAAGTGATCGTGGCTCCCCTTCCGGATTGGCTGTGTAGCCGCAGACGAAGTATTCGATCGATGCTTTGCCAAGAGCGGTGGCGGGCGTGGTCTTGGGGGGCGTGTCGTTTGCAGGATGGTTGATCATCGTCACCTGGGAACGCCTTTCGTTCTCGTCGGGGATGCCATTGCCGTTCTTATCTTCACCGGGCTGGCCCTGAGGATCGATTGCCGGGTCTACCGTCGGTTCCGTGCCGGCTTCGACCAGTCCGGTGATCCCGTTTTCCAGATCGCCGCCACTCCCTTCGGTCCCACTCCCTCCCGAGGATTCTTCCGTGACACCTTCCGCTACTTCGGAGAAGCTGGCCATGGCACTTTCCAGATCCGCAGCTTCGCCGGTTCCGCCACCGCCACCGCCATCATCCATTCCGCTCGTAACACCCGCCATGATGTCTTTCAGCATTTCCGTACCGCCCTGACCACCCTCCCCGGCCCCCTTGGCTCGACCCAGGGCTTTAGTGGTGATCCTCATGAAAGAGCCGATCATGTCTCCAATGCTAGGCTTGGGCTTGTTCTTCATATCCTTGAGCATCTCATCCGCGAGCAGATCGATATTCAATCCGATCAACATTGAGGAGAGCACGCCAGTTAGCCCCCATCCCATGAACAGGATGTACTTCTTTGTTTTATCGGAACTGATCAGGATTCGCCGCCAGGTGTCCGTGACATTGATGATCGACATAAAGCCCAGACCATCCGCACGCATCACAAACATCACAGCTGCGGCATGGGTCAACGCCACCACCAGTGAGGTACCCAGCAGGACAAACAAAGCGGTCAGGGCACGCTGCAGGGGGCTGGGGTAGGCAAACCGAGTTGCAATGCACCCTGCCAGCACCAGGACGATGCCAATCGCCAACGGAATGGCCCACGGCGGAATGATTTCACGCAGGGTCTTGACCTGTTCTTCCTCGACAACCCCGCTGCCGTCAAAGCCTGCGGCGGGATAGTAGCCGCACTCCGGGCACCAGGACGACTTGCCCCAGGGCGTCATCGAACCGCACTTCGGACAATCCATGCCTGCTTCGGGCTTGGATAACCGGACCTTCGGGGCCGACGGCTTTTTCTCGACAACGGCCGGTACTGTCACCGGAGCAGCGGGGGCGGGAGCCGGTGTGGGTTCACGGCGGGGAGGAGCCTCCTTACCGACGGAACGCAGCATCTCCAGCAAGTGCTCCTGGACATCCAGAACATTGGTGGATTCGGAAGATTCAGTCGACATGGTGAGGTCCAGTGTCGGTCCACAGAACGATACGAAGGGCTCCTCAACCATATGTCACGATTTTTGAGATGATGTTGCGTTTTCGCGACGCATCAAAAAAAGGGGGCTTTCCGAGACTTTGTGGCGGAAGGCTGCCTACGAGGCCATGCATTTGACGAACCACGGAGTCACCGAGGCACACCGGGCCAAGTCGGAGGGTTCAGACTGTGGTTCCGGTCTCCGTTCAGAGACCAGAATGGGGAATTACAGAACAAAACCGGCAGCGCCGATCGGTTCACCGCCTCAGTGTGCGGGCTTGGCGGGGACATTCGCGGCCATCGGTCCGCGCACGACGCCCTCCCGATTCCAGGCCTTCGGTGCTTCAGTGACCACGTGGTGAAACGTCAGCCCGTACGATGGGCAGGCTGATCGTGGTCTCCGTTCCTGGCCACAAAACTCCGGGAAGGGCCTTATTTCGCCGAAAACTTCTCTCGAAACAGTGCCAGCATTCGCTTCCACGACCGATCATCAGCAGCGGCGTTATACCGCAACCCCTCGATGCCGTGGCTGTCCGCAGACTTGACGGTGAAGCTGTGGCGGGCGTTGCCGTAGTAGGCCATTTCGAAATCGGCCCCCGCCTGATCGAGGGCGGTCCGAACCTTCTGGCATGTCTCTTCCGGGATGAAACCGTCTCGACTGCCGTGGCAGATCAGGAGTGTGGTGTGGCGACTGGCGACCCCCTGGGCTTGTTCCGCCGTTGGGACCGGCAAGGCTCCATGAAACGACACGACCGCATCGAGATCGGCCCCGTGAAACGCCAGTTGTAATGCGGTCGATCCCCCGAAGCAGTAACCGATGGCAGCCAGCCGCTCTTTGTCGCAATCGGGCTGCGAGGTCAGTACAGCCAGCCCAGCTTTTCCCCGCTGGACCCAGCCATCGACGTTTTCCCGGACCTGGGCGGCCATGGTCCCGGCTTCCTCGGGATGCTTAGCCTGCTTTCCTTCCCCATACATGTCGCAGGCAAACGCCAGATATCCCTCGGCGGCCAGTTGCCGGGCCCGTTCCTGAGCATAGTCATTCAGCCCCCACCATTCATGAACAAGGAGCACCCCGGGACGCGGTCCCGTGATGGCATCGTTCCAGGCAAGGAACCCTCGACACTCCACATTCCCATCGCGGTACGTAATCGTCTTGGATTGCACCGCAGCCTGGACCGAACCGGCAATGCCCAGCCACAGCGTCAACGCCATCATGGTCCACGAACGCATGGGAAGACTCCTCCTCGGGGGATCAGCTGCCGGTCGAATTCCGGCTTCGTCAAAGCTTATCGGCAAAGCTTCCTCAGAGCACTTGCACGAAAGGCCACTCTGGCCGATGACTTGTCAGACTCTGAAATCAGACGAGCAGTCCTTCGACCACATGGCCCGTCGATACCCGAAACGGCCGCTGCAGACGGTCCTGAATTTCGGATTCGGGATCAACTCCCAGGCAAGTCCAGACCGTCGCCAGCAGATCGGCGGGGGAGACGGGATTGGCTGCCGGGTACGCCCCGCGCTGGTCACTGGCCCCATAGACGAGCCCTCGCTGGATACCGCCTCCACAAATGGCGAGTGAATAGACATCGGGCCAATGGTCACGGCCCGCGTCTTTGTTGATGACGGGAGTTCGGCCAAACTCGCCCGTGTTAATAACGATCGTAGAATCCAGCAGTCCTCGTTGATCGAGGTCTTCCACGAGAGCCGAGTAGGCCCGATCGACGGGCGGTACGCGATTTTTCTTTGAGGCTTCGATCGCTCCGTGAATATCCCAATGCTGGTTAAACTCATTAAACGCCACCCACGTCACGCCCGCCTCGACCAATCGGCGGGCCAACAGCAGTGACTGACCGATTTTTGTCATTCCGTAGCGTTCGCGGACCGTCGCTGGCTCACGGCTCAGATCGAGGGCATCCCGGAACTTGGGATTCACCAGCAGATCGACCGCACTTTCGTAAAGCCGGTCTCGTGAACGCGTGCCCTTGGCTTCCAAGAGGCGAGTCGCTGCGTCAATTTGTCCGAGCAACTGCGTGCGTGACTCGAATCGAGCCAGCGGAACCTCTCCCGGCAAGGTCAGGCTGAGCGGCTTGAACTCGGGCTGATGCGGCTCTCCCTGAATCAGGAACGGGTCAAATGTCGAGCCCAGATACCCGGCGTACTGGCCGGGCATACGATTCGATGGTCCCGGAATACTGAGCCAGTTGGGCAGAGAAACCGCCGTCGGCATCCCCGCTGTCTCCCGTCGCAGATAGTTGAGGATTGCCCCCGGGCCAGGAGCATCGTGCTGAGCGGCTTCGCGGTCTGCATTAGGCTGAACCGCCGATCCAGTCAGCATCACATACGTGCCCGCGATGTGATTATTGAAGTTGTGCGACATTGACCGAACCACCGAAATCTTGTCGGCGATGCGGGCCGTCATTGGCAGCAGATTGGTCAGCTGTAACCCCGGTACAGCGGTATCAATGGGTGTAAACGGTCCCCGCACTTCCGCAGCGGCGGCGGGCTTTGGGTCCCACATATCCAGCTGGCTGGGGCCCCCTTGCAAGAATATCAGAATCCCGTGCTGAGCTGTCCCCAGACGATTTCCGGAGCCTCGATCCGCCATAGCGGGCCCGCCCCACAGGCTGAGGGCTCCAATCTGAAGCAACTGGCGACGGGTGGGAGACGAGAACAGCATGGAGGTGCCAAGGGCGGCCGGTGTGAGGAAGGATGATGAACTTATCGGCACGATTTGATGTTAGTCAAGCAGGAAACCCCGCAATCCGGTCGAGGTGTGTATCGCTCCGGTCGGTCACGGAAATGTCATTTCTCCCCACTCCCCGCTCTTCTCCTCCCGCGATGCGGCCTCTCAGCGTACCAAGGCTCACCTCGTGGAGGTCAGTTCTTCGACGATTCGCCCCCCCCTCCTGTCAAGGATTCCGCAATGGGTTCGCTCTGGCGATTCACGGTCAGGCTGCGATAATGCCAGCGATGTTTCCCTGCGGGAACCAATCATCATGGGAGATACGGCATGGCGGGTCGGGAAATACTGGTGGGTGTGACCGGCGGCGTGGCAGCCTACAAAGTGGCGGATCTCGTCAGCAAACTCGTACAGTCGGGACACCGTGTTTCGGTCGTCATGACATCCTCAGCGACCCAGTTTATCGGCCCGACCACCTTTGAAGCCCTGACCGGGCGTCCGGTGTATCGGGAGATCTTCTCGCCTCAGGAACACCATCAGGGCGAACATATCGGTCTGGCAAGGCGGGCCCATCTGTATGTCATTGCTCCCGCCAGCGCGGACTGTCTGCATAAGCTGGCCAGCGGGGCGGCAGATGATCTGGTGTCATTGCTGGCACTCACCACCACCTGCCCGCGCATCGTCGTCCCCGCCATGAACAATGAGATGTGGAGCAAGCCCGCCGTGCAGCGGAATGTCACTCAGGTGCGAGAGGATGGATTTCATGTCATCCCCCCCGCAGATGGCTGGCTCAGCTGTGGAGCGGTGGGGCCGGGCCGGATGGCTGAACCGGGGGCCATCCGCGAGGTGTGTGAGCGTCTTCTGGGGGATTCAGAGGGGTTGTGCGCCCGGTAAGGACTATGCCAGCGATGCGGAATGTTCAGCGAGGTGGTCACCGGGCATCGAAACGGTCAAGAAACCGCAAGGGAAAAGCGGAATTGATGACACTGGATTCGACTATGGTCCCATGTTAGGGTGTTGACTGCGGGATTCCTGTCCGTGCTTCTCGATTTGCCTCGGCCATTCAATGGCTATCAAGATCACCTTTGATTCATTTCTGGCGGTGCTGAAACGCAGCAGCTTGCTCTCGGAAGAGCAGTTGAATGCGTTGCTGGAGAAGTTCCGCGCTGCCAATGGAAACACGAGCGAGGGCAAGCCGTTCGCCGAATTTCTGGTCCGTCAAAAGATCCTGACGGTCTGGCAGGCTGAGAAACTGCTTCAGGGAAAGCACAAGGGCTTTTTTCTTGGACGTTACCGGCTGCTGTCTCTGCTGGGCAAAGGCGGAATGAGTTCCGTCTATCTAGCGGAACACACCGTCATGAAACGCCGCTGTGCGCTCAAGGTGTTACCCGCCAAGCGGGTCTCCGACGCCAGCTATCTAGGGCGTTTTCATCGCGAAGCGCAGGCGGTGGCGTCACTGGACCATCCGAACATTGTTCGGGCCTATGACGTGGATATGACCACCGATGGAGGTGTGGATATTCATTTCCTGTCGATGGAATTCGTCCAGGGGAAGAGTCTTCTGGAAATCGTTCAGGCTCACGGTCCTGTATCCGCACGAGAGGCCGCCGAGTATGTCCGACAGTCCGCCCGGGGGCTGGAGCATGCCCACCACGCAGGTCTTGTTCACCGCGACATCAAGCCGGGAAATCTGTTACTGTCGCCCGAGGGGATTATCAAGGTTCTCGATCTGGGGCTGGCCCGGTTCTTCAATGAAGAAGAAGGATCATTGACCGTTGAGCACGATGAAAAGGTACTCGGCACCGCCGACTACATCTCGCCAGAACAGGCGATCGACAGCCACACGGTGGACCACCGCACCGACATCTACAGTCTGGGGTGTACGCTCTATTTCCTGCTGTCGGGGCATCCTCCTTACAATACGGGGGCGTTGCATCAGCGGTTAATCGCCCACCAGACGAAGCCCGTCCCTCCACTGCCCCCCGAACGGACCGACATCCCCGAATCCCTGGTGGCCATCATGCACAAGATGATGGCCAAAAAGGTCGAGGACCGGTATGCCAGTGCTGCCCAAGTGGCGGAAACATTGGCAGCCTGGCTAGCGGATACATCGACTGCCGAGACCTCCATCGCCGGAGCGATTCCCCCGGCCATTGCGAAAGTTCCCGCCGCGACCGTGCTGGCCACAGCTGCCAAGCCATTGCCGTCCAAGCCCGCTTCGGCGGTGAGTCCCGTTTCCGCA
>QWPB01000048.1 GCA_003671275.1 Planctomycetota bacterium | reverse complement strand
GATAACGAAAACCGTGAGAGGCAATCACCCAGTCCTGGGCGTAATTTTCAATCACGGGAGCGGCTGCGGCGGAGGATGCGGAACGTCCCATGGCCGTTTGAGCGTAGGAATCGCAGATTGCGGAATGACATTCGATACAGCTTTGTGAACCGACATACCCTCCCGGGGGCGTGCGGACTGGTTCAGTATGTATTCTTTCCGCAGTCGCGTTCCCCGACACGGGACTTTTGAACCGAATCTGCGGCGGCGGCTCCGGTCGGTCACAACCTGACAGGCTGAGCCAAAGCAACAGGACTCCGAGGAGATGTTTCATCAGTAAAGTGAATTCACTCACAAGATCATTCCCGGTCGATGGGTGACACTGATGAACACGATGTCACAGCGTTCCCCGGCCCTCAACGATTCGCACTCGCTGGTTGGACTCCACGGAACCAACATAAGGACTGGCCTCCAGCGAAGGCCAGTCCACTCGCAACTGAAGGGGACCTTGATAGTCTCCCAGTCCGAAATGTAGCAATGGCTCGTGGGTGGTGAGATAGCTTGACCCTCCGACAAGCTGTTGAGTGAGACTCAGTCCTTCACCTGTGACCGTGACCTTTGCTCCGATGGCATGCCGGTTGGAACTTGTGCCCGTAAGTTCTACCTGCAACCAGCGTCCTCGATGTGATTCGTTCGTTAGGATTGATGCCGGATCTCCCTGATGAACAACGAGCAGATCGGTGTCTCCATCACGGTCATAGTCCGCCATCGAGACGGCCCGTCCCAGATATTCCTGATTCAGGAAATCTCCGGCCTCCTTGGCTGAATGTTTATGCCATAGCCGACCGTCGAAGGAGAGCATTTCGGCGGGCATCTTCCAGGATTCCCCCCGATCTCTCCAGTCGTCGATATGGCCATTGGTAATGAACAGGTCCATGGCTCCATCCGCGTTGAGGTCGGTCATGACCGTTCCGAATCCCAGGGTATCGATGGTCGGGGCGTGTAAACCTTCCAGCCGGGTGACATCTCGAAAACCGTTGGCTCCCAGGTTGGAGAACAACGTGTTGGAGTCGTCTGTGAATGTGGTGATGTAAAGATCGAGATAGCCGTTGCGGTCGTAGTCGCCGCACGCCACTCCCATGTTAGCCTGGTACTGACCGATTGAGTTGTAGGCACAGCCTTGCGTGACGGCCTGTTCCTGGAATTGACGAGGCCCTGTGCCAAGGTACAAAAAATTCGACATCGTGTCATTGGCTACGAAGATGTCGGGCCAATGGTCGTCATTCAGTTGGGCAATGACGATCCCTAACGCCTTGCCCTGGCCAGTTAATCCCCAGGCCTCCGCGACCGGACGGAATGTGCCATCTCCCAGGTTCTCGTAACACTCAGAGCGGTCTGGATCGAGTTCTTCCGGGTGGCAGATGAACGGTTTCCCATTCGGATCACGGCAGGGAACCGGGTGGAATACGTCGTAGCTCAGGTAGTTGCAGACGAACAGATCCAGATCGCCATCGGTGTCGATGTCGTACCATGCGGCACTGGTTCCCCAGCGGTCGTGGCCACTGGAAAAGGGAACTGGTACTTCCTCGAATGTTCCGTCCCCCAGGTTATGGAGGAGCGTGTCAGTGGCGACTTGACTGATGAGCAGGTCATCCAGGCCATCGTCGTCATAATCCCCGACGGCTACACCCTGACTATATCCCGAATCGGGCGGCAGGGCACTTGGTGAAACGTCTTGAAAACGTTCTCCCCCATGGTTTCGATAGAGTCGGTCTCCCATGGGGTGCGGGTGATCGGCTGTGGGGTTCCCCCCTTGAGCAACAATCAGGTCGATGGCCCCGTCGCGATCATAGTCCAGCCAGGCTCCCCCGCCCCCGGTCGATTGGACCATCAAGGCACGTGGGTCCGCCCCATTATCGTAGATAAACTCCACGCCCAGTTGAGAATGACGGTCTACGAAACGTGGAGAGTCCGGAATACGAACAGGTGCCGTGGGGGAGGCAGTCCTCACAGCGATCTTGGGAATTGCCAGCGTTGGTTTCTGAGTCGTGGGAGGCGGTGACACGGAGTCCGGTGGGGCATCTTCACATCCAGATTCACAGGCAGCCATCAGTACCAGCAGTATGACACGGAATCGCATAAGTTGATCCTGCTTCCAATGACGCACGGCCCCAGAGGGATGAACCCCCTGGGGCCGCGAATGTCGGAAACCTGACGATCAGAGAGTGTTAGAACTCACCAATCACTTCGCCGCCAGACCGGGTGGACAGGCTCTTGTAGACGTTCCGGTCCAGATTCTCACTGATGAACCGCACGGATCCATCACACAGCAGGGCATGGGCACCGCCCACGTGGGTGCTGCTGAACGAAGAACACCGAGTGTCCTCGCCGCCGTTACCACCAGGAATATCATCCGGTGCGAAGTTGATCGGCTTGTGGGTCGTGTCAATTGCACCGATCGGAGTGATCCAGGCCGCAGCCTTGTTCTGCTCTGACGGGAACTTCTTGGAGGTGTTCCAGTGATGGTTCTCGAACACACCGATGGTGCTGGAGGTTCCATCCGAGATGTCACGAATGCTGGCACTTCCCATCCACCAGAACGTTCCCACAACTCGTGGCAGTCCATCCGCACTGCCGTTGTGCATCTGATCCGGCGTCACCCAGGGAGCCGGAACCGATCCACCCTGGGGGATGTCGCTTCCGCAGTCTTTCCAGCCCGTGAAGACCCAGCCCATGCTGCCGACATAGTCGGTACGTGCCGCTTGGAAATCGCGTCCGTTCCCGTGCCAAGGTCCATTGTCGGCGTAGTTGCCCGCGAAGTTACCGAGGGCTGGCTGCGGATTGCTGGGACAGAGCAGAGGGGGAATGATCCGCGTTCGAGCTGCGATTGCCGCAGCATTGTTCAGGCCGTTGTAGTTCGGACTGGCTACCACATTGATGGAAAAATCCATCGTGTTGTACAGTGGTGCCTGATCCATGTAGGGCAGTGCTGCGGTGATCCACGAGATCGATGTCAGGGCCCGGTTGGTTCCACTACGTGTGCATTCAAAGTTCTGAGGGAACTGGTTGAGTGCATCGTGGTAGTTGTGCATTGCCAACCCGATTTGCTTCAGGTTGTTCTTGCACGTCGATCGACGTGCAGCTTCACGAGCCTGCTGCACAGCGGGCAGCAGCAGTGCAATGAGAACGGCGATGATTGCAATCACAACCAGCAGTTCGATGAGTGTGAAGGCTGCCCGAAGACGCCTCACGCCAGTGGAGATCATGAAAGATCCTTTCAAGAAGAGAACGAACAACGTATGAACAGGCCAGTTTGACCTATGGCAGTCTACTTAACTTCCGCAGTAATCGTGGCCCCCGTCTTTTCCTCGACAGTGACCGTGATTGGTGTGGACGTTGCGGATTGGTATTCCTTGGGAATTACCTGGGTGTTTGCTTGGGGGCCCTTTTTGCCCATGTTGCTGTAGTCCATGGTCGGCGCGCCCCCATCGGTTAGCACCACCTTGTATCGGCCGGGAACAGCGCCTTTCTGGCCTGCGGATGTTTGGATTTCAAATTTACCCTCAGCGTCGCTGAGGCCGACCATCAACGGAGCTTTGGTTGCTGGATCTGCCGGTGCCAGGGTAACTCGAACATCCTTTAGACCTTTGCCAGCTTTGGTCACAGTTCCCGTGACTGGAACAACAGACAACTGATCTGCGGCACCACCACAGCCCAACATGACTGATACCAATGCCAAGAGCACAAATCGTTGCACAGAACTCTCCAAATGTTGAAGGCTACGGGGAACCCACAATGCGGAGTCTGGATGACTCCGCATTCTTCGCCTTCCTTATCAATCATCAATTCTTAACGATGCCAAACTGTTTTGCAATCAGAAAAGGCAGAATTTATCCAATGCCATGGTATTGGGGGGGGGCTGACTCGCGGTGGGTCAGGCTTGGGATTGTCCTCTCAGGAACCCGGATTCCTCGATCAGTGGTTCCAGTTCGGTGCCTTTCATGGCGCGGGTAATGATTGGAGTGGTCATGACGGTGGTTACGAGTGCCATGATCACCAGCATGCAGTAGACGCTGTCCGGGATCACTCCGAGATCTTTGCCGACGTTGATGACCACCAGTTCCATCAGGGCGCGGGTGTTCATCATGATCCCGATGCAGGCTGCCTCGCGGGGGCGGCTGCCGGTCAGCCAGGCTGCGATCCCGCATCCCCCAAACTTCCCTACGATCGCGGCGAGTGAAACCAGTCCGCAGAAGATCCACAGCTGGGATGATTCGAGAGAGCCGATGTTGGTGCGTGATCCCGTGTAGGCAAAGAAGATCGGCAGGAAGAATGCAGTGACGAAATCCTTGATCCGACGGTTCACGGCTTCCCGAAAGGCATGTTCCTCGGAGATGATTGCACCCAGCTGGAATGCTCCGAAGATCGCAAATATCCCAATCAGATTCGTGATGATCGCGCAGACGAAGATGATGGCGATCAGTCCCGCCAGATGGTTGACATTCAGTTCGGTGCTGGTCGACATAATGCGGCTGATCCACCGCCGCATCAGGGGCCGCACGAGGTATATCATGGCGAGGGCAAACACCACGGTGCCGACCAGCATCAGGAGGGTCTGAATCCAGTCAATCGATCCCCCTTCCCGGCGCGAGGTCACGAGTGCCGTGACAGTCGCCAGTAGAATCCAGCCCAGGGCATCGTCCACTGCAGCTGCCGAGATTGTCAGGGCGCCAATCTTTGAACGGGTGATCCCCATCTCCATCATGATTCGTCCGAGAATCGGGATGGCTGTGATCGACATGGCGGTTCCCATGAAGAGCATGAATCCTGCTTTGTCGATCCCTTGACCGACGTAAGGATACATGGCCCCGGCCAGAGCCCAGCCCAGGGCAAAGGGTAACGCGACGCCCGTTACGGAAACGGCGATGGCCGACTTTCCGCTGACTTTCAAGTGGCGAAAATCGAATTCCATTCCGATCAGAAACAGCAGGAAGATCAGCCCCATCTGGCTGAATCCGGTCATGATCCAACGAAACAGTTGATCCGAAAGGGCAACGGGGACGCCATGCAGCGTCGGATGAAAGATGGCCTCAAACGCTCCAGGGGCCAGTTGGCCAAGAACGGAAGGCCCGATAATCAGCCCCGCTGCGATTTCACCGACCGTACTCGGCTGTCCCAGCTGACGAAAGAGCCACGCGAAGAGCCGAGCCGCCAGGATGATGAGCCCAATCTGCCAGAGCAGTGGCAACAACACGGCTTCGACGTGAAGGCCGCGAAGCAACTGGGCAGCATCCTGGAAGGAGGTCGCGGAAGTGGGGGGGGTAATGGCGAACGTGCTCATTTTGGGGTATTCAGTGCCTTGGGCTGACTGGTCAGCCAGGGATTCTCTGCGGTTTCATGGGGCTCGCGGCACTTTGACAGTAAGGTGACGAGGGTCTTTAGCTGTTCCGGTGTCAGATGTCCCAACTGGGTTTGATGGCATTTCACCACTCGATCGGCCAACTCCTCCAGGATGGAGATTCCAGCGGGGGTCACTCCCACCAGGACGACCCGGCGGTTCTCGTTCAGCCGTTCCCGCTCGATCCAGCCACGTTCTTCCAGGCGGTCCAGTAGGCGGGTCATGTCGGGAGCCCTCGAAATCATGCGTCGCCCCAGATCTTGCGTCGCCATACGTTGCGGGTGCGCCGCCTGCAGCAGACGCATCGCGTTGTATTGCTGAGCCGACAGCTCGTACTCGCGGAACAACTGGTCCTCGATCCCCTTCAACAAGTCGTACGTCCGCCACAAATGGAGGTAGGCCTCCTGTTCGGGGGAGTCGAATCGGCGGCGGGCAACGGTGGCGGTTGTGGAGGTTTTGGCCATTCCCGGATCGTATCGGCTAAACCGTGTTAAAACAATAGTTGTTTAAACGTCAATTTGCGAGGCGGTATTTTTGTTTGATTGGGGGGCTGGAATTTGGGCCAAGTAGACCGCCAGGCCGCCCAGGGCTGGAGTAAGCAGTTGCAATCCCGTCGATTGAGAGAGGGACGCGGCCAACCAGGGGGAAATCCACATCACGGCCAGCATTCGGTCCAGGTTGCCGGGAGCCGGGGCATTGGACTCCACCCGTGAACGCTGGGTCAGCCAGACACCGAGGATGGCAGGGATCGCCAAGATCACGTCATAGGTTGCCACATAGACGTTCAGGATGAGTGTGGCCACACAGGTTGCCGCCCAAAGGGGGAGCCTCGGCGGCAAACTCGACCGCGCGGAGCGAGCCCACTGTCGTGCGAGAAACAGCGCTCCCCCTCCTCCAAAGAGGAGGGAAAGCCATTGGGCTAGTTCGGTTTTCCCCAGCATCAGCCGCCAGAAGGCTGTGATATCGACATACTTCCACGTACGCAGTTCCAGTCCCGCTGACCGTGTCAGACGAGCGAAATCCAGCAGCCGCTCGGCGTATTCGATCGTTCCTCCAAATCCCACGAGCGAAACGGTGAGCAGCCCCACGATCAGTGCCCCCCATGTGAACCCGGCCAGGGAACTCCACCGCCGTCCGATCCCCCACATGGGCAGGATCACGATCAGCAGGGTTGGCTTGTAGCACAACAGCGAGAGCAGCAGTCCACTGCGAAACGATTGCTGCCGGGACTCGGTCAACACAATTCCCGCCATGACGGAAAAGGCGATCGGCGACAACTGGCCACCCAGAATTGACTCAAACAGCAGGGGCTCAAAGGCCAGGATTAACCCGCAGACCCGGAGCCAGTCACCGCCGGACAGATCACCCGCCAGACGGCTCAGAATCACGAATCCAATCGCTGTCAGGGCGATTAGCATTCCGATCCAGAGTAAAGCTGCGGTGCGGTAGGGCAAGCGGGAGAGTGGGCGAAACACCGCCGTGAGAAACGGAGGGTAAATATACGGGAATCGCGAAGTCGAAGCGATCGCCGGGAACGCGGCGTGATAGTGATCGTTCTGAATGGCCAGGTCATAGGGAGCCATGAGCCCATGTGCTTGGGCGGCACGTCCCGCGGCATAAAATCCTGAGAAATCTCCCCCAAGGGGCGGACCCAGCTGGCTGTGTCCGCCGCGGTCGGTCAGGGTCTGGGTAATGAGGAACGCTGTGCCCAGAAGCAGGATTGCCATCGCGGCCAGCCACTGCGGTTCCTTCGTCATCCAGCGATCGATGAGCAAGCGGCACCTCGCGACCGGATGACCGGAGACTACGCCGACACTCGCTGCCGCGAAGCGTACAGGTTGATCTTGTTGTACAGCGTTTTGAGGGCGATCCCCAACTCGCCAGCGACAGCGGGTTTGTCGCCCTTGTACTTATCGAGCGTCTGCTGGATGACTTCCTCTTCGATCTCGTCGAGGGTCATGGCCCGTGGGAAGTTGGTGACCAGGAATGGCCGCACATGGCCTTCCGAGGCCCTGCCGCCAACGCTGGTGGGCAAGTCTTCGGCGTGGATCGTTTTGCCGTCAGACAGGATGACCGCGTGCTCCAGGGCGTTGGACAATTCCCGAACATTCCCCGGCCAGTCGTGGGCCCGCAGCAGTGAGATGGCCTCCGGAGCCAGAATATCATTCGGGACATCAGCCCGTTTCATATGTCGGGCCACGATGGTCCGTGCCAGTGAGGGGATGTCTTCTTTGCGATCTCGCAAGGGAGGCAGTCGAATCTCAAAGGTATTCACGCGGAAGAACAGGTCTTCCCGGAACGAGCCTTCGGAAACCATGTCCTGCAGGTGGCGATTCGTTGCACACACAATGCGGACATCGACATGCAGCGTTTCGTTATCGCCCACGCGACGCAACTCGCCGGATTCCAGGAATCGCAGCATTTTGACTTGCATCTGCTTATCGAGTTCACCCAGTTCATCGAGGAACAGCGTGCCCCCCTTGGCGATCTCGATCAGTCCCTTGCGAGCGGTTTCGGCCCCCGTGAAGGCTCCCTTCTTGTGGCCAAACAGTTCGCTTTCCACGAGGTGTTCGGGCAACGCACCACAGTTGACCGCCACGAACGGCATATGGGACCGGTGGCTGACTTCATGGATTCGCCGAGCCACCAGTTCCTTGCCGGTGCCTGTTTCTCCCAGGATCAGAATACTGGAGTCGGTCGGGCCAATCTTGTTAATCAGCGTTTTGACTCGCTGCATCGACGCCGTTTCACCAATGATGTCGGTGGGGCCACGCACGGCCTTCAGCTCCGACTTCATGGCGAGAGTGCAGTTTCGCAGCTTGTGCTTCTCGATCACGCGGTTAACGGCGGTCGAGATGTTCGTGAGCGTGGCGGGCTTCAACACGAAGTCAAAGGCACCTAGCTGAAGAGCCTTGATGATCTCGGGCGAATTTCCATGCCCGGTGCAGATGATAAAGTCCGTGTCCGGAGAGACCTTTTTGAGGTGTTCGACGACCCCCCAGCCATCGACATTGGGCATGTTGAGGTCGACGATCGCACAGTCATAGACATTTTCGTCGAGCAGACGGATCGCAGCGGCCCCGTCTTCGGCGACGGTGACCTCATGTCCCTGCTTTTGCAGATCGTTCTTGAAGACCAGGCGAAGCCCCGCCTCGTCGTCAACAAACAGAATTCGGAGCGTGAAGTTATTCGAGTTGCTCACTATGTCACTTCCTGACCACCGCATCGACATCCGTGTCGAGGCTACCGAACTGGGCGATCGGCAGAATCGGCCACTCACGTGGGAACGGGGTGATAACAGAAAACTTGAAAACAGAGCAACAGGAGTCGGCGCGGTTTCTAGCAGCGTGGCAGACTGGGATTGACGTGAAGGCCGGAACGAATTCGAGGAGATTTCTGAGGGGCCTCGGAACGGATCGGCTTTTCAGCTTGTTCGGGCCGGGTGATACGATAAACTTCCCGCGACGCTCTTCGTGAACCACGACTTCTGTCGGGGTGTCCCGAAGAGCGCGGTACCCGATAGTGTAACGGCAGCACAACAGATTTTGATTCTGTTCGTCCAGGTTCGAATCCTGGTCGGGTAACTGAAAAGCTCGTCGGCCATCGCCGACGAGCTTTTTTTGTGGACGAACTGCCGCTGCGGGGGCCGAATTCAGGACTCTTTGATCGGGGTCGGGGGAGCCTCGGGGGCGGGCGTTTTTTCCTCAGTCGCCGGTGGAGCAGGGGACTCCACGGCGGGCGCGGGGGCACTGGCGGGGGCTGGCAACGTCGCTAAGTGCTTTTCCGGATCATCGAGCAGCGGCTGGCGGCACCCTTCGCAGCAGATAAACACCGCCCGATTTCCCACCATGACCTTCAACGGTTCGCCATGATCTCCCAGTGGAGTTCCGCCGACGGGGCAGACCTTCTGCTGGGCGATCAGCTGCCGATCTTCATCAGTCAGAGCGATGGTCTCCTGTCCGGTGACTGCGGCGGGGGCCGAAGTTCCTGCACCCGGAGGAGCAGGGGTGCAGCCGACCATCGTCCAGAGAATGAACAATCCGAATGCAGGCCAGCGACACATGGTGAACTTTCTCGATGACCGGGACATGGGGCGGGAAAAGGTGGAAGCCCGTAGGGAATTCTAGTCACGGTGCAGGCCGCTGGGAAACCGAGTATCTCTGGTATAACGCTTACAATCGACTTCACCGGGCTCAATTGCCATTGGGCACCGTGAATCGGGTCGAGTGCAGGGAGCGGCTGATCCGACACCGATCCTCGGGGACAGTGCGCTCGCGAACCGGGGTTTGACCCCCGTCCGGTGGCGACGTACAGTCAATCAGAATACTGGGGTGGGGTCGCCGTTCGGGCGATCACCTCACTCAGAGGGGACCGAGAGCATGTCGCACTCCAATCGTCGGACATTTTTGAGCCTGCTCGCGGGATCGGCTTTCGGAGCCCGACTGGTATCCACTGCGTGGGCCCAGGATGACGCGAAGCTGACGCGGGGCTTTGAAGTCTCGATCAAGCCGTTTACCACTGGAGTGGAAGTCGCCCGGCAACTGGCCGTCTGGGAGATGGAAATCCAGATGAAGTCCATGCGAATGATTACGCTCGATCTGCCGGATGCCTCCGGAAAGAAAGTTCCTCAGCAGGTCTGGTATCTGCCATATCGCACGATCTCCCGTCCAATTATCAAGAACCAGGCCCAGATCGATCTGATTCCTGTGAATGAACTCGATCCCGTGCCCGGGCCCCCGATGTTTATTCCTCAGCTGACGCTGGTGACCTACGAAGATCCCCAGACCGAGATCCCGGCGCAGATCCTCATTGATCGCCCGATCCCTTCGGCCAGTATTGCAATCAACAAAATCGAGCGACCAGATCGTCCGGACACGACGTTCCTGGATTCGGTCTCTGTCGTACGATCGGTTCCCGATCCCATCGCCGCGGATACGGACGATCAGCCGTGGATCTATGGCTGCGCCACATGGACGGGAGTGGATCCCAAGACTGACTTTTTCAAGGTCATCTTCCAGGGGTTCTCCAACGTCTATGAACTGCGGGGAGAAGGGGACGAACAGCGGGCTTGGCGTAAAGTGATGGTGCAGCGGTTTACGAGCCGTGGTGACGAATTCGATCCGACTCAGAAAGAGTTTGGGTTTGATCGTTCGCCGTTCTGGGAGTACCAGCCGGATAAGCGTTCCAAGGCGGAAATTGCCGCCGAAAGGTCAGCTGCCGCTGGGAAGTAGCTGATCCGGTCCAACCGCTGCCGGGTTGATCCCCATTCATGCCCATCAGTGGTGCTGACGGATGGCGTATCGAAGAGCCGTGAGCCCGCAATCATCGGGTTTTCGGGATGGGGACTGATTCTTCGGGAGGGAACGCTGACGCGATCGGTGCGTGTTTGCGTTGATCCAGCAAGGTCAGGAACGCGGGAAGAATGACAATTGCCACGAACAGGCAATTGCCCACCCCCAAGGTGAGAACCAGTCCCAGGCTCGCCAGTCCCTGGTGGGACGAAATAATCATCGAGCCGAAGCCCACCATCGTGGTGAGTGACGTGAGGATTAACGAATTCATCGTCACGGCAGAGAGCATGTACTGCCCGCGTGTTTGTGAGCGGTAATCGTGCAGGATGTAGACTCCCGCGTCCACGCCGATTCCCAGCAGCAGGGGCAGTACGATCATATTGGCCGGATTCAGGTCGGTTTTCAGTAGAGCCAGACCACCAAAGGTCAGGATTCCTCCCGCCATGGGGGGAACCATGGCCAGCAAGGCGTGGGCCGCGTGTTGCCAGTCAAAAATCAGGGCCACGGCGAACACCATCCCGATATACAGGACGGCAATTCCCACCCCTCCCAGGCGGTCCCATGCGGCGGGGGAATTCCAGGCCAGCCCAATGACGAAGGCCGGTGCCAGCAGAGAAATCAACAGGGGCCCTCGACGCAGCAGGTCGATCAGTAGCACAAACACAACCACCGTGGCCGCCAGGACCGCTGCCATTCCATAGCTGTCTCGGATCTGCTGTGCCGCCTCATAGTTTTGAAGCGGCGTTCCCGTGGCTTCGGGATCGATGCTGCGGACATCCTGGACAAATGCGGCCAGAGGAGCCTCGTCCCAGATTTGAGTTTTTGGAAAAATTCGTAACAGCCAGTTTCCCTGCGGGCTGACGAATCGCGACCGCATGGCCGGGGGCAGGGCTGCCAGAGCGGATCGGGTCTCGGTGACTTCGGCCAGCTTTGCAAACTGCATATGCAAGGCCATCTGCATCGCTTGTTGATAACCTGTCAGTAATGGAACCTGCTGTTGCGGAGGGATCGCCCGCATGGCCTGAATAAACCCCTGCAGCTGCCCTGCCGCCGATTGTGCGGTGGGAGTGGTTAAGGGAGTTAAGGCGGTCTGCAGAGAGAGCAGGGCAGCTCCGACTTCCGCTGGATCGACGATCGCCGGTTCTGCCGGGGGAGGCACGATCTGGGAGAGTAACTGCTTCAGCTGAACAATATAGACTTCGGTTTCCGCGTGCGGGAAACGTGGGATCAGCGAGGCCAGTTCTTCCACCTTGGCCACGGTTCGCAGCTTCAGGAACTGCTCACGACGCTGGCGAACTTCGTCCGCCGATTGAGCCACAGAAACCGCGTACAACAAGGAGCCTTCGCCCTGGTCAAAAATATGGTGCTGCAGTTCCACGGACTCGACGCCGCGTGCTTGCAGATTGAGAAGATTGGCATCGTATTTTACGCGGGATACGTATCGCCCCTCCTGCTTACCGATGCCACAGGCCACACTGGCGAGGAGCAGGGCCACCGAGAGCATTGTCACAAAACCGGGGGCTGAGCGGATCACCCGCTGCAGGGATCGTCCCGCAAACGCATGGGGCAACCGGGAAGCCTGGATTTCACGATCCGACAGGCACACCAGGGGAGGCAGGACCACAAACGCCGCCAATGCACACAATAACACCCCTCCACCCGCAATAATCCCTAGCTCAGCCACACCGAGAAAACTGGTGAACCCTGCACAGTAGAACGCCGCCGCCGTGGTAACGGCACACGTGGCGATTCCCGCACCCGTCGTGGCGGAGGTCTTGACGAGCGCTTCCTCCAGCGGGACGCCCTCATGCCGCAGCTGCAAGTAACGCTCCAGAAAGTGAATTGCAAAGTCGATTCCCAGTCCGATCAGGATGGTGGCAAACGACACCGACAGGATATTCAGATGTCCGATCACCAGCGTGGTGAGACATAGCGACCAGAGGATTCCGACCAGTAACATCGCCATCGAAATCAGGGGATGTCGCAAGCTGCGGAATCCGATCAGTAACAGCAGCAGGACACCTCCGCAGGAGATGGCCGAGGCCAGCCCCATGTCTTCCTGCGATTTCGCCATTTCATCGGCTTCGAGGACCGGGATGCCGGTGAGTCCGATCTGGACATCGGGATGATTCATCCGCCACTCGGTAACCAGTCGCCGGGCGATGTCGAGCGACGGGGATTTGCCCGAGAAGTTGTCGGTCCCCTTCTTCGGCACGGCCAGGACAAATCCCATGGATTCATGGGGGCCGTAGTAATGGACTTTCGTCGGAATCTCTCCAAAATCGCCCGCCGCTTCCCGGGGAATGGGCTCGCTCCACGGGGACTGAAAATCCGCGGGTGACTGCAGGAATCCCAGCAGACTGCTTGAGAGGCGGGTGATCTGTTCCAGGTCGTCGTGGATTCCGCGCTGGTCCCTGCGCTGGATGGCTTCGCTCAGGTGGCGCGCCAACCCCTGGCTGTAGCTGGCCAGCGTCGCTCGCTCCCAGCGTCCATCTCTCAGGATTGGAGCAAACGAACGGGTCCGACTGACCGCGACCTCCAGTAAGGCCGGGGGCAGGAACTGCAGGCCCCGTGAACGCAGGATTTGGGGGTCCAGCTTCCACTGGACGCGATGAAAGTCGTCAGCCAGGGCCTCGAGTTCAGCCCCGATCTGGTCCATGGCGGCGTGGACTCGATCCGGGTCGTTGTGTTCCACGACGACGATCAGGTCCGACGTTTCTCCGAACTCCTCGGCGAACTTCAACCACCGTTGATGGAACTCGGCCCGCCGATCAATCAGATCGGCCCGGTCGGTTTTGAACTCCAGTTTCAGCAGCGTCATCGCGAGACTCAGGACGCAGGACACCACGATCCACAGACCGGTCGTGCGTGGCTGGGCAATTACCAGCCGGGTCAGTGCCGCGAGCCAGCGCGGCAGCCAGCCGGGGGGTATTTCTATCTGCTGCGTCATGTCGCATCCGTGCGCGGAACGGGCCAAGGCTCCTCGTAAGGGAGAACTGTACCGGTCCCTCATCGAAATCCAGGACTGTGGAACGAAGTATTCTCGTGGAACAGGACGTTTTTTGCCAAGGCCGAATTCAGACGCAACCTTCAGTCACAATTACCCTTGGAGATGATCTTCGCTTGTGAGTGCATCTGTCTGCCGACACCGTACAATACACACAGGCTTCATTCAGACTTCACACTTCGGCGCGACACTCCGCATGGCCATGACTCCCGAATTGTCCCAGTCCCGATTTCTCCGTGCGGTCCGTGGAGAACCGGTCGACACCACACCGGTGTGGATCATGCGGCAGGCCGGACGGTACATGCCGGAATACATGGCAGTCCGGTCTCGCGTGACGTTCATGGATCTGTGCAAACGCCCGGAACTGGCTGCGGAAGTCACACTGGTCGCCCAGCAGGTGCTGGGGGTGGATGCGGCGATTCTGTTTGCCGACCTGCTCCCGATACTCGAACCGATGGGGTTCGATCTGGAGTATCAGCAGGGGGAAGGGCCGGTCATCCACAATCCGCTTCGGCTCGATCTGAAGATGGATCGCGTCCGGGCTGTGCCCGACATGGCAGAGCTGGGGTATGTGTTTGACGCGGTCAAACTCATCCGGGCCCAGTTGCCTGCGAATATTCCACTGCTCGGTTTTGCGGGCTGTCCGTTTACGCTGGCGTCGTATGCGATTGAAGGCAGTGGTTCCAAGAACTACTCCCATACCAAGCGGATGATGTACAGCCAGCCCGCTGAGTGGCAGCAACTCATGAATCGGCTGGTGGACAGTCTGGTGCCCTACCTGTTGGCCCAGATTCATGCCGGGTGTCAGGCGGTCCAGGTCTTCGACAGCTGGGTCGGGTGTCTGTGTCCGGAGGATTACCGCCAGTTTGTACTGCCCTACACGAAGCAGTTGATCTCCCGCGTCGAGCCGCATGCTCCCGTGATTAGCTTCCTGACCGGCAATCCAGCTCTGTTGAAAGATCAGATCAGTGCCGGGGGCCAGGTGATCGGTGTCGATTGGCGCAGTGATCTGGCCGAAGTTCGGCAATTGGTTGGGCCCTCCCGCGCACTGCAGGGGAACCTCGATCCAGTGACGTTGCTGGGCGATTGGGAGACTGTCGAATCACGAACTCGGCAGATCCTTCTCGCCGGACGTGGCGGCGGACATATCTTTAACCTGGGGCATGGCGTGCTCCCGGAGACTTCGGTGGATGTCGTCAAGCGTCTCGTGAAATTCGTCCATGACAGTGGACCGCAGTCTTAGGCATGGTGGGCGAGTCATCGTCCTACGGAACTGAGCACAGCAAGTATGGCACAGGACTGGTTCTACAAGCTCCTCGGGGAGGAAACAGGCCCCCTCACATTTCAGGCTCTCCGGGAACTGGCAGCGGACGGGCATCTGGCTTCTGAGGATGAGGTCCGCACCTCGACCAGTAGCTGGCGGCTGGCTCGTGATGTGCCCGAGCTGTTTGTGACGACGGATGTGGCAGAGCCCGAATTGGCCACGGGGCTGGACCTTGACATGCTGCTGGCGTCTTCGGCAGCGCCCGTCAAACTTTCAGAAAAGCGAAGAGCCCTTCAGGCAGCCCAGGCGGCGGCCCAGGCCCCCGTTCTGGAGTGGTATTACAAGATCCTGGGGCAGGAGATGGGGCCCGTCACTTCTGCGGAAGTCCAGGAGCAAATTCAGCAAGGCTCGCTCGCCTCGAATGATCTCATTCGGCTCGGTACCAATGGGGAATGGCAACCTCTCTCCAGGATTCCCCATTTCCGGGCCCAGGCGGCGGCGATGCAGCCTCAGCCGGAGTGGTTCTGTCGCATGCTGGGGCAGGAGCTGGGGCCGATGACCTTCGACGAACTCCAGTCGATGGTGAACGCGAGCTCGCTCCATGCCGATGACGAAGTCCGGCATGCTGCCGGAGGGAGCTGGGAGCGGGCGGATCGGACGCGGGGGCTTAAGTTCACCAGGTCTGCAGCTGTCGTGCCCTCCGGTTCGCACGATCGTACCGCGACATATGCTCCGTTCGGAGCCGATGCCAAGCGTCGCGAGTGGTATTACGAGATGCTCGGACAGGAGATGGGCCCCATCTCGTTCCTCGAGCTGTCGAAGGCGATTGCCGAAGGCTCGTTGCAGCTGGAAGACAAGGCCCGCAAGGGCAAGGCTGGGGCATGGTCGCTGGTCATTGATGTTCCGGGACTGGTAACGGATGAAGCCCGGGCGGCTCATGTGGCGTCCCGATTGGAGTCGACCCGTCCTCGGCCGGTTCCGGTCGTGGCCCCGGCGCCATCTAATAAGGGAGAGTCGAGTAAGGGGGCGTCGAGCGGGTCTGCTTCCGGCGGTCCTGCTTCCGGAGAAGCCAGCCGGGTTGCCGCTGCTGTTCCCCTGCCCGAGGCACCATCGCCACCGCCCGCCGTGACTCCTCCGCCACGCCCACCGGCTCCGATGTCCGGCATTGGGATGAATTCCGGAATGGGGAGCATGGCGGCTTCTCGACCCGCCGCCCCGCCGCCGCCCCCGGCGTTCAAGGCCCGCCGCTCATCCAGTAGTCCGTCCTTCAATTTCGGAGCCATGTTCGGAGGGCTCAAGGATGCACTGAATCCCAAAGCCATTGCAGCCATCGTGGTCATTCTACTGGCCGGGGCATTTCTCGCCGCATCGCAATTCGGGCTCCGGCTGGGAGGAACTCCGGGCAAAAAAGAGTACGCGGAAATACGACTGATGTATGACGAAATCAAGAAGCTGGAGGACACCAAGGCACCGGAAGCCGAGTGGGCGGCGTTCTTGAGTAAACATCAGAAACGCTGGGGAGAGCTCAAGTCCCAGATTGATCGCCAGGGACCAGGTTCTGATAAACGCGTGCTGCAGCTCATGTACTTCGCGGTGAAGGACAACTTTCCCGACTTGTCGGGGGCCAGTCGCGCCACTCGTTTACGAAAGATTCATGTCGAAATGAAAGAAGCCGCCCAGTTGCTGGGCGAACCCGGTCGGTGAGTCAGCTGGGCAGTCGATTTACACCAGGAGTTCGGGTACGACATCACCGATCGGCACCAGCCGGTGCGGGCGATTCTGGTTGTCGTACAGTTCTGTATCAGTCGCAATCCCCAGAGCCTGATAAAGCGTGGCAATGATATCACCGGGGATCAACGGGTTGGCGGCCGGGTAAGCACCGATTTTGTCACTGGCTCCATAGATCAACCCCGGCTGAAAGCCTCCTCCGATCAGTTGCAGCGAGTAGCACCAGTTCCAGTGGTCCCGGCCCGCGTTCGCATTGATCTTCGGCGTGCGCCCAAAGTCACCCAGGATCGCCACCACCGTCCGTTCCAACATCCCGCGATCCGCCAGATCTTCAATCAGACTGGCCGCCGCCAGGTCCAGTTGAGGCAGCAGATCGCCCCGCAGCCGCTTGAAATTGCCGCCGTGTGTGTCCCACGTGGCGTTGGCATCCGGAGCCCACGAGACCGTGACCAGCCGGGTACCGGCCTCAATTAACCGACGGGCCAGCAGGGTGCTTTGCCCGTAAATGTTCCGTCCGTAGCGATCCCGCACCGCCTCGCTTTCATCCTGGAGTCGAAAGGCCCGCTGTGTGTCTTCCGATGTCAGTAGATCCAGGGCTCGTTCCTGGAACCGGCTCATCTGGGCTGGCTGATTTGCTCCCGCTCCCTGCTCAGGCCGCTCCAGCGAAGCAAACAGTTGTTCCCGCCCCGCCAGTCGCGAGGTCGGAATTTCGGCACTCAGAGACAGCTCGGGGATCGTAAAATCGGAAGCATTCGGATCGCGAAGCACAAACAGCGGGTCCGTCGCGCGGCCCAGATAACCTCCAAAGAATCCCGGTTGCGGCGGTCCACCAGCTCCCTCCTTGGTGATGTACGGCAGATGAACGTACGGGATGACGGGCTTGGTCGGAGGCCGCAGCTTTCCCAATACACTGCCGGGAGCGGGGTTGTCCGAAGGGCGGGCCCCACCGCCTTGTTCTCCCCGATCATGGCCGGTCAACGCGCAGTAGACCGCCGCTGCATGAGCGTTATTCACGCTATGGTGCATCGAGCGGATGATCGTTGAACGGTGGGCCTGTTGAGCCAGCCGCGGCAACAACTCGCACATCTGGTAACCGGGCAGCGAAGTGGCGATCGGCTGAAATTCCCCCCGAATTTCGGAGGGAGCATCGGGCTTCATGTCCCACATGTCCAGGTGGCTGGGCCCGCCATCCAGAAACAGCAGAATGCACGCGTCCGCCCGGGGAGCCAGTCCACCGGGGGCCGCCTCACGAGCTGCCAGCCAGCGCGGCAACGACAACCCGGCCACCCCTAGAGCTCCCAGCGAAAGACACCCTCGCCGCGATATCGAATTCGGAAGCCAGTCCATCAACCCTCTCCTGCCATTCGGAATCAACACACAAGTCTAACTTGATGGGAGACCGACAGCTATCCCTGTCCCGATACAACCACGGGGCGAGTTGGCGAGAGGCCCATGGAAGGGGCCTCTTCGCACAACAACTTCCGTTCGATATGCGTTCTGACGTGTGGTTGTGCAACTGGAAAAAACGCCGCAGTGCAAGAGACCACTTACCGCTTGTGTGCGAGAATCCACCTGACACGCAGGTCTCGTTCATTTTGAGCGTGATCTGCGGGTTGGCTGCCCAACAACTTCCGGCAAAAACGCTCGCGCCCGAGTGTACGAACGGGGGCTGTGTACAGGGGGAGTGTGCGGGGAGGTTTATTTCTTGTTGTCACCGCGGATACGTTTGTTGTATTCCTCGGCGGCCTGGCGGTATTTGTTCGGGGCGGGGCGGCGGTTCGAACCGGTGCTTTCGGTTGCCTTGCGCTCCTGGTCTCCACCAGACTTGAACTGCCCTTCGGATTCCAGATCGATCCCCTTCAGCAACTCTTCAAACTGCCGCTGCCGTGCTTGCGATTCTGGCGAACTGGCATCGTGGGCACTGTTGAGCCGTTCGTCGAGTTGCTTCAGGAATGAGTCCAACTCATCCTCGGTGTAGCCCAGGTCATCCAATAGCTCCTGCGACACGTCTCCGCGGCTGAGTTCTTCGCGAAGTTCTTCCAGTGCGAGGGCGGCTGCCTTCTTTTTGTTTTCGAGATCGATGGCTTCCGGAGGCAGATCAGTCTGTCCATCGCCGGAAGTTCCATCAGGATTTTTACCGGGGTTCTTGGGGGGGCCATTCACTGCTCCCTTTCCGGGATTGCGCGAGCCGGGCTGGTCGCCGCCGGCTGCTCCATCGGGGGCATCCGGCGCGGGATCGCCTCCACCCGCGCCCTCACCGGGTTTGCCGCCGGGTTGTCCCGGTTGCTTCCCGGGTTGACCCGGCTGCTCCGATTGATCGCCAGGCATGACAGACTTCGAACCGGGTTTTGTGCCGGGCTTCGAAGGAGGGGTCGCGGATTTCTGGCTGGGCGACTCATCGCCGGGCATGGTCTGTTCACCGGGCTTGGCTTTCTCTCCCGGTTTCTGGCCACTGCCAGGTGGCCCCTCTTCGCTTGCGGGCTGATCACCGGGGGCCATTGGTTGATCGCCGGGCATCGGAGAACCTTTGCCCGGATTCTGACCGGGCATCGGTTCTGAGGCTGGACTGTCGCTGGGTTGTGGTGAGTCGCCCGGCATCTTTCCCGGTTGAGTGGGGTTGCCAGGTTTGCTCGGGGCCTCCCCGGGAGTGTCACCCGGTTGCTTGGAGGGGGATGGTTGTCCCGGCTTTGGAGAGCTTGGCGAGGCCCCTGGTTGATCGCCGGGCATGTCACCCGGCTGTTCTCCCGGCTTGCCGGGGTCCGTTCCCGATGGCATGTCGCCGGGTTTCATGGGCTTTTCGCCGGGTTGCCCCGGTTTTTGCGGGCTACTGGGGTTGCTCGGCTGTTGAGGTCCGGTCTTCTGGGGACCAGGCTTCGAGGGATCATTGGATGGTTTACCGGGTTCCGTCCCGGGTTGAGCCTCAGCGGGCATGTCACCCGGCATGGGCTGTTCACCGGGCTGACCCGGCTGATCGGATGAGCCGGGCATGTCACTGGGTTGTTTCGGTCCAGATTGACCGGGTTGTTTATTCGGTGACTGGTTGTCGGGGGGATTGT
The DNA here is from genome assembly GCA_003671275.1 of Planctomycetota bacterium. Classification (GTDB taxonomy): domain Bacteria; phylum Planctomycetota; class Planctomycetia; order Planctomycetales; family Planctomycetaceae; genus TH-plancto1. The sequence continues at coordinate 4,782 of QWPB01000048.1, read as the reverse complement.
TCCCCGGAGGCTTAGGTGTGGGCTTTCCTGCATCTGGCTGTTGACCGGGCTTGTCGCCCGGCTTATCTCCGGGCATGGGCGGTTCACCCGGTTCCGGACCCGGTTGAGGGGGGGCGCCGGGCATCGGCTTTTGGCCGGGTTGTGGCTTGGATGTCGGCATCGGCTTTTCGCCGGGAGCAGACGGATTGTTGCGAGTCGGTTCGGAACCCGGCGGCGTTGTCCCAGGCTGATCCGGGTTTGGCATCGGGGTGGTCGGATCGATGCCGGGCTTTTCACCCGGTTCATTCATGGGCTGCTCTCCGGCTTTGTCCGGCATGGGTTTCGCCGCACCGGGCGCGGGCTTGTTGCGGGGATCCTGCGGCGTCCGATTCCCAGGGGGGGGAGTCTCCGGGGCATTCTCCGGCGACATGTCGCCGGGCATGGGCTCGGTCCGCGGATTGTTTTCCGAGGAGGGGGGCATCGGACCGCCCGGCTTCTTCCCCGGCATGGGCTTCGGTGGACCGTTTTCCTGGCTGGCGGTCCCTTTGTCCGAGCTGTTGGCGTTACGGACTTTGGGATCGTCCGCTTCCGTTTGCGTGGGATTCTGATCGCCTGGCATGGGAGCCGCGCCCGGCGTTTGCGGAGGTTGCTGTGCTTGACGCTGTTGCTCTTTTTCCTTTTGTCGGCGCAGCAACTTTTCCAATGCCTCGTCCGGTGCCAACTTTTCGCGGGGAGCCGAGGGCTTCTTCACTGGCTGGGACTCAGCGGGCTTCTGCCCCGCCGGATTGTCGTCCGATGGCTGGGAATCAGGGCCTTGTTCCGGGCTCGGTTGACCAGGTTGGGGCTTCCCTGGAGGCTGCTCGCCGGGTTGCGGCTGGCCCGGCTGGGGTTGGGGCATGGAACGCCCGCTGGGATTCGAGTCGGAACTCCCCGGCTGAGGTTCGCTGGGCATCGGTTCTGTGGCGGGATCGGTGGCCGAGGGGCCCGGTTGTGTCTGCTTTCCGCCGGGCTGTTTGTGGGACGGCTTCTGACCCGGCTGATTCGACTGACCCGGCTGGGGATTCCCAGGCTGGGCGTTATTGGGCTCCGCTTCGTTGGGCTTCGGTGGGACGTTGTCGCCTGGGGCAGGTTCCGGATGGCCATCCTGAGGCATCGGCTGATCCGGCATTGGCTCCCCATTCATCGGTGGCGGCATCGGTGGATCGGCAGGCCCCTCCTCGGACATGGGGGGGGGCTGATCGCCCTCCTCACGAGGAGCTTGCGGATTGGCAGCCTGCTCCGCTTCGGCGATTTTTTGATCCGCAGCTGCCTGTTGCTCTTGCAGCTTCTGCTGAGCGGCTTCCGGTGGAATCGGCTCGACGACGGTCACCGTGATCCGGGCGGAACGGGTCATGTTTCCCAGCCGGTCAGCGAACGGCTCAAAGTTGTCTTTGGCTTCCAACCAGAAAGTCAACGTCTTGCCAGCGGGCACCGAAAATGGGGCCAGCTTCAGCAGGTGCTTGCCGCGAGTCTGGGCTTCAAAGGGAGGGGCATCAAACAACAGCTCCTGCTTCGGGAGCAGTTCGCCCTCTTTCTCAAACCGCATCACCACGGACTTCAGCAGAAAGTCCGGGTCGCTCGCTTCAAACGCGACGGGAATGGTCCCGTTTGTGGGGGCTTCCAGGTCAGCTGTCGGGTACAGCACATTGAGCTTGGGGGGGAGATCCGGTCGGATTCGCTGGGTGTGCAGCGTTGGGACAGTCACCAGTTCGCCGCCATCGGGGGTCTTCCGCGACAGCTGGATCCGATAGAACCGGGGGAATGTGCCATCACTTCGAAACTTGAGTGTCCACTGGGCCGAAAGGCGGACCCCCTCCTCGATGACCATGGGCAGCTCTTCGGCCTTGATCGAGGTGTCTTCCGTGTCCGAGAACAGGATGGTCGCCTGATCGATCGGAGTGTTCGCCAACGCGCGGACCGTGATCGCCGTGCCTTCCCAGGCATCGATCGCCGATTCCGGTTGGGACCGATCTTCCAGCCCCATGTAGCTTGGGTAGTCGTAGAAGATCTCGCTGACGCTGGCCGTTGGGGGCTGACGAACCGTGATTGCATAGGTCGGAGAAATCGCATCACCGGCCTCAATGCGATAGCTCACATTCTGCAACAGTCCCGCACCGCTTTCCCCCACCAGCCGAGCCCGGAATCGATTGACACCTTCACCCGTGTCTTGCAGCCGAATCACTTCATCCACCACTCGGCGGTCGGCGGTCGTATAGAGCAGCTTGACCTCGTCGGGGATGACTCCACCCAGGTCGGCGGTAATGTCAGGTGTGGCGTGTGCCAACACGGTGACATCACCGGGCGTGACCTTCAGAATTGCCGTCCGTGTGCTGGGGGCGACCTGGGCCATGGGGAACAGTGCCCGCCATGCTGACGAAACCAGACTCTTGGGGCTGGCCACGGTGTACACGCACAGCACGAACACCAGACCCAGCAGCGCATACGACAACTTGGTCAGTGTCTGCCGGTCGACGGCATCGTCGATATTGACCTGCTGCAAGCTGACTGCGGCTCGACGTTCCATCGACTCCAGGATCGCGGGGGATACCGCGCGACCTGCCTGTTGCAGGTCGACGAGCGTCAGCAGATTACTCTTCAGCTCGGGGGAGGCCCCCTCCAGTTGGGTCGCGGCGTATAGCTGGGAAATCCGCTGCGTGAAGGGACTGACAAGGTGTCGCCAGCCCCACCAGCTCAATCCAGCAATGAACGCAGACCACAGCACATACCGGCCTGTCGGTCCCCAACCCCCCGGGATCACCCAGTGATCGGTCACGGCAAACAGCAGCAGATAACTGACGATCAGTAATACCGCTCCGACCGCTCCGGTCAACAGATCCGCGCCCCGGATTCCTTGCCGAGCCAGCTTGAGCTGGAACTGAATATACTCCTCAAATCCCACATACGGTCGTCCATCACTGGACCCCGAGGGAGGTGATTTCATCGTCGACGACATCGGGCTACCCCTTTCGTCCGCCGCAGCCTTGAGGGAGGTGTCATCCCAGGTTCTCAAGGCCATCCATCCGCCGGGCGCAATCCGAGCGCTCCGGCTCACATCTTAGTCGACGCACTCCTTGGTGGAAACGTTCCCTCGATCCGGGCGGATCACGAGAAATCCTCCGGAAAGGTTCGCGTGACTGGAACAACCGGATCATGGGTGACGTTTCGCCGAATCCGACACGCCAAATCTGCCCGAAGACGCACTTGAGTCGCAAACTGGCGGTTACACGATCAACGGTGGCCCGCAACGAACGAAACAGGGCCGAACGGCACCACCGTATTGTCAAAGGCGTTCCGGGTGGATCCTCCAGTCCGGCGGCGGCGTTACTCATCATCCAGTGGGGCGGCGTCGCTCTCTTCCTCGTCGTCATCGTCGAAGATCACGGGCAGGGGAACGCCCGCATCACTGCGGTCATTCAGTTCCGCGAAGTCCAGGGTCTCCGTTCGATCGTGTGGAGTAACCCCAATCTCGCCAGGGCCCAGGAACACTTTGTAGCGGACATTCGCGAATGTCAGTTCATCTCCTGGCAGCAATGCCCCACGGGTCACACGCTGGCCATTCACTTTTGTTCCATTGGTGCTGCCCAGATCTCGCACAAACAACAAACCATCGGTGCGAGCAATCGCACAGTGCAACTTGGAAATACTCGCGGATTCAATGGCTAGATCGCAATCCGTCCCCGTACGCCCGACGAGCGTTACCTCGCGAACAATCACGTAGGGGGGAGACCCGTTGACGGGAATCAATTTGGCGATCATGAACGACCTCCCATGTCCGGAAGAACCCGGCGCAGGACGAGATCGGTTCATTGTCATTGTTCAGTGGCTGTGGTCAACTGCAATCCCGGAAAAGACGAGGGAAGATCGAGACCCATGATTCCAATTTGACAATTGGTCCTCGATGCCCCCCTCTCTCGATACCTCTCCCCAGGTTCAATCGGCACGACCGACACGATCAGCACGAAGAGTCATCCGCCACCCAGGTAATGATTCACGCAGCGCGTAACGATCAGACAACGCAGTCTCTCCGATTGACAAGGCATCCCCGATGGGAACTCGAATCATCATCGGCTCAACAATGGGCAATTGGCTGTGTATCATCCTGGGCTAGTATGCTTCTCGGAAGCCCCGGAATCTTCGCGACCACCCATTTGAGAAGGACTGTCCATGGGACGTTCAATAGCTGCGGTTCTCGGCGCCTACTTCGTGATGATGTTGACGAACATCACAGTCCTGACTTCCGTTTACGTGGGGATGGGGGCGGATCGAGCGTTTCAGGCGGGGACATTCGAGGTGACACCACTGTGGCTGGCGGTCATGTTTCTGACCGACATTGTCGCGGGAATTCTGGGGGGGCTGGTTTGCTTACGGATCGCCCCGAACTCACGGGCCTTCGGGTTTTTGATCGGCATCGTCATCGTTCTGGGAATGTTGGTGGCGATTCCTCATTTCCTGCCTCCCCGAGCAGGAAATCCCACTCAGCGGGATGCTCCCGTCGGTGCGATGCAGGCGTCCGAGTATGCCCGACAGCCCGGCTGGCTGGCCCTGTTGCATCCGATTCTTGGCGTTGCGGGGCTGATCGGGATTCGCAGTCTGAAGTCTCGTAATGTGACTCAAAATTAAAGGGGCCGAGAGATTTTAGAGCCTATCCTTCATAGGTTCACCCCGTCGATCGGCAACGCCCCTGCGCGATCGCCTTCCGGATCGACACAACGGCTCGCCGCGACACCCCGAATTGCCACCGAGTGTTGTACCGAATAATCCGGT
>QWPB01000126.1 GCA_003671275.1 Planctomycetota bacterium | reverse complement strand
TGTCAAACGAATCACGTTTCCCAACCGATCAAGACCATCTGCCGCGCGAGTTGCTTGAGCTGGGACGCCGAATCGCCGTGCTTCCCGACTCCCATTACGATCGTATGGTCGAGCCTTACGCTCAAGTCGTCGACTGTTTCAAACGTCGCAAACGAATTCTGATGCTGGTGCAGGACGCGTTGTCCCAGTTGCGACTGGATGTGAAGTACCTGATGTTTGACCTGGATGTGACCCGCAAAGAGCGTGACGAACTGAAAGCACTGCTTGAACAGAGTGAAAAGGATGATCCCGGGAACTGGTAATCCCCTCGATCATGTGTCGTCGGGCAGCCCCTCTGGCCGGCCCCTTGATTGGAGAGCCAGCAGGGCTAAGGGGGCGCAACAGACCGGATGATCTGTCGACCTGCTTTCCGGACTCGACAACTCCCGAGAAAATCAGCCTCCCCACCAACCTCGACCTATCAACAAAATAAGCCCCAGAGAATCCTCTGGGGCTTATTTTTTGGGGGATTGAGGACGCCCGCATTGCAGATTATGGGGCTGACGACTCAGGAGTGGTCGCTGTCGATTCGGAACGGCTGTCTGGCGGACCTGATTCAACGGAAGCCGACGGGGTGGAACCCGCGCGCTCCCCCGGCACTGAAATACCGCCAGGAATATTCTGCGGGAGTGACGACGATGGCAAAGTTTCTTCCAGCGAAGCGGGGCTCTCGGCTGGCAGACCATCGATGGCCTCGGACATTGAGGATTTCACCTCCGTCGGGGAGACCACCACCACAGCGGAAGGATCCTTCATTCGAGCCCGGTCCCAGATCGCCTGGGGAGACACAAACATGGCAAAGGTCGCCACCATGCAGAACACCGAAGCCACCATGGCGGGAGCCGACATGTGCATCGTCGTCGGCCCAGTACCCGGCTTCAAGTAGACCGCAGCCACAATCCGCAGGTAGTACACCGCTGACACCATCGCGTTAAACGCCATGATGTACGCCAAGTACTTGCCAAGCATCGTGCCTTCCGACCACGCGGCCAGGAACAGATTCATCTTGCCCAGGAACCCTCCCGAGGGAGGCAACCCCGCCAGACTGAACAGGAACACGGCCAGCATGAGCGCCGCAGCCGAATGATGTCGACTGATCCCGTTCAGGTCGTGGAGATCTTTGATCGGACGATCACTGGGACTGATCGCACACAAGACGGCGAACACGCCCAGTGTCATCACCCCATACGCCACCAGGTAGAACAACATGGCCGAAACGCCGGTCGCAATCTGTCCGCGATCCCCAATTGTCAGCCCCACCAGCATGTAGCCCGCGTGGGCCACACTGGAATAGGCCATCAAACGGTGAATGTTGGTCTGCCGCAGGGCCATCAGATTGCCCAGCAGCATTGTCACCACAGCCAGCATGGCCAGCAGTGGCTTCACGATGCTGGCCAGGGAGTCGAGGTTCATGTCGAACGCCGTATCCGCCACCGAGATCCCCAGCACCCGCACGAGCGCCGCAAACCCCACGATTTTCGGAATCAACGACAACATCCCCGCCGCGAATGCCGGTGATCCCTGAAACACGTCCGGAGCATAGAAGTGGAACGGCACCGCAGTCACGCGAAACCCCAATCCGGCCACAATCAATGCGACCGACAACGGCAACAGCTTCGAGAACTCTCCCGAATGATTACCTCCGATGGCTTGAGCGATTCCTACAAAGTGAGTCGTTCCCGTGGCTCCGTACAGCAGAGCAAAACCGTACAGCACGACCGCCGAAGAAAAGGCACTCAGCAGGAAGTACTTGATCGTCGCTTCCTGCGATTCGCGATCCCGCCGGGGCAGAGCCAGCAGCACGTACGTCGGAATACTCACCAGTTCCAAACCCAGGAACAGCACCACCAGATCATTGGCGGCGACGGTGAAGTTCACGCCGGCCAGAATGGCCAGTAGCAGAGCCTGGCACTCCGCAGCCTTGGAATCATCGACCTGACTCCACAGCATCAGCGAAATGACCGCGCCGAACACGAGAGTGGTCCCTCGAATGTAGTACGACAACCCATCCAGGCGAAACGGCCCATCATTGATGGGCACCAGACCCGAATTCATCCAGAACCAGCCCGCGACACTGATCGCCAGCAGGGCCAGTGCCCCCCATCGGTGCCGAATGCCCGGTGCTGCCGCTCCGTTCTCGGCCACCAAAAATGGCGCCGCCAGGAACATGACGCACGTGGTCGCAATCAGCACGACCTCTGGCAGAACCAGATTGATCGCAGAGTTAATCGACTCGAATCCCACAACGCACCCCGTGCTGTTTCCAACAATCTGCTGTTCAGTTCCCGGTCATCCAACCGGCATCACTCACGCTCAAGCTGCACCTGAGACTCAACGAATGAATTGTGTGTGGCGTTCCCCAAGGAGGGGCCACTCGTCAATATCCGCGGCGGATGGTACAGGTTAGTGACCGCTTCGATATCGGGCCGCATCAGCTCGATAAACGATTGCGGCATCACGCCAATCCACAGACACATCACCGCCAGCGGCAGGAAGGCACACGCCTCCCGCGGAGACATGTCTGACACCGGGCCGTGGACATCATGAGGTTCCTTCAACGGACCAAAGAAACCGTGCTGCACCATCGTCAGCATGTACCACGCTCCCAGCACCACTCCGGATGTCCCAATCACGGCGTAAATGGGAGCCAACTTAAACATCCCCGCCAGCGACAACATTTCGCCCACGAAACCGTTGAGCCCCGGCAGCCCGATACTGGCCATGGTCGTGAAAACCATCGCCACCGAAATCATTGGCAACCGTTTGGCCAGCCCCCCCAGATCATCCAGCTGCCGCGTGTGATACCGGTCATAGATCATCCCCACCAGCAGGAAGAGCGCTCCGGTGGACAGACCGTGATTAATCATTTGCAACAGACTCCCCGTCACCCCTTCGGCATTGAGGGCAAACAGCCCCAGCATGCAAAAGCCCAGATGCGCCACCGAGCTGTAGGCCACCAGCTTTTTGATGTCTCGCTGTGCCAAGGCACAAAACGATCCGTAAACAATCCCGATCACACTTAACGTCGCGATGAGGGGTGTTCCAACCTGCTCGCACGCATCCCGAAAGATCGGCAGGCTGATGCGGAAGAAACCGTAGCTGCCAAGTTTCAACAACACCCCGGCCAGCATCACCGAGCCCGCCGTGGGGGCTTCGACATGCGCCAAAGGAAGCCACGTGTGGAACGGGAACAGCGGCACCTTCACCATGAAGCCCGCCGACAGAGTCAGAAACAGTATCGTCTGAAGCCGGGAGCCCATGGGATGATCCGCAAACCAGGCTGACAGATCTGGAATGGAGAACGGCGTCACGACGCCCGCCTTGATCGCGGTCAACACCAGAGCGGCCAGACCAATCAACGTGATCAAACTTCCGACCAGTGTGTACAGGAAGAACTTCATGGCCGCGTAATGCCGTTGGGCTCCGCCCCACAGGCCCACCATGAAGAACAGCGGAATCAGCGTGAATTCGAAGAAGACATAGAACAACAGCAGGTCAAAGGCACAGAAGACGCCGATCAAGCCCGCCTGCAACACCAGCAGGCAAATGTAGAACTCCGCAGCCCGTTCCTTGATCGACTCCCAGGAGATCAACACCGCGCTCACCGACAACAGCGAGGTCAGGGCAATCAAAGCCAGGCTGACGCCGTCGGCCCCCAGAAAGAACTCCAGCTTCACTCGATCGGGAAGGGCCACATCCGTCGCGACCATCTCCGTTTCAAACTCGAGCCACGTGTGCCGCCAGACAATGCGTGGCTGAACGGGCTGCGATGCGTTACCAACGAGCTGCTCCTTGTATTTCGCCACAGCCACCACGGAGACACACAGTGTCACCACGGTTCCCAGCAGGGCCATCCAGCGGGCAGTATTCTGTCCGGCCGATGCACGAAACAACATCAGCAACACCGCTGTCGCCAGCGGCAAGGACATCAGGGCGATCAGGAATCCGATCATCGGAGACGGCAATTCCAAACGGAGGCTTGCGGAAGGGCGAATCAATCCAGGCTCCGGACCTCGCGAACGAAGTCCGGCATCGAATCAATTCGCGGCGAACAACTGCATCACACAGAAGACACATCCCAGAACGGCAATCAACATGGTGGCGGCGTAAGCCGGTGTGAGACCACCGTGCAACCGGCGGGGGGCCTGACTCATCAGCCTGGGGATCGCCCCCACCGAGTCCACCAACCCATCCAGGATGTACTTGTCGAACAACGAACTGCACACGGCAATCACTCGTAGCGGTGCCACCAGGATGGCCGTGAACAGCTCATCGAAGAAGAACTTGCCGTGCGACAATTTGAAGAGCGGACGCAGCCCGCTTTCCAGCTTTTCCGGAATCGACGGAGCCTTCACATACCACTGGTAAGCGATCCCCATCCCGACAGAAGCGATAATCGCACTGAGCAGCATGAGGGGGAGACTCATGTGATGGGGCGTCACGTCTGGCAGCCCCGGAGTGTTCTCGATGTATGGACCAAACAGATGGGCTGGTCCCACGAAACCGATCAGCACCGCACACACCGCCAGAATCCGCAGCGGCCATGCCATCGGCGGCGGAGCATCATGCGGACGGGCATCCCCGTGGACCATCTCGTGTCCGCTGGCAGCGGCATGGACGACCGGAGCGTGTGAGTGGTCGTGATCATGAGCATCATCATGAGCCCCGTGCCCGTGCGGCTGCAAGGCTTCTTCCGGGAACTTCTCCGGCCCCCAGAACGTCATGAAGTACGCACGGAAGGTGTAAAAGGCCGTCAGCAAAGCGGTCAGCACCGCGACACCAAAGATCACCGTAAAAAATGTCTTGTACTGACCGTGTGCGATCCCGTTCGACAAGGCGGCCAGGATCTCGTCCTTGCTCCAAAAACCGGCCATCAGCGGAAAACCGGCCAGAGCCAGCGCCCCACACAAGAAAGTCCAGTGCGTCACTGGCAACACGCTCCGCAGACCACTGAACCGCCGCATATCGATCACATCCCCCATCGAGTGCATCACACTCCCCGAGGCAAGGAACAGCAGCGCCTTGAAATAGGCATGCGTGAACAGGTGGAACATGGCCGCCATCACCGCAAACGTCGCGTACTCTCGTCCTGCGGCGGCAGACCCCAGCGCCATGAACATGAACCCCAACTGGCTGACTGTGGAGTAGGCCATCACCCGCTTGAGATCATATTGCGTCAGGGCGATCAGGGCCGAAATCAGCGCGGTCGCGGCACCGATACCCGCCACGAACAGTTGGGCCTGGGGTGCCAGCACGAACAGCGGTGTCGACCGCGCCACCAGATAGACGCCAGCGGTAACCATCGTCGCGGCATGGATCAGGGCGCTGACCGGGGTCGGACCTTCCATCGCGTCCGGCAACCAGACATGCAGCGGGAATTGTGCCGACTTACCCATCGCTCCCACAAACAGCAGGAAGCAGATGAGCTGAATCATCCCAGGCTGCTCGGTGTTCACCCGCGCCAGGGCGGCGGCGTCGAACAGCACCTTGGAAAAATCAGTCGATCCGAATGTCGTCCAGATCAGAAAGATACCCGTGATCAGCCCAAAGTCGCCGATCCGGTTGATGACGAAGGCCTTCTTGGCAGCCGCGGCGGCACTCGGCTTCTTGAACCAGAAACCAATCAGCAGATAGCTGCAGAGTCCCACAGCCTCCCAGAAAATAAACAGTTGCAGGAAGTTCCCGGCCAGAACCAGCATGCACATGGAGAACACGAACAACGACACCGCTGCAAAGAATCGGGGATACCCCGGATCACCATGCATGTAACCCGAGGCGAAGATCGCCACGAGCAGACTGACACCCGTGACCATCGCCAGCATGATGGCCGCGATCGCATCGGCCCTCAGGTCAATCCGCAGATTCAGGGTGCCAATATCCAACCACTCGTAACCGGTCGCCACGGCCCCCTTGGCGGGGGACACGGCCGTATCGGAATCGATCTGGACGAACGTCTGGCCATCCTCATCGATATATTCCGCCCCCGTACCGGACGACTCAACAAAGGTCGCCGGAACGATGGACACCAGGAGCATCAGCGATGCCGCAAAGGCCACCGCCAGAGCCGCTACGCACGGCACATGGCTGCGCCCGCCCAGTAATAGTTTTCCGAACAGCGCGATCACCGTCGCCGCAATCAGCGGAGCACCGGGAATCAGCCAGAGAATCAATTGTGCGTAATCAGACATGGGTCGTGGTCTCCCCGCGGCTGGTCCGAGTGGGTTGCAGAGGAGTCTTGGGATCGAGGGGCAGGCCGGCTGGAGTGAGAATCGGCTGGGCCGGACGTGTATCCGCTTCCGCAGGACTGTTCGAGCTGTCCATTCCAACGGGCGATGGCAGGTCATCCTCCCGCAGGGCACTCCACAGATCCATATCCAGCGACTTGGTCCGATGGTAGAGCGAGAGAATCAACGCCAGTGCCAACCCCGCTTCACATGCGGCCACGGTCAGGACGAAGATCGTAAAGATCTGGCCTTCGTTGTTTTGATGAATCTGGCCGAAGGTCACCATCGCCAATCCGACGCCATGCAGCATCATTTCGGCGGACAGGATCATCAGAATCAGATTTCGCCGCGTCAGAAACCCGATCGCTCCAAGAGCGAACAAAGCGGCCGAGACCAGCAATGTAGGGTGAATTGAGCCGTTCATAGTGTCCCCTGCGCCCGACGTGGCGCTAATGCGATGGCCCCGATACTGGCAATCAAGAGCAGGGTTCCAGCGATTTCCACTGAGAACAGGAAGTCACTGAACAGCGCCCGCCCCAAGCCTCGCAGCTCGCCGACCTGTTCCTTTTCGGTGGGACGGCTCGCCGCATGGACGACCGTCGCTGTTCCGATTGTTTTGGGAAGTGCCGCTTCGGAGACTTGAGTATGAGCATGTTGCTCGCCCCAGGACTGGAACGTCATCAACATCGTTCCAAGAAGCGTAAAAGCGACGATGGAAGCAAACAGCGGTTGACGTGATGACTGGTCGTACCCTGAAGATCCTGACTGCTGGGCCAGCATGATCACGAACAGGAACGTCACGATGATCGCCCCGGCGTAGACGATGATCGACGCCGCAGCCAGAAACGGAGCCGACTGCAGCAGGAACAGACCACAGACACACAGCGTGACCACGGCGAACCACAAGGCGGCATACACTGGATTGCGGTTGGTAATCATCAGCACTGCCGCGATCAGACAGAACGTCGAGACGACAACATAGATCGCCCCGTTGATGTTCTGCTCACCCGCGACCAGTTGAAATCCGAGCGCCAGCGCTCCCAGGGCGGCCAATCCGCCCAGCGGTCGAATTGCCCTCTTTCCGGGCATCAGGAGCCAGATGCCGATGGCACCGAGTGCCAGCGGCAACAAGAGGGCCCAGTTCTGTTGAATCTATTGCATGGAGAGTTCTCTCTGGAGAGTTCTCAGTTCTCAGCATTCAGTCGTCAGTGGAAGCACTGATGACTGACAACTGATGACTGACGACTTCTTCTTCTACTTCTTCTCGATCTTCTCGTTGATCTGTTCCCAGGATGATTCCATCACGGCGGTGCCCTGAATCACACCGGCCGTCACGCTGCGGGCCGACCGGTCATCTCCGCGTACGGAGGTCGCCGGAGCCAGCGCGGGAAGTCCCTCGAAGTCCGACGCCGGGCCGAGTCGCCCCCGCTGGGTGCGCACCGGATCGCGTCCCGAATCCTTCGTCTGGTCGAACACGCCCAGCAACTTCTCCTTGTCGAAGATCATCTCTTCGCGGGAGAAACCGGTCAGGTCGTACAGGTGCGTCATCTCGATCGCATCCACCGGGCACGCCTCTTCGCACATCCCGCAGTAGATGCATCGCAGCTCGTCGATCACGAACGAGGATGGATACTTATCCCGGTCTTCCCAGGGAGCCTGGGCCCCTTCGATCGTGATGCAGCGAGCTGGGCAAGCTGTGGCACACATCATGCAGGCGACGCACTTGACGCGGCCTTGGTCATCGCGGTTCAGGCGATGAACCCCGCGGTAGTGCAGCGGCAGCGTGGGTTTCTCTTCGGGGAACTGTTCGGTGACCGGTTGGAAGTGGGTGACGTGCCGGACCGTGGTTTTGAGACCCGCGAAGATCGCGGGGAGGAACGTAGCCTCCCAGAAGCCGATCTCCGGCTCCTCGACCCAGGTGACGTCTTTGTTCGCGATTGGCATGTTGATCCTCGTAGCTGCATTCCTAAGAATTCAGCAATCGTTGCTTAGTGGGCGTGCGCCACGGGGCCGTGGTCCTTGGATTTGGCTCGGCGGGTTCCCTGGTTGAGGGCGACCTGAGCCTGCTGCACTCCGATGAAGCCTGCGGCCATGAACAGTCCCACGGAAGTCAGCGTCAGCCACCACGTCGACCAGCCGAACTGCAGAACGGTCATCACCGCCACGACGTTGGCCATCGACAGCGGAATCAACACCTTCCAGGCCAAACCCATCAACTGATCGAACCGGAAACGGGGAATCGTCCAGCGGAGCAGCATAATGACGATGATGACGGCAAACACCTTGGACATCAGTACGCCCAGCTTCAGCAGCATCGGTCCGAACCCCGCTGTCCCCGGTTCGGCGATCCCCGGGAAGTGCCAGCCGCCGAAGAACAGGATCACTGTCAGGAAGCTGATCGTGATGACGTGGGTGTACTCCGCGAGGAAGAACAGGGCAAACTTCATCGAGCTGTATTCGGTGTGGAAGCCGCCGACCAGTTCCTGTTCACACTCGACGAGGTCGAACGGCAAGCGGTTCGATTCGGCCAGGGCGGCCACGAAGAAGATCAGACATGCCAGTGGTTGGGTCCAGAAGTACCAGCTGCCAATGCCGCCAATCGCCTGATTCATCAGGATTTTTTCGAGGTTCAGCGTCCCCCCGAGCAGCGCAATCCCCAGTACCGACATGCCCAGTGGGATTTCGTAGCTGATGACCTGGGCACTGGCCCGCAGTGAGCCGAGGGCGCTGTACTTGTTGTTCGAGGCCCAGCCACCCAGGATGATCCCGTACACCGCCAGCGACCCGATCGCGAAAATAAACACGATCCCGATATCGACGTTCGGGACAATGACAAACCGGTGAAAGCTCGGAGCGTTATCGACCGGGCCAAACGGCACGACGGCAAACGCCAGCATCGTGGTCAGCGCGGCGATACATGGAGCCAACAGGAACAAGGCCCGATCCACATAGGCCGGGATCACATCTTCCTTGAGGATGAACTTGGCCCCGTCCGCGATCGGCTGGAGCAAGCCCCAAGGCCCGACGCGATTCGGGCCGATCCGGTCCTGCATGAAGGCGGCGAGTTTCCGCTCCACATAGATCAGATACGACACCGCCCCAAGGACGGCCCCGAGTGCGGCTCCAATCGTGATCAGTGTCGGCAACTGGGCCTTCACCAAATCGACCACGCTCACCGCTGCAGGGGCTGCCGGTACGGCGTCCGCTGCGAGAGTCATCAGTGTGGGAATCATCGAACTCATGAGGTTGTCCGTTGAGGGACTGGTTTGTCGCCTTTCGCTCCGCGAAAGAGCGCTCTTTCACGGAGCGAAAGGCGACACTGAACACCATCGGATCTGTTAGGCGGTGACGGGTTCCAGCTTCACAGCCAGTCCCATCACGACACCGTACTCGCCCAGCTTGCCGCCTCCGAGTGAGCCGAACGCCGGGATCGCCTGAGCGATTTCGGCCCGCAGCTTGGCAGCTGTGAACATGGCTCCGCGACCGGCGAGTTCCGACAGGATGCGGCCATCCGGACGGGCTTCGAGGGGCCCTTGCAGTGACCGGTTGATCGCCTGCACGAGTCCTGAGTGGTTGACGAAGCTGCCGTCCCGTTCGGCGAACGAGCCGCCCGCCAGAACGTAGTGGGCCTTCTTCGTCAGGGCTGTGTCGAGCAGGTCGAGAACCACAAGCGTCTTGAGCAGGCCCAGCTTGCTGGCTGTGGCTGCGTTGACTTCGGGATTCGGGTCACCGCCAACAACGAACAGGGTGTCGTAGGCGTTGCCTTCGAGGACTTTGCCGGAGGGGATCACGTCCCCCTGGAAGTGCTTGAGGACAGCTTCCACGCCGGTCCGGTTGGGAGCCTTTTCGGCCCGAATCGTGAACTTCACCGGCTGAACGGGCTTGCCATGGACGTCCTTGGGGTAGGTGTCGTCCTCTCCGCTGACACGAGCAGGAGTCATCGCCAGCGTGATGTCTGGGGAGAGTCCCTTGAGCCAGCTGGCGAGGATGTAGGCCTCTTCGACGGTCATCCACGGGGAGAAGATCGCGGCCACCTTCTTCGGAGCCGACTTGGCTGCGGCCTGGAACGCTTCGCGAACACTGGCCAGGACGACATCCCAGTCGGTGCTGACGGTGCTAGCCCCTTCACGCTTGGCGGGGAGCGACAGGCGGTTTTCGGCGTGGATGTACTTCCAGCCGAAGCGGCCTTCGTCACACATGAAGCTGCCCTGGGCCTTGGGGTTGTAGCGGGGCTTCAGGCGGTAGACCGTGTCGTTGTTCTGATCGACGTTGATCGAGCAGCCGGTGCTGCAGTCCGGGCAGACGCTCTTCTTCGACTTGAGCCACCAGACCCGCTGCTCGTACAGGAAGTCCTTGCTGCACAAAGCTCCGACGGGGCACAGGTCAACGACGTTCCCGGCCAGCTTGTTGTTGCAGGGCTCGCCCGGGAAGATGTCGATCTCTTCGTGGGAACCGCGGCTGGAGACCTGCAACTCGGCAGTTCCGCTGACTTCACGGGTGAACCGCACGCAGCGGGTACACATGATGCAGCGGTCGGTGAACAGGGTGATCTGGTCGCCGATGTAGTCCTTGTCCGGCTTGATGTTTTTGGGCTCTTGCAGGCGGCTGTATCCGCGACCGTACTCGTAGCTGTAGTCCTGCAGCCCGCACTCGCCAGCCTGATCGCAGACGGGGCAATCGAGTGGATGGTTGAGGAGCAGATACTCGAGAGTGGCCTGCTGAGCGGCCTTGACCTTGGGCGAGTCACTGATGATGACGGTGCCGTCTTTGACCGGAGTCTGACAGCCGGGGACGAGCTTGGGCTGCATCGCGACGGAGCCATCGGGCTTCTTGTCGCCGACCTCGACCAGGCACATGCGGCAACTGGCCACGACCGACAGATCGGGATGCCAGCAGTAGTGCGGAATCTCGACGCCGGCCCGATCAGCTGCCTGAATGCAGTTCAGACGCTCGGCGCCGATTTCGACCGGCTTGTTGTTGACGATGACAGTTGCCATGAATCCCGTCCACTGGAAACGAACTTGTCAGTTCGCTGTTGCTTCGTGTGTTGTGTGCGACCTGCTCGTGTGTCAGTGAGCCCCAACGGGGTACGGCGTGACACTCTTCCGGGCCGAGTTGATGTACTCTTCGAAGTCGCCTCGGAACTTCTGGATCGCGTTCTTGACCGGCCAGGCGGCTCCGTCCGACAGACCGCAGATCGTCGTGCCGGGGATGATCCCCATCGACGAAGCGACCTCGGTCAGCAGGTCCAGATCCCGCATACTTCCCTGACCTGACCGGATCCGTTCCAGAATGCGGGTCATCCAGTTGGTGCCTTCCCGGCACGGAGTACACTGGCCGCAGCTCTCGTGGGAGAAGAACCGGGCACAGTTGTAGAGCACATCGACCATGTTGGTCTGGTCATCGACCACAACCACAGCAGCGGTGCCCAGGCCGAGGCAGCCGACCTTGCCGGGGCCGTTGAAGTCGAGCGGTGTGTCGAGTTCCTTGTCGGACAGGAACCCCATGCTGATGCCGCCGGGGACGACGGCCTTGGCCTTGCGGCCCTTCCAGACCCCGCCCGCGTGCTCATCGATCAACTCGCGAGCGGTGACGCCTAGCGGGAGTTCAACACAACACGGCTTGTTGACGTGACCGCTGACGGTGTAGAGCTTGGGGCCATAGCTGCCAGCATCGCGGGGGTTACTCGGGTCGGGCTTCACGCCGATCGACTGGAACCATTCCTTGCCGCGGTCGATGATCTGCTTAACACAGCACAGGGTCTCGACGTTGTTGACGATGGTCGGCTTGCGGAACAGACCTTCGATGGCCGGGAACGGAGGCTTAATGCGTGGCCAGGCCCGCTTCCCTTCCAAGCTCTCGATCAGGCCGGTCTCTTCCCCGCAGATGTAGGCTGCTGCCCCGCGGTGCAGGACGATGTCGAGGTCGAATCCCTTGCCGAGGATGTTCTTGCCAAGCAGTCCGGCGGCGTAGCATTCCTTGATCGCCGCATCAAGGCGGCGATAGCTCAGCCCGTACTCGAATCGCAGATAGAGGTAAGCCTTGTTCGACTTGATCGCGTGGCAGGCGATCGCAATCCCTTCGATCAGCTGATGGGGGTCCATCTCCATCAGGTAGCGGTTGTTGAACGTGCCGGGTTCCGACTCGTCCGCATTGATGCAGAGATAGATCGGTCCGGGATGGTCCTTGGGCAGGAACGTCCACTTCAGCCCGCAGGGGAAACCGGCACCGCCGCGACCACGCAGACCCGAATCCTTCACGAGGTTCGTGACATCGGCGGGGGCCAAGTCGAGGGCCTTGCGCAGCCCCTGATACCCACCATCACGCTGGTAGGTCTCCAGCTTGTGGCTGTCAGGCGTGTGGATGCGGGCCAGAAGGACAGGTTCGAATTTGGGCACGGGGAAGTTCTCAGTCGTCAGTTTTCAGTCGTCAGTGCCAGCGGCAATGTTGTTAGCCGTCGAACTGGTTCGACGTGCCTGATCGTGGTGTCAGAACCCAGCACCTGGGGCTGTTGAGGCCATCTCACTTCAGCTCGTCAATCAACTTCGATGCCGAGGCGACATCGAGCGACATGTGGCAGTCCTCGTCCACCAGGGCACAGGGGGCGCCTTCGCAGGCTCCCAGGCACTCGGCGAACTCCAGCGTGAATTTGCCGTCAGCTGAGGTTTCCCCCGGCTTGACGTTGTACTTCTCGCAGACCTGGCCCAGCAGCTCCTCGCCGCCGCGCAGCATGCAGGAGATGCTGCGACAGAACCAGACCCGGTGCTTCCCCAGCGGATGGTGCTCATCCTTGAAGAAGTTGTAGAACGACATCGTGTCGTGGACTTCCGACGGATGCAGTTCCAGCAGTCCGGCGATCTCGCGGATCGACTCGGTCGAGACACAACGCAGAGCGTCATGCACGATGTGCAGCGCGGGCAGCGTGACCGCCCGCTTGTTCGGGTACTTCGGGAACTCGGCCCGAATCTTCTCGCGAAGTTCTTCAGTGAGGGCACTCATCGGTCAAGCTCCGCCGCAATGATGTTCAGGCTGCCCAGCACGGCGACCACGTCGCTCAGCTGATGGCCCTTGATGATGTGCGGGAACACAGCGAAATGGATGTAGGAAGGGGGACGCGTACGTGCCCGATAGGCCCGCGTGCTGTCCTGCCCCACGATGTAGAAGCCAAGCTCGCCGTTCGGGGACTCCGTGGCGGCGTAGATCTCTTCGTGCGGGACTTCATAGCCCCGATTGGGCATGTTGACTTCGAAGTGCTGAATCAGCCCTTCGATCGAACGGTAAACCGCCGGTTTCGCGGGCAGCACCACACCGGTTCCGGCGTCGACGTTCACTGGCCCCGCCGGGATGTTTTCGATCGCCTGCTCGATAATCTGTACGCTCTCGATCATCTCTTGCATGCGGACTAGATAGCGGGCGTAGCAGTCGCCGCCTTGTGAGCAGATCACCTTGAAATCAAAGTCTGGATAGGCCAGGTAGGGCTCGTCCTTGCGCAGGTCGCGAACCACTCCGCTGGCCCGGGCGATCGGTCCCGTGCAACTGAGGTTGATCGCCTGTTCCTTACTGAGAACGCCGATCCCCTTGGTCCGGTCGATGAAGATCCGATTACGGGTCAGGAGCTTGTGAACCTCATCATGAGTCTTGCGGAACTGCTTGGTGAAGCTGCGAACCTGGTTGACCCACTCGTTGTTGACGTCGAACATCACGCCGCCGACGCGGGTGTAGCTGGTGTGGAACCGCTGCCCCGAGGCGTACTCAACGATGTTGTAGATCAGTTCCCGCTGCTCGAAGAAATACAGGAACGCCGTGAAGGCCCCCAGGTCGAGGGCGCTGGTTCCGCAATTGAGCAGGTGGTCGTGCAACCGCATCAACTCGGCCAGGATCGTCCGCAGGTATTTGCAGCGCGGAGTCAGTTCGATTCCCAGCAGTTTCTCGACCGCGTGATGCCAGCTGATTTCGTTGGCCAGCGGTGACAGATAGTTCATCCGGTCGACAATGGTCACGTACTGGTTGAAGTCGAGGTGTTCCGCCAGCTTCTCGAATCCGCTATGCAGATAGCCGATGTGGGGAACCGAGTTGACCACTCGTTCCCCATCAAGCGTCAATACCAGACGCAACGTGGTATGTGTGGCCGGATGCTGCGGCCCGAAATTGAGGGTCCAGTGATACTCCTGGTCGGGAGCATCCGGAGGCATCGTCTGGGCGGCTGTGAGGGGCATGAGGAACAGGAGGGTTGATGGTGGATCGGGAGGGAGCGAAACAAGTCTTCCAGGTCGACGGAGAATGTCGTCTCGCTAACTCTCCGACCGGGTGATCACGGGGAAGTTATGCCGCTCACCGCGGCCTTTGATCGGGTAATCCTTGCGCAGCGGGTGGGCGGAGAACTCATCCGGCATCAGGATGCGGCGAAGATCGTGATGCCCGGTGAAGGTGATGCCGAACATGTCGTACACCTCGCGCTCCATCCAGTCGGCTCCCATCCACAGCTTCGTGACGGTCGGCAGCGAGGGCTGCGGGTCGTTGACAAAGGTCTTAACGATCAGACGCTCGCCGGTCTCCATGTTCAAAAGACAATAGACCACGCCGAACCGGTCAGTGGCCCCTTCGTACTCCAGATAATCGACAGCTGTGATGTCGATCAGCATGCTGAATCCGTGCGAGTTCTTCAGTGCCTCCAGCAACGCCATCAGCTTGTCCGCTGCCACCACCACGCGGCGGTTGTCGCGGAATTCACTGGTCGTGAGAGCGAACTTGTCGATGAGGGGTTGCAGGTCGGTCATGGCGGGGAGTTTTCAGTCGTCCGTGGTCTGTTTTCAGGGGGGCAGGGGAGGGGAGAAGTTAGTCGGCAGTCAGGGCCTCGGTCACGTCGATCTCGAAACCTGGAAGTCGCCGGGAGGTAGCCTTTTGTCCTGACTTATACTTCCCGGCTTGCTCGTACTTGCTGCCATTCAGAGCGAGAACCGTAATCGTGGAGGATTCGGGATCAACGATCCAGTATTCCGCGATCCCGGCCTGTGCGTAGTCACGCCGCTTTTCGATGAGATCGCGTTTGCGGCTCGCTTCGCTAGGGCTGACGACCTCCATCACGAGGTCGGCCCCTTCGGGAGGCTTGCTCTTGTTTCGGGGAACCTTCTTATGAGACAGATAGACAACATCTGGCTCGCGAATCGTCTCTGGAGCCACTCGAATCCGCAGCGGAGCAAAGAGAACCTTTCCTAACTTGTCTCGACGAACATGTGCCTGAAGCCGCTCATACAGAAAGGCCACAATCAACTGATGCTTCAGCGTCGGTATCTCCAGAAACTCCAAGACGCCGTGAGTAAACTCAATCAATTGATTGGAATGCAGGTCGAGATACGCCTCCTCGGACCAGTGTCCCTGCGATGGATACAACCTCGCCAACTCCCAGACCGGTGTTCCCCGGTGGGATCGAGGTTCCTCGATCGTCTTGTTGGCCACGGATCGCATCTTTGTCTCAGTGCTCCTCGCTCCGAATTCTCTCAAAGCCTTCCGATGGCAACCGGTGGGCTTTCAAGGCACTCTACATCTTCGGCGGTTGGTAGATGTCCAGTCCCTCAACAATCTTGGCCTCCCGCGATCGCCGGACTTCTTCCAGCTCAACCGGGATCGGGCCTGTGGCCTCGGTCCGCTTGCCGAACTCGCGTCCGTTAATGGTCCCGGTTTTCATGATCTTGTCCTGCATTTCGATCAGCGCGGCGATCAATTGCTCGGGCCGCGGCGGGCAGCCGGGGACATACAGATCGACGGGGATGAACCGGTCGACCCCCTGCACCACAGCATAGGTATCAAACACCCCCCCCGAGCAGGCACACGCCCCCATCGAGATGCACCACTTCGGCTCCGGCATCTGAAGCCAAATCCGCTGCAAAACCGGCAGCATCTTCATCACCACGCGGCCCGCGACGATCATCAGATCACACTGTCGAGGCGAAAACCGCATCACTTCCGCCCCGAATCGGGCCAGGTCGAACCGGCTCGAAGCCGTCGCCATCAGCTCGATTCCACAGCAGGCCGTCGCAAATGGCATCGGCCACAGGCTGTTCGACCGTGCCCAGTTCGCAGCTGCGTCCAGCTTCGTCAGAAAGACGTTGTCGGGCATTCCGGGTTGTTTGGGCAGATCGACCATGACTCACTCCGTAGCAGAATTCGTATGAATTCTGCCGAACTCGACACCACGCAACGCTCGGCAGAATTCTTGCAAATTCTGCGACGCCACTACCGCCACTTGAAGACGCCCTTTTTCCAGGCATAGGCGTACGCAATCACCAGTGTCGCCATGAAGACCAGCATCACGCCAAACACAGTCCCACGCAGTTCAGCAGGAATCCCGCTGGCCTGCCCCTCCGGCAGATAGGCACTGACAGCCCAGGGGTAGAGAAACAGCAGTTCCACGTCGAACACAAGGAACAAGATTGCCACAAGGTAAAACTTTACGTCAAACGGCTGCCGGGCGTCCCCGACTGGGTCCATTCCCGACTCGTACGGCATGTCTTTGACAGCCGTTTTCTTTCGTGGGCCAATCACATGCGTCAGGATCATGTTCGTCACGACGAACCCGATCAGCGCCCCCACGTAGACCAACAGCGGAGGGATCTCCACTTCGACACCCTAACGTCTTGCGAGTGATAAACTTCGGTCAAATGCACCATCCATTGATGCACCTTGCATGGCCAGCGCCCTGCATCCGAAACCCTCCGGATCGTAGGGGATAGGGAATACCGCTTCAAGGTGGTCCAATCCGTGGGAATCGAAATCTACGACCAGCGACCACTTCCGATGGCCGATGAACCTCACGAGAACTCCCCCGTGCTCTCACTCCCGGCAGAGTGCCGGTCACTCGGCCTCTCAACGAACCGATCGATTCAGCTAAACTTAAACGGTTACCCTTACCCAACCTCAACTCTGAAATTCGCGAGGTCCCCGTGCGCATGCTGACCGGAGCCGTATTACTCGCCGCAGCTGAACAGGCCTATTCTCACGCCAATCTCGTTCAGTTTCCCAATCACATCGAAGCCCGGAGCGTGCTGATTCCTGCATCCCTGGCCTTTCTGTGCCTGGGATTCCTGATCCTGACATGGGGGCTGCTTACCGAGAACCCCAAGAGCACGCCCTCCAGTCCGCCCTCGGGAAAACCTTCCTGATACCGATTCTGGCTCCATCCCCAGCCTTTGATTCACGATGGTAGAAGCATGCAGCCCCTCCTCAAACAGATTGCGAGATGGATGCCTACCATCGCCTCGTTGGGGCTGCTGTGTGGACTGATGGCCAGTTTGCTGCCGATCATCATTCCCGGTGAACTTCGCCAATCACACCGGGCCATTCTGCGGCAACTGGAAAACCGCCATCCCTCCTGCATCACACTGGCGGAAGAACATGTCCGCAGGCACCCTGAAGATTGCTTTGGAATCGCACTGGCTGCGGAATCCGCTGCCGCCCTCTATCGCCACGAGCTGGCCCTGAAGCACTACCGACAACTCCCTGAGGACCATGGCCGCTGGGAGTTCCTTTCGGCCTTCGGCCAAGCAAGCCGTCACGAAGTGGCCTCCCGGTTGTCCCTCGCCGAAAAATTCTACCGTCAGGCACTCCATCTGAACCCGCACCACAAGGAGGCCCACTCTCGTCTGGGACACATCCTCCAAAGTTCGGGACGGGTCTGGGAAGCGGAGCCCCACTTCTTCCAACTGATCCAAATGGGTGTCTGTCGAGGCGACGAGCTGCTCGGGATGTCGATGACGGATCGTTTTTTTCGCAAAGACGATCGATTTGAACAAGCGGGCCTGGAACTGAACCCGCCCGAACCGCTCATGCTTCTCGGAGTGGCCCGCCGTGCCATTCAGCAGAACCAGCTGTCAGAAGCCGAACAGCTGCTCCGTCAAGTCACCGCCTCGCGCCCCGAGTTGGGTGAGGCCCAGGGGAGACTGGGACGCATCCTCAGCGATCAAGGAGACGCCCAGGCGTTCGAAGTCTGGCGGTGCGGGCTCCCTCTGGCAGCCCAGCAGCACCCCGAAGTTCTGTTCTCGCTGGGATTGCAGGCCTCGCGGATCCACCAGGACGCTGCCGCCGCCCGCTGCTACCTGGAAGCCTTAATGCGGTCACCCAATCACTTGGCTGCAAACGTCCAGCTGGCATCCTGCTTGGAACGTCTGGGGCACTCCACAGAGGCGAAACAGTTTGCGGAACGCGGCAAGGTTCTGGCGCAGCTGGAAACCAACCTGAACCTGATCCGGTTTGAGATTTCCGAGACGATCCTCACAAACATCGTCAACGCCAACCGCAAGATCGGACGCTACTGGGAAACCATCGGCTGGTGCCACATCATGCAGTGGGCGCAGGTTCCACAAGGGTTTCCGAAAGAGACCTACATTTCAACCTATCCGATGGTATTGGAAACCCCCTTCGCCAATGCGCAATCCCTGAACCCGTGCCGCCTTCTCGATCGGTCGAGTTTTCCCTGGCCCGAATGGCCCCGAGCAAATGCGAACAGCCCGCGCCACGAGTCGAACTTGTCCGGGAGTGGGGACTGGCGACTCCAGGAGATCGCCCGACAGGTCGGTATTGACTTTCAATACGAGGAAGGTACGACCGAGGAAACCCGGATGAACCACATTTTCAGCACGGTCGGCGGTGGGGTCGGGGCCATCGACTATGACATGAACGGATGGTGCGATCTCCACCTGGCCCAGGCCACCCCCTGGGAGTCCCCGCTTCCCGACATCCCCCCCACCGATCGTCTCTTTCGCAATTCCGGGGAGGGACACTTCCAAGATGTCACTGATCGTACCGGACTCCACGAGACAGGTTTTTCTCATGGAGTCACTGTGGGCGACTACGATCAGGATGGCTTCCCGGATCTCTATATTTCCAACATGGGAAAGAACCGGCTGTTCCGCAATCTGGGGGATGGAACATTCGAAGATGTCTCCCACTCCAGCGGCACCGAGGGGAGCGAGCACGACTGGTCCATCAGTAGCGTCTTCGCTGATTTCAGTGGTGACGGACACCCAGATCTGTATGTTCTGAATTACTCGGACATCCCCTCCACAGCGGCCAAACGCTGCTATCTAAAAAACGGGGAGGCCGCCGCCTGTACACCGGATCTGCTCACGTCCTGTCCCGACCGACTGTTTCTCAGCCGGGGAGACGGCACATTCGAAGACGCCACTGCATCCAGCCAGCTCACCGACCCCAATGGGCGCGGGCTCGGGGTCATCGCCTGGAAATACGGTCCAGACAACCGACTGGGCCTGTTCATCGCCAATGACACCACGGAGAACTACCTGTTCATCAATACCGGAACCTCCGGCGATGGCGTCCCCTCCTTTCGAGAAGAAGCGGTCCTGCGGGGCGTGGCCTTTGACGTGGATGGAAACTCGCAAGCCAGCATGGGGGTCGCGGCCGGAGACGCCGATCACGATGGCGAGCTGGACTTGTTTATCACCAACTTTTTCAACGAATCGAACACCTTCTACTCGCGACGCCCCGATGGCTTTTTCAGTGACCTGACGCGCCCTCGAAACCTCCGGGATGCCAGTTTCAAGATGCTTGGCTTTGGGTGCCAGTTCACCGACTTGAACACCGACGGATGGCCGGACCTGATTGCCACCAACGGACACGTGGACCGAATCTCCACCGATGGAACCATGGATCGCATGCCTCCCCAAGTCTTCTGGAATCAGCAGGGACGACGCTATCACGAAGTCCCTGCCTCCCACCTGGGGCCATTCTTCTCAGGCAAGTATCTCGGACGGGGCATGGCGCTGCTCGACTGGAATCGAGATGGGCGACAGGACATCGGCATTACGCACCTGCACTCGCCCTTCGCCCTGCTCAGTCACGCAGAGTACCAGCCTTCGTCCAGCCGGAAACCACTCGTCATTGAACTCGTTGGCACCCGCAGCTGCCGCGTTCCCACAGGAGCCTCCATCGAGATCCAGGCGGGCAATTGGAGGGCCCATAGTTTGCAGACGGGTGGCAGCGGCTTCATCGTATCCAACGCTGACCAGCACCATTTCTTCATTCCATCGGGGGCCACTTCCGTGAAGGCCATCGTGACATGGCCCGATGGTAGCCGCGAGACCTGGGACGACCTCTTGATGGACAGCGAAACCGCACTAATCCAAGGGGAGAAAACCGCTCGTGTTCTCCGGCATCTCTCCCCACATTAGAGCCGCTCGGAGCGAACTGCCGACAGTAGTCCTGCAACAGTCACGGAATTGTTGAGACTACGGCAGGCGGGGTGGCCCTTGTTGCCGACGAGCAAGTGCCCCCAATGAAAGCACCTCGGAAACATTCCCGAGGTGCCGTGCGTCTCCCAAGATTTCGATGGCTGACGATCCAATGATGGAATCGATTACTTCAAGTCGAGATCAATCTTCAGGGTCTGCTTGCCCTCCTTGACAGCAATCTCGACCCCGCTCGATCCCACCTGCCGATACTTCTCGGGAATCTTGGTAGCTGCCACTTTCACGACCTTGGTTGATCCATTGGTGTTGAAGAAGCTGGCGGGATCCTGATTGACGGGCTCGTCCGGAATGTTGGGGGAAACCGAAATCCGATAAGTCCCGACGGGGATGTCATTCGACCCGTTGTACTTCATCCGAAACTCACCCGACCCATTGAGAATGGCCGTCGTGGTATACCCCTCCGTGGACATGAAGGTCAGCGTGGCATTCTCATCCAGTGGCTTATCCCCCAGGTTGACCACTCCATCCACCTGCCCCCATGGCCCCTCATAGTCGCCTCCCTCATCCGAACAGGAAGACAGTGCCAGGACAGTTAGCAGCAAGACTACGCGAAACAGCATCAGTTTCTCCTGAATCACAGCCGACTCCCCGAATGGGAGTCGGCCCCAAAATCCAACACAGGCACTCAAGTGGTTCTTAAAACTCACCCACCACTTTCCCATCGTCACGAGTGCAGACGTATTTGAGATTCCGGATCTCCATATTGTTGCTCAGGAACTGCACATGCCCATCGGCAAACAGCCCATGTGTTCCGCCGGTGTGTGCGGACAACAGCGGGTTATTCGGACCGTGGTTATTGTGCACCCCGGCCAGGTTGTAATCACGGGTTCCGGGTTTATAGCGCACGGAGGTCAGATTGAACTTGCGGGAGACCGGTCCATTCCATCCGGTAATCCGTCCGCCACCATCGGTCCCCATCAACCAGCCATGCGGCACCGATCCCCGAACGTCATATCGATTGCCCACCGTATCCGTCATGTAGTCCGAGGTTTCCCCTAACATCATCGTGCTGGACGTACCATCTGTCACCTTGTTGATCCCCACCGCTTCATTCGCCACCAGAACGCCCCCCGCGGTGAAGTACCCATTCTGGGAGTTCGTGCCACAGCAGTTTCCACCACCGATTTGTCGCAGTTCGGTAAACCCGTCCGTGTCCGTCGCCGGTGTCGCGGACGATGTCCGATCCTCGTCCACAGCTCCCGAAATCCCCACGTAGGATGCCGCCGTCTGCCGAGCCCCTCCATTTCCATCAGCAATCCACTGATCCAGGGGACTCGATGGACACACCAGCGGTGGAATCGGATTACCGTTGATCACCACCCCATTCGCGTTACCCGCCGACCCACCGCCAGCCCCAGTCCAACCAGTATGCGACCCATTGAACGTCAGGCGATTGAACAGCGGGGCCTGATCCATGTACGGCAGCAACCCCGCATAGAATGACGGTCCGAATCCGTTCTGGTTCATGTTGCCGAGAGGGAACGTGTTGAACACGTCATGGTAATTGTGGAACGCAAGTCCCAGTTGCTTCAGGTTGTTCTTGCACTGAGAACGTCGTGCCGCTTCACGGGCCTGCTGAACAGCCGGAAGAAGCAATGCGATCAGCACAGCGATGATGGCGATCACCACCAACAATTCAATGAGAGTAAATCCGCGCCGACGAAACATGACAAATTCTCCACGCTTGTACCTGCGAATTCCTCACCCGAATGGGCGATTGATAGGACAAATTCGCGATAACCGTTTCTTGT
This sequence comes from Planctomycetota bacterium, assembly GCA_003671275.1. GTDB lineage: Bacteria > Planctomycetota > Planctomycetia > Planctomycetales > Planctomycetaceae > TH-plancto1. The sequence goes on along the minus strand of QWPB01000126.1, from coordinate 2,318 downwards.
AGCAAACCCCAAAATACATGTCAACAAAAATGCATCAACATCGGCAATTATGTGCAAATCACTTAGTAAACACAACTTACTAAACATCCGGCGAGCAATCATCCTGAAGTGGGTACCTCGTCAGGACTTCAAGTTTATCGCATCGATCGTTTACGATATGATCACTTCTCCCAATGGGGATTGTGTTCAGCTTCTTTTCATGGGGTCTGCCATGTTTCCCATTCCCACTTCCATCGCCCGCCGTTCGTTTCTGCAACGATCGGGAGTGGGTCTGGGCTCGATGGCTCTCGGCTCGCTGCTGGCTCAAGACGGGCTCGCCGGGCAGGAGGTTCCCAAGTGGAACGGCGTCCTGACTCCGCATCATCCGCCCAAGGCCAAGCGGGTGATCTGGCTCTACATGGCCGGAGGGATGACGCACCTCGAAACGTTTGACCACAAGCCCAAGCTGGCCGAACTGCACGGGCAGCCGATGCCCGAATCGATCACCAAGGGGCAGCAGATCGCCCAGCTGCAGGGAGCCAAGCTGAACTGCTTCGGCCCGCAGCACGCCTTTAAGCAGTACGGCCAGTCGGGTCAGTCGATCTCCGAGATCTGGCCGCTGCTCGGCGAGAAGTGTGCGGATGAGATGTGCATCGTCCGCTCGCTGCATACCGATGCGATCAACCACGATCCGGCCCACACATTCATGAACACCGGCACCATGATTGCCGGTCGACCCGCGATGGGATCGTGGCTGCTGTATGGATTGGGGGCCGAGACCGAAAACCTGCCGGGGTTCGTGGTGATGGTCTCGACCGGAAAGTACGGTCAGAAGCAGCCCATCGCCGCGCGGCAGTGGCACTCGGGATTCCTGCCCGGTCAGTTCCAGGGGGTCGAGTTCCGCGGCACCGGCGATCCGGTGCTGTACGTCAACAACCCCAAGGGAGTCACCACGCAGCGGCAGCGCGACATCGTCGACGCGGTCCAGTCGCTGAATGGGCTGGCCAACGAACGTCTGTCCGATCCCGAGATCGCGACTCGCATCAGCCAGTACGAACTGGCCTTCCGCATGCAGTCGAGCGTTCCCGAGCTGATGGATGTCTCGAAAGAGCCTAAGCATATCTTCGATCTGTACGGCACGCAGGGGGGCGATGGCTCGTTCGCCTCGAACTGCCTGCTGGCCCGCCGACTGGCCGAACGCGGCACGCGGTTTATCCAGCTGTACCACCGCGACTGGGACCACCACGGAGCTGTCAAAGACCACAGCGCCGGGACCGCCAAGGAAGTCGATCAGGGCGTGGCTGCGCTGATTACCGACCTGAAGCAGCGTGACATGCTGAAAGACACGCTGATTGTGTTTGGCTCCGAATTCGGCCGGACGCCAATGGCCCAGGGGAACGGTCGCGACCACCACCTGGCCGGGTTCACGATGTGGTTCGCCGGCGGCGGCTTCAAAGGCGGCCACAGCTACGGAGCCACGGATGAGTTCGGCTACCACGCCGTCGAGAACCGAGTCTCCGTCCATGACGTCCACGCCACCCTGCTGCACCAGCTGGGAATCGACCACAACCGGTTCACGTACAAGTTCCAGGGGCTGGACTCGAAGCTGACGGGCGTGGAAGGGGCACGGGTGGTGACGGAGTTGTTGACGTAGCACCCGGCAGACATGAGTTTGAGGTGTCAGTACGTGTGATGACTCAGTACGTTAGTAACAGCCGATCTGCCACGACCTCGTTCTCCAGTGTCTGCCCTCCCATCTGAAGCCGGCGCAGCATAGACCGTCCGCAATTCACCAGAACTTCCCGCTCAAAAAGTCCCTTTGGGATCGGCAGGTCGCAAATCAAATTACCAGACCGCTTAGTTCCGTCGATGCTCAGGGCAACGTAGACCCCGCGAGACTTGCAAGACTGGATCATCTCAAGCAACTCCTCTAGGCGAAAGCCTTGCGCTCCATAAAGAATCCCTTGACTATGCGAATACGGCGGATCGCAATAGATCAGATCACCACGTTTTCCGGTAGTGGGTCAGTTTGAATTCTTTTCGGCAAACTCCAACAGACCGACGATTTCTTCAATCGACCAGATGTGATCGGTGATCCCGGCCCGCATGGCCGGGGTACACCGCAACGTCTGGTGAATCCGTCCGAAGTTGTAGTGCATGAAGTGCAGAGCGATTGCCGCTGCATGGTTCTCCAGTTTCTTGCTGAAGGCATTCGTCAGGCGAGTGAACCGCCGCATCGACAGGGTATTAATGACGGTCTCGCTCGTGATTGTACGATCCACCACCAGGGCCACACATTCGCGAGTGTACTCGTCGATGATGCTCAGCCACTTTAATGT
>QWPB01000131.1 GCA_003671275.1 Planctomycetota bacterium | reverse complement strand
TCCGCCCGTTACCTCGGGTAATGATGTGTCGAGCTGTTCGGGAGTCACGTTTGCAATGGCCAGCGTGATCCCCATGACCGTCCCGAGGAACCCCATAATGGGGATCGCCCAGATGATGGTCTGTAGCAGCGAGTGACTGTCGAACAACCGGTCCGCTGCCCCTTCGGTGAGGTATTTGAGATGATCCTGCAGTCCGGCGGTCGAGGTTCGCTCTTTCAGGAAGCGGGCGATTCCCCGCAATCGCTGCCCCCATACAGTTCGAGACTGGTCCAAGGGCAGGGTGGCCAGCACCGTGTGCAGCTCTTTCCTCGCACCGGACACATCACTGGTGGACAAGGGGGGGGTAGTGTGCCGGAGTGCGACAAACTCCCGCCGAAGCCCCCCGGCCTTTTGCGTCAGGACCACCATCCCCACAAAGAACAAGCCGACTTCCAGATACTCGACCCAGTGACTGCAGAAATAGCGGTACGCTTCGGCCTGCCAAATCGTGAGATGTGGAATGGCCAGATAGAATCCGACCGTCAGAAATGCCCCCCAGACCCACGGCGAATGCTGCACCCGTTCCATCCAGTGCAACGTATCATCCTGATCAATTTCGATGAGATCGGTCGGTGGGAGAGAGGAAGTGATCGCTTGCATGCACGGCATCCTGCCAGGGGCGGTTGATGGGGGCCCAATCAACCACATTGAACCGCAGCCCAAAATCCGGGCGCGACCTCTCCGCCTGCGGAAAGGTCGCTTACCTGATAGAATCGTCAAACTCTCGCCAACTGATTCAACAGTTCGGCGTATATCCGTCAGGTTTCGACAGAGTTCGCAGACCGTTGTCCCCGAAAGTCGCCGTTTTCGCGGAGCCACAGATGTCTTCGGCTGACTCTGCCGATTCATGGCCAGGCGATGACCTGGGACCAACTGACACTTCATGGCTCGACCGGGCGTGGATGTGGCCGTTGTTCGGATTGATCGGTCTGCTGGTGTTCGAGGTCACCGCCAGTTCGGGAATGGCGATAGCCATCTTCTGCGTCAAGTTCGGCATGAAGGACGTGCGATTAGGGCTTTGGCTCAATCGTCAAGATTCGAATCTCGAACGCGGACGAATCACCGGACTATTGGCAGCGTCCATTATGGGGCTCAAAATCACGCTGCTCAGCCTGTGCGTGGTGGTCCTGCTGGCCATACTGCTCAGTTCCCCTTTTGGACAGTTGCCTCAGAACCGGCGAGCCATTCAGCACTCCATTCACTCCGTCAGCGTCACAACGGCTGTCGCCATGCTGGTGGCACTGGCCATCTCCAGTTACGGATTTCATCTGGCCCGACGGATACGGCAAAAGGTCTGGCTCGACAACGGATTACTCCGTGCTCCGCAAGAAGACACCTGGCCTCCGACATGTTTCTCAACGGAGTTCGGACGGGGGGCGGGGCATGGCCGCAACACGGTCATCGACCTGGCCCAGTTCGCCTATCTGTTACAGCTGCCGCTGGTGATCGGGGTGCCGATTACGATCGGCGTCTGGTTCGACATTCGCCAGCGGCAATTCCATGGCTGGCCCGGCGTCTGGTTGGCCGTCCTGAGTGGTGTTGGCCTCGTGACGTGGCTGATGCGGCGTAATGTCAATCTGGTGGCGGCACAGACCCCCGCCGAGTGTTGGCCCGAGTTACTGGAATCTCATGACGAGAACGAAGACGGGCCGCCCGAATCCGTGGCACAGCAGCCCGCAGAATGAACAGGCTCAGTCCAAGACCGGTTCCCCGCCGGGCCCCGCATTTCCGCGATTCACACATTCCTGGCAAAGACAGGCTTTTCCGCGTCGATCCTCTGGCACCTGGGCCAGAATCTCCCCAGAGATCACCAGCGACCGACACCAACAGGGAGCTGCCAGGGAACCGCAGGCGACCACAGCGCACTCATTCCGTTGGCCGCAAAGCGGGCAGTGGGGTTCGTTGAGTGGTCGCGGGGGATCATTCTTGTGCATGGTCTGACTGCCAGCTCCGGGTGAAGTGTCCTTTGAACTGCTGGACCAGTGGCGATCACAATATCAATCACGTCACACTCAGCACGAGCGAGTGTACCCCAAGGCCGGGGAAGCGTCAGGGCAGGGACTGTTGAGCCCCCCTGACGATGCCTGCTCGAAATCATCCCGGCACAGCATGCGGGCACGAGTCCATCTCATTTGCAGTCTCCGGCGAGATGAGTGATTGATACAACCTTGCGATCCCGCATGGTCCTTGGCTTCATTCCTTTGGGGGATTTATCGAATATCTGTGGGAATCCTTCGAGTAAGCCAAATGGCGTCACGTTCCGGGAACAACTCGGAAAGGCAAGATTGCGGTCAAGCGAACGCATGACAGCCGACCCTCCTCTTGCCATTCCACCCATGCCCCCTCGTTTACATTTATGCCCTTGCAACGTGGTCGCCGATGCATGGGGGGCCGATCGCGTTGAACCATGCCCCATTGTTCAATGCTCAAAGGAATTGTCGGTCGGTTGGGATTCCCAAGGATCGGGTTTTATGGCTGCTGCTCCCTATCAATATGATCTCGCAACCTGTGTAGATGATATTGATATCAAAAGCTGGCATCAGGTATGCGATTCAAGTGGTAATCCGTATCTGGATCTTCGATTCCTCCGGGCCGTGGAAATCTCTTTTGCGAGAGAAGCCTCATTCTGGTACTTGATTGCGCGTGACGAATCCGGACGCTCTGTGGCTTGTACCTGTTTTTCAAGATACCTGGTGGATGGCGTTTTGATGGCGCCTGCGGTGATTCAGCGAGGGATCACGGGAATCCGCAGGTTCTGGCCTTCGTTTTTGAAATACAAGATTCTGCTTTGCGGGATCCCCGTCAGCACCTGTAACCATCAGTTGGCGATTGCCGATCATGCCGATCGGCAACGCCTGCTGGCCACTCTGGACACGGTCGCTGTGAAACTGGCACGTGCCTCCGGATGCCCGTTGATTTCGTTCAAGGAGTTCCCCCCGGAGATCGCCGTGCAGATGGATGCGCTCAAGGATGAAGGGTTCCTGTGGGCTCGCAGTGTCATGGCATACAGCCTGAAGGGCGAGTACGGTTCCTTTGACGGTTATTATGACACTCGCAGCAAGTCCCGTCGCTCCAAAATCCGCAAGACGTTTCGCAAGCTGGAATGTGCTGGACTGACGTGTGAAGAGCGCCAAGGTCGAGATGGTGTCGACCAGCTGTTTACAGATGATGTACACCGGTTGTACCTGAACGTACTCGACCGTGCTCACGTGAAATTCGAGAAGATTCCCGTTGAATTCTTTCGCGAACTGGCCCGGCAGCTTCCGGATGAATCCTGTTTCACGATCTTCCGCAAAGACAATCGAATCGTGGGATTCTGTTGCGGCTTGCGATCCCACCGGCAGCATCACATGCTCTTCTGCGGCCTGGATTATTCACTGAACTCGGATGCGGAACTCTACTTTAATATTCTGTATCGCGGTTTGTCCCACGGGATTATTCCGGGCGTCAAAGCCGTACACATTGGTGCCGCTGCCGATGAATTCAAGCAACATATTGGCTGTGAAGGGAAGCCCCTTTCGATCTATGTCAAAGCGGTCGGTACCGTCCGACATTTTCTGCTGAAACAAGTGTTTGGCCTGCTCTTCGACACGAAGCCGGCACCCGTTCCGCAACTGGTGCAGCACACGACCGAGGATTACGAACCGCAGGAAGTCAGACGGGCCGCATGAGGCGAGCGGTTACCGCACTTCGCCTTGCAGGCCGTAGTCTTCGACTTTTTTGTGCAGCGTGTTGCGATTGATGCCCAGGCGGCTTGCCGCCTTGGTCTGAGTTCCCTGATAGGATCGCAGAACCTGCAGCAGCAATTCTTTCTCCACGCGCCCAATCACCTGCTCGTACGCCTGGCCCTCTTCCTGCACCGTCGAGAGTCCCAGATTCACCAGTTCTGTACACAGTGCATCGATACTGCTCCGCTGAGCCCGCCCCAGTCGCACCGGAGCCTGCCCCCGGAGGTGAGCGGGCAACAGCTCGGGGGTCAGCTGGGGAGTGGGGGCCAGTACATTGGCACGCTCGATGTAGTTTTCCAGCTCACGGACATTGCCAGGCCAGAGATAGCGTTGCAGGCACTCAATCGCTTCGGGAGTCGGCTCCAGCGGGGTCCGCTTCATGTCGGGAGCGTAACGTTTGGCAAAATGCTCGACGAGCGCCGGGATGTCTTCCGCCCTGTCCCGAAGCGGTGGCAGATAGATCGGCAGCACATTCAGGCGATAGAACAGGTCTTCGCGAAACTGGTTGCGTTCCACCATCTCGTTGAGATCACGATTCGTGGCAGCCACGATCCGACAGTCGACCGAGATGGTTTTGGTATCGCCGACCCGTTCGAACTCATGTTCCTGAAGCACTCGCAACAGTTTCACCTGCAGCGTGTAGCTGATGGAGTTGATCTCATCGAGAAAGATCGTTCCGCCGTGAGCCGCCTCAAACCGCCCAGTCCGGTTTTCGTAGGCATTGGTAAACGCCCCTTTCACATGCCCGAACAACTCGCTTTCGAGCAGGCTATCACTGAGAGCCCCGCAGTTGACGCGGATAAACGGCCCCGTTGAACGGGGGCTGAGCTGGTGAATCGCCTTGGCGATCAGTTCTTTCCCGGTCCCGGTTTCTCCGAGAAGTAACACGGTTGCTGAACTGGGGGCGACTTGGCGGGTCATGTCATAGACCTCGCGCATGGCCGGACCGTGACCGATCATCCCCTTCAGAGGAGGTGGGTCGAGTGGATCGTGTTGGCTCACTTCGGCGGTGCCCCTGGCTGGAGTATCGCGGCGCTGCACCAATTATAAGCACATGCTGAAAAATTCAACACCAATTGGGCTATAGCCGGATATTTTTAATGATTCTCCCGATCATGATTGCTCCGCGAGCATGATTCGATGACACAAAACGACTAAACATGCCTGAATACTACTCACTCGTTGTGCGTGGGACGAATGCCGTCAGACGGGTTAAGATACCGATTCAATTCTCG
>QWPB01000088.1 GCA_003671275.1 Planctomycetota bacterium | reverse complement strand
CGGTAATCGCACGAGCCGAAGGGCGAGACAACAGAATCGGAACAGCGAGCGTCCCGGCGCTTTCGTCCACGGAAGGCGTCGTAGTCACCAAGCCACTGCTGTTTCTAAAACCAAAGCTGGCTGTCGGCGAAACATCGTTATCGACAATGGTGTACACGGCTTGTGTGATACTGCCCAGTTTCGCATTGGAGGGCGTTCCCAGAGCAATGGACACGGTCTCGTCATCCTCGTCCAGGGTATCGTTGATCACCGAAAACGAAAGAATTCTGCTGGTCACTCCAGGAGCAAATACCAGCACACCATCCGTCGAGCGGAAATCGCTGTCCCTCGTGGCAGATCCGCCGGTCAAAGAATACGGAACAACGACCGTCTGAGTCGAAGTGGCACTCAGTACCACAACCACTGACGCGGTCGTTCTCGACTCACTGCCCACCGTGGATGCCCCCTGAAATTGTACCGCAGGCAGGTTGACTGGCGTGACCGAAATCGTGAACTCCCGCTCTGTCGAAAGACCTCCCGCGTCCGTGCTCCGAACACGAATGCTAAATTCGCTCTGGGCCTCATAGTTAAAACGAGCCGTGGTTCGAAGTTGGTTTCCGACAATCTGAAAGCTCGCGTTGTCGACCGAACCGGGCCCCGAAGTCAGCGAGTATGTCAATGTCTCATGGGAATCCGGATCGGACGATGACAGATTGCCCACGATCGCGCCTGCCGCCTGATTCTCACTCACCGAAGCGGACGACAGCGTGATGGTGGCTGGTGCTTCATTCACATCCACGATGCTGATGGCCACAACCTGTTCCGTTGACAAGCCTCCGGAGTCGGTGCTACGAACCAGCACGCTGTAGCGGTTCTTCGCCTCCGCATCAAAGCCAGCAGCCGTTTGCAGCTGATTTCCGACGACACGGAAACTGGAGTTATCCATAGACCCCGTCCCCGACACCAGTGAGTAAGTAAACGAGTCATTCGCATCCGGATCAACCACTGACAAATTGCCCACGATCGCGTCTTCATCTTGGTTCTCGGTGACCGATGTCGACGACACCGTTACCGAGATCGGAGCTTCGTTTGCATTCGTCACATCAATCGAAAACTCCCGTTCTGCTGACAACCCTCCGACATCCGTACTGCGAACACGGATGCGGTATTGCCTCTGAGCCTCATAATCAAAACGAGCGGTGGTCCGAAGCTGGTTCCCGACAATCTGAAAGCCGGTGCTGTCCTCGGAACCGACTCCCGTAACAAGCGTATATGTAAACGTCTCACGTGCATCCGGATCGATTGTCGACAAAATACCGACAACCGTGCCTATCGGTTGATTCTCGCCGACCGATGCGGACGAGAGCACGATCGTGGTGGGTGCCTCATTCAGATTTGAGACACTAATCGTCATGACCTGTTCCGTCGACAAGCCACCGGCATCAGTGCTTCGCACTCGGACGCTATAGCGGTTCTGATTTTCAGCATCTAAGGCAACAGCCGTTTGCAACTGATTTCCGACGACACGATAACTAGAGTTGTCGTCTGCCCCTGTCCCCGAGACCAATGAATAGGTAAACACGTCACCCACATCTGGATCAAGCGTCGAGAGTGCCAACACCGATGTCCCGGCAACCATATTCTCAGGCACCGTGGCAATCGACTGCATCATCGCAATCGGGCTCTCGTTCTGATTTGCCACCCGAATCGCAAACACCTGTTCAGTCCAGAGCCCCATCATATCTGTGGATCGAACTCGAACCGTGTAGCTGTCCTTCACCTCATAATTCAGCGACAACATCGCCTTCAGCTGGTCTCCGGAGATCTGAAATTTCAGATTATCCATCGCACCATCTCCCGAAACCAGCGAATAGGAAAATGAATCGGCAGCGTCCTGATCATTCGTCGACAGCCTTCCCACAACAGTGCCTGGTTCCTGATTCTCGTTCACCGATGTCGCTGACAACGTCACGCCTGTCGGAGCATCGCCCCCGTCGGTCACGTTCATCGTAAACACTTCTTCGATGAACAAGCCGCTCTGGTCTGTGCTGCGAATCCGAACGCTGTAACTGTCTCTGTCTTCATAATCAAATTGAGTATTCGTCTGCAGTGTGTTTCCGGAGATCAGAAAACGGGCGTTGTCGATCGCTCCTGTTCCTGTGACCAGCGAATAGCTGAATATTCCGCTGGAATCCGGATCAGATGTCGAGAGAACTCCCACCACCGAACCAGCAGTCTGATTCTCGGTAATGGCAAACGACGAAAGAGCAATTCCATCGGACACTTCATTAACATTGCTGACCCGAATGGTCATTTGCTGCTCTGCTGACAATCCGTCCTGATCAGTGCTGCGGAGACGAATGCTGTAACTGTCACGAGATTCATAGTCCATGGAAACCAACGCCTGCAACTGGTCACCGACAACCCGAAAGCTGGCATTATCGACCGCCCCAATGCCTGGCACCAGCCTGTAGGTAAACTCGTTTTCGCGATCTGAATCAGATGTCGACAGGGTTCCGACGATGGTCTCCGATGGCAAGTTTTCAGGGACTGAAGAATTGGCGATGGCGATGAACACCGGGGATTCGTTTTCATTTGCCACAGAAACAACCAGAGGCTGCTCGATAAACAGACCGAATTGATCGGTACTCCGAATTCGCACACTATAGTCACTCCTCTCCTCGTAGTCGTACACACTCGCCGTAACTAATCGATCTCCGGAAACACTGAACAATCCATTGTCAGTCCCCCCGATGCCTGAGACCAACGAATAGGTAAACGTATTCCACGAATCCGGGTCGGAAGTCCGTAGTGATCCCACTGTGACATTCGGTACCTGATTCTCTGGGATGATATTCGATGACAGAATGACTCCGATCGGGGAGTCGTTGATATCAAGATCAGTCATATCGATCAGTTCAGAATTCGGCTGATCGACTGAGTAATCGGTTGCATTACGAACACGACCACTGAATGCCACGTGATCAAATATATTGGATGGCACCATGGGAGTCTGAATGAGAGATGGAGTGTCCCGAAAATAGGCAAACCGGACGGACTTTCCCCCTGATGATTCGGTGTCGTCCAGTTCAACGTGTACGTTGACAAGACGAGCGGGATCTGGCTGTATCGTCGGATTGTGCTGTGACTCCAATGTGCATTTTGCATCGCGTGACGTATTGCCACTGATCTTTGCATTGACGTAGATATTGGTTGTATCGCGCTGGTAGGCCTTGATCAGGCAGTCCGTAAATTTGTCACCGCCGAACGACGCATACTCCACATGATGGCTGTCGACACCATAGCAAAAGTAGGTACGAATTAATCCGTGGCTCTGGAGATTTGTTACCGTGACATTGTCGCCATTGTTTTGAAAATTTATCCCGTAAAATCCTCGGGAGTATTTCACTCCATCGAGACTGATGTTCCGGATTCTCGTGGAGCCATACGGTTCGCCACGGGCGATTAAAAGACTGTACGTGTCCTCCACATTGATATTGGAAATGCGGATATCCCTGGATTCCTGGCGGGTAGATTCCAGATAGAAGGCGGTGACACTCTGCCTGACAATCAGGCTGCCACTGCGAAGAAACCTTCCACTGATCGAGAATCCTTCAAACTCAACCTGCCGAGCCCCATTCAGATAAAACAGGTAGGAATTGATCGTTAATCCGGAGGTGAGCTTTGCCCCATAACCTGAGAAATGTAATCCCTCCGCATCCGTCAAATTGAAATGAGTTACCAGTATCGAAGAGGGGTCGAGGCTCTGCAAATGGTATGTTGCCGGTGGAAACAGAATCGTTCCGCCGCCGCCATTCCTGGCTGCCGATATCGCAGCGCGAATGGCAGGGGCATCGTCGACGAATCCGTCTCCGACCGCGCCGAAGTCCATGACATTGAATACACGCCTGATTCCGAAGCCGCACGGATCTCGATCGAGATGATGTCTGTGGCGTTTTCCGGAGTGTCGATATCGGCTGACTCCGATGCAATCGTCGTGATGGAAAGCGAGGCGTCCGAGCCGGCATACCCCGCATCTGGACGAAAGAGGATGTACTGCAAGGCCCCATTGATACTTTCCATGGTCCCGGCAAATACCATGACTCGATCCGAGTCTCCGTCGCCGACGTTTAAAGTGACATCTCCTCGAAAATTGGCATTCAGGAGTGTGATGTCCCCATGAGCAGCCTCCAGGGTGACCGTCCAAGAATTGGCCTTCGAGTCCGCACTGCTGACAGATATCTGATTCGCCCGATACGTCGAGAAAACCAATGGAACATTTTGCAACGTCGATTGAGCCGCTGGAACATGATTGACCGGGGCGATGTTTTCAGACAGCAGGCAGCGTGACTCCAGGAGGGCCACTTGAGAGGGCATTCGTGAGCGCCGTGATGCTTTACGATTAAAAACCGTCCCCCTCACGCTCTCCAATAATTGAGAAAAGAGCGAATTGACGCAACATTCCAAGCGATGAAGCATGATTGAAATTGAGCCCGATCGAGCTGAAACGACCTCGAGAACCCCGCAATGTCCACCACAGATTGCGCAGCTTGCGCCACACAATCGGAATAACCTGCCACTGGAACACGCATTGGCAAGTGACACCACGCACGACCGTGAGTGACATCACTCACATCTAAGTGATATCACGCACCCGATCGACAGGACGTGAGTTGTGACATTCGGCCTGCACAGAATGCTGGTAACTTTTCCCAATCAGGTGATCTGGGTGGATTTTGGCGGTGCTCAGGACCGCACACAAGAAGCAGTTTTTGCAGAATCCCCTTCCGTCTGCCAGACTTTGCTCCTCCAGCGAGCTGGACGCTACCGGCGAGGGCGATCGGGATGCGGCGACTGGTGTTCGCGGCGGTAGACCGACGGGGTGGTGTTCATCACACCTTGAAATGTGCGAGTCAAGTGGGCGTGATCGTGAAACCCGGTTTCGGCAGCGATGGCGGCAATCGTTTTACCCGTCTGAGCCAACAGCTGGCACGCCGCCTCAATGCGTACCCGTAACAGATATTGGCGAGGCGAAGTGCCAAAGCATTGCCGAAAGGTCCGGTCGAATTGGCTGACGGAAAGTCCAGCGACGCGGGCCAGATCGCGACTGGTGAACTCCTCGTCCGGGTGGCTGTGAATCCGCTGCATGACGGCGGCAAATCGTTCGACCGCTTCGGGGCGTTCGCGGACCTGATCGGTCAGGCGAGAGAATCCCGCCAATCCGATCACCTGGCCCTGCTTCCCTCGGAGGGGAATCTTATTGGTCATCACCAACCGGGCGGAACCTTCCGACTCGGGGGCACTCTCAACGCGATTGATGATCGGCTGGCCCGTGCTCATGACCGCACGGTCATCGCGGATATACTCGTCCGCCCGTCGGCGGGGAAAGAAGTCGCGATCCGTTTTCCCCAGGGCCTCGCGCTCAGACGCCACACCGCAAAACTCACACCCCCGCCGGTTCAGGGCGACAAACCGCCCCTTGCGGTCCTTGATGAAAAACGAGACATCCGGCATCAAATGGAACAGCCCGATCAACTGGGCACCACTGACGCGAGTGAGAAAGGCTTGTTGAGAATGCGTATCCATGATGCGTATTACATACAATTCTTTGCCCAGATTGTGCAAGACAGCAGGGCGCTGAAAGGATACGATCTCGTCACGTCTCATGACCCTCTTTGAGGTGGTAACATGGCAGCGCAGACTGAATTCAAGGTGATCCCGGATGCGAACGATCTGGCTAAGCTGGGACGTGACCTGAGGTTTCATCCCAGTCCAACCCACGATCCCCGGGTTCTGACCCGCGATCAGATCGCCGCGTACAACCACGACGGGTATATCCGCCCGATTTCGATCTTTTCCGAGACGGAGATCCTCTCGATTCGAAACTATTTTGATGATCTGCTGGCCCGCGTCATCGCCGCCGGAGGCGACAGCTATTCGATCAGTTCCGCCCACCTGAAGTATGGTCCAGTGTGGGACATCCTCACCAACTCGAAGATTGTCGCCTGTGTGAAGGATGTTCTGGGTGACAACATTGTCGGCTGGGGATCCCACTTCTTCTGCAAAATGCCGAAGGATGGCAAGGCCGTAGCGTGGCACCAGGATTCGAGCTATTGGCCGTTAACCCCGACCAAGGCCGTCACGGTTTGGCTGGCCATTGATGACGCCGACCCCGAGAACGCCAACATGCGGTTCGTCGCCGGATCCCAGCATTTTGGCCACCTGACCTACCGAGAGAGCAGCGTTGAAGAACACAATGTACTGAACCAGTCGATCGACGCCCCCGAGCAGTACGGGACCATTGTCGACAATCCACTGAAAGCGGGTCAGGTGTCGATCCACTCCGATTTGCTGTTGCATGGTTCCGAGGCCAACATGTCGGACCGGCGGCGTTGTGCGTTGACGCTCCGGTATGCGGCGGCGGATGTGCGAGCCCATCTGGGCTGGAATCAAAAGGGAGTCTGGGTCGCTGGAGAGGATTCGACCGGACATTGGTCCAATCGCGAACGACCAGCGGGGCAGTGACGCCCACGGCGATTCTGCGTTGGAGAAGGGTTCCATTTGACCCACTCCCGATCCATCCATATACTCGCGCGGTTCTGGCCGAATGGTCTGGCACTGTCTTCACTTGTGACAGATGACAGACGGCCTGAATCGGCTCGCGGGCGATGGATCGCGGCCAGACGGACTAACCCGGAGTGAATCGTCCCCGACCATGAGCACCCCTCAGCCGCAGACCGACACGACTGAACCGTCCGAACTCCTCCGATGGTGGCTGGAATCCCGCCGCTGGGTTGATCGGCACGCCAACAAGATTCTGCTGACGGTGATCGTCGGGACCGTGGTGCTGGTCGCCTCGGTCGTCATGGCGCGGTCCACACGAGCCAAAAATGAAGCTGCCTGGCGCGCATTCGGCGTCAGCAAGGTGGCTGATGATTATCGGAAAGTCGCGGAAGATCATCCCGGAACCTCGGCGGAACACCCGGCACGGATGGTGGCTGCCCGCGAGTATCTATCCCAGGGGATGCAGCAGGTCACGGCGAACCGCAAGGCCAGCGACGAGAACCTGGAGAACGCAAAAACTCAACTGAGCAAGCTGCTCGACGACAAGTCGACGCCGAAAGATATTCGCGAAGAGGCACTGCTTAAGATGGCGGTTTGCCTGGAATCGCTTTCCGATGGTGATTTGAAGTCTGCCACAGAAGCCTATGAGCGATTGCTGAAGGAGTTCCCGACCACCCTGAACAAGTCATGGGTGGAAGAGAAGCTGAAGATTCTAGCGAAGCCAGAGACGGCGGCGTTCTATCGGTGGTTCCGAACGACCAATCCGTCACCGGAAGACCGTCCGAAGCCCCAGGACATTAAGCCGTCGGAAGCCCCGAACATCCAGTTGGATGGGGAAGGCATTGCCCCCCCGAGCAGTGGGGATGCCGCTCGTGAGATGCCTGCCGAGGGAGCTGTCCCCCCAGTGACTCCCTCTGAGATTCCCTCCGAAAAACCGGCAACCGAGACACCAGCAGCGGAAAAGCCTGCGGAAGCTGCGACGACACCCGAGAAAACTCCGGAAGCTCCTGCGGTCAGCGAGAAGCCTGCCGAGGCAGCAGTTCCAGAGGCCCCTAAGCCGTAAGTCGCGATCCGGACTCTGAAACTCAAAACAGCACGGTCGATAACCGTGCTGTTTTTGTATGGTCAACGCACTCGTGACCCGAGAAACGAACCAGAGACTCAGTCGATGGTCACCAGGGCATCGGGACGCTCGTTCCGGTTCGGACGGGCGTCACTCTGTGGCAGTGCCGCCGACAAGCGCCCCCCCAGCTGTGGAATGACATGAAGTAATGCGGAGGACGGCCCCGAAGCTCGGAGCTGTTCTGTCAGGCTTTGACAGAGTTGCTCGATCACAGGTTGACCGAGTGACGCCCGCACCGACTGGTCAGGCAAGAGGACAACCATTCGCTCGTAAAGTGAAATGTAGACCAGCAAGCCACCGCCATGAGTCGTGTGATGCACGCGATTGTCAAAGAATGCTGTCGCTGCAGCGGACTGAACTTCTTCCGTCATCTGTCGTGACGGTGTGAACAAGCGTCGCAATCCACTGACTCGGGACACCACTGCAGCCCCAGTGAGAAAGCCCACCAGCGTGACGCCTGCCAAGGCTGTTGTATGCCAGATGAGGCTATCAGCCCCCCAACTGCCTGCCGTGTTAGCGGGCCAAAGCTGGGAGACGGTAACCATCCCTGCAATCCCGAGCCATAGACCGGCGATATCTTCGGCCCGGTCATACCGCCCGGAAGCCGTGGCCACCACGGGAACGATCTCAGCCGAGGTGCATTGCTCCGCGGCCTGTACAGCCTGGTTAATCCTCTGGCGATCAGAGTCCGTGAAGAGTTGTGACGCGACCAGCATTGTGCTTGCTCCTAAATCGAATGTGAAAAAACTACCAGGAACCACTGGCTCCACCGCCCCCGGAATAACCACCGCCGAACGAACCGCCTCCGAATGAATCACGCCCTCGATGACTACGATTGATCAGCATCTCGTACAGCAGCCATCCGACCAGGGAGAACACCACTGCCCAGAAGATCCATGCCCAACCGTCCGAGCCGTGACGAGCCAGAGAGACAAC
This sequence comes from Planctomycetota bacterium, assembly GCA_003671275.1. Taxonomy (GTDB): domain Bacteria; phylum Planctomycetota; class Planctomycetia; order Planctomycetales; family Planctomycetaceae; genus TH-plancto1. Next base: position 16,955 of record QWPB01000088.1, on the reverse strand, counting down.
CGTAAAGATGACCAGGCCGATCACCGCGACAATCACCAGCGGATGGTACTTGGGGCTGGACTTTGAGTCACCGATCGCCCCCGGGGGAAGCGGACGCTCACGGGCCATCGCTTCGAGCCCTACGACGCCCGCTTTGATCCCGCCGGAAAAATCCCCCTGCTTAAAATACGGGATGATCTGCTCATGCATAATCTGCTCGGTGAGTGCGTCTTTTTCCCGTCCCCATCCGTTTCCCAGTTCAATCCGGGCCATGCGATCCCCCCGGCTGACCAGCAGCAGGATACCGGTGTTCCAAGGCTGCCCTCCCAGCTGGGCGTGACCAATTTCCCACTGATCGAACAGCAACCGGGCGAAGGTCTCAATCCGCATGCCGGCACCTCCGTGATCGGACATTTTTTCGATCGTCACCACAACAATGGGCGTGGCCTTGTCGGACAGCAGGCGATCACAAATTTTGATGATCTCGGTACGGTCCTGGCCCGACAACATCTGGGCCTGGTCCCGGACAAACTCCCGATCCCCGGGCCGGGCCACGCTGATTTCCACGGCTTCCACGGGCGAATGCCCTACCAGACAAATCAGGCAAAGTGCCAGAAGCGAATACCGCATCGAGAACCCTTCCGGAAGGAGAAACGCAAGCGTCCCACAATGGAACTGAACACGATAACGGATCGGTGGAATGAAAAGATCACTGAATTTGCCACTCATCAGTAATTCGGTCTTACTGAGGCGAGTCTGCGATCAGCGGAAGAGATTCCAGCCGCACCGCCTGTGTGTGTTCCGGGTATTCGCTAGGATACCGCCATGGACACCTCTCCTGCCCCACAGTCCGAAGACTCGATCTCTGCGGAATCCGACCTCGATGAGGTCGAAGCCCCTGTCCTTTCGGCCAGCGAACCAGTCTCGTTAACCGTCGAGGCACGGGCTCATGGCTGGCGGGTCGATCATTATCTGGCCCGGCTGTTTCCGAATTACAGCCGTGAACTTTTCAAACGGGCCTTGGAACAGTCGGCCGTCCAGCTGAACGGGCTCCCGGTCAAGGCCTCGCGGCGACTGCGTGTGAACGACCGGGTGTCTGTCAGGTTGCCCGAGTTGCCCGACAACACACTCCAGCCGGAAGACCTGCCGATCCAGATCGTGTATGAAGACGACTCATTGGCCGTCATCAACAAACCCGCGGACATGGTCACCCATCCCGGCAAGGGGAACTTCCGGGGAACTCTCGCGGCCGCAGTCCAGTTTCACTTTGACAAGCTCAGCTCGGTGGCCGGACAACTGCGTCCGGGAATCGTTCACCGCCTGGACCGGGACACAACAGGCGTCATTGTGATTGCCAAGGATAATACCGTTCACAACCGGCTGAGCGCCCAATTTGAGCAGCGGGTGGTGAAGAAAGAATACCGGGCCATTGTCCGGGGAGCCCTGCCCCGTGATGCGGATTACATTCGGACCTGGATCAAGTCGCATCCCAAAAACCACGAAAAGATGATGACCTGTGCCGTGGGAGAACAGGGGGGCCGCGAAGCGGTGACATTCTACGAGGTGATCGAGCGATTTCGAGGTTTTACCTACGTCCGTCTGCTTCCGGAGACGGGGCGCACACATCAGCTTCGAGTTCACATGCTGGAACTCAAGTGTCCGATTATCGCCGACCGATTGTATGCGGGTCACAGCCGGGTCAGCCGGGGCGATCTGGCTGCTCCCGAGACAATCGCGAACGGAGATGATACGCTCATTAGTCGGCAAGCGCTGCACGCGTTTCAACTGCGGATTCGTCACCCCGTGACCGATCAGGAAATGCAGTTTGAGGCGGCCCTGCCATCGGACATTGAACAGACCCTGGAAGCCCTGCGAACTTATCGAAAGTTGAGCGGATGAAACTGGCAAAGGTGCGATTGGCGGACGGCAAGGTCCGAGTGGCAATGGTCGAGGACACCGGGCTGTTACTGCTGGACATGGAGCAGGTCAGTGGAATCCGGACGTTGTCGGACATCCTGCACGCTCCCGACCCGGTGGGGTTGGCCAAGTTTCTGGTGGACCCGAAGGCGGGGCCGATCAAGCTGGGGGAGGTGACATTCCTGGCCCCGATCGATCGTCAGGAAGTCTGGGCCGCCGGGGTGACTTACAAGCGAAGCCAGATTGCCCGGATGGAAGAGTCCGAAGCCGGGGCCAGCCACTACGACAAGGTCTACACCGCGCCGCGGCCCGAGATCTTCATGAAGGCCACTCCGCACCGGGTCTCGGGCCCCGGGGAGCCGGTGCGTGTGCGGGCGGATAGCCACTGGTCCGTTCCGGAACCGGAGTTCGTACTGGTTCTCAATCCGGCCATGCAGATTGTGGGCTACACGATCGGCAATGACATGTCGGCCCGCGACATCGAAGGCGAAAATCCGCTCTACCTTCCTCAGGCAAAGGTCTACAACCAGTGCTGCGGACTGGGCCCGTGCATTCTGCTGGCCAGCGGACCTCTGGAGAAGGAGGCCATCGCCATCGACCTGCTGATCCACCGCAATAAGGAAGAGATTTTTAAGGGATCAACTTCGCTCAGCCAACTCAAGCGGGAACTGCCCGAACTGGCTCAATGGCTGGGCTTGGAAAACGACTTCCCGGCGGGGGCATTTCTGCTGACAGGGACGGGAGTCGTTCCGCCAGACCAGTTCACGCTGCAAAATGGGGACGTGGTGTCGATTTCGATCACCGGGATCGGAACACTGGTAAATCCCGTGGTCAAGGCGTAACGTCACGGTGGAGTGCGGGCCGTTGGGCTCCCACAGCCAGTCTGTCACCGTCTCCGATTGGCCAGAACATTGGCGTCAAACTTGATTCCCGTATGACGCTCTTCCACAATGCGTTGACAGGTCCGTAGGCGGACATCCCGTCTGGGTGTTCGCTGCAATCCAGTGAGAAGCTCGCAACTGGTTCCAGTCGTGAGACCGTTTCTCATCTTCGTTGAAACCCATTGGCACTCGCGCAGGGCTCAGGCACCATGAATATCCTTCCGGGGAACACAGTCGGCATCGACCTGGGGACTACGTTTTCGGCGCTGGCCCAACTGGGGCCCAACGGCGATCCAGTCTCTGTGAACAATGCTGACGGACGCCCAATCACCCCTTCGGTCGTGCTGCTGGGAGAGGATGGAAAGGTGATCGTCGGCCCATCGCCCGAGCGGATGTCGATCGAAGATCCCAAGAATATTGTCGAAGCCATCAAGCGGCAGATGGGAAACAAGGACTTCTTCGTGGTCTACCAGGGCAAGAAGCTGACCCCGGAATTCATCTCCGCCCTGATCCTGAAGAAGCTGAAGCAGGATGCCGAATTGCATATCGGCCCGGTTGTAAACGCCGTGATCACGGTCCCCTACTACTTCAATGATGTGCGCCGCAAGGCCACGCAGGACGCCGGCAAGATCGCCGGTCTGAATGTGATCGACATCATCAACGAGCCGACTGCGGCGACGCTGGCCTATGCCTGGGCCAAGGGCGAACTCGGTCGCCCGGACAAGATGACTCGGGATCGTACGATCATGGTTTACGACCTCGGCGGAGGGACGTTCGACGTGACTGTCGTCCGGTACAACGCCACCAACTTCAAGGTGCTGGCCACCGACGGTGACGTGATGCTGGGGGGGATCGACTGGACTCGCCGCGTCGTGGACCACGTGGCCGAGCAGTTCCACCGCAAGTTCAACGAAGACCCGCGGTCCGACCCGGAAACGGCCATGATGCTCTCACAGGAATGCGAGCAGGCCAAACGCGAACTGAGCAACAAGGCCCAGACGCCCATCACCGTCTACCACAAGGGAAAGAGCCTGACGGTCTCCCTGAGCCGCGTCGATTTTGAACGGATGACCGCAGACCTGATGCAGCGAACCCGTGACACGACGGAACTGGTGATGCAACAGGCGGGAGTGGGCTTGGGCGAGTTGGACGATTGCGTGCTGGTGGGTGGTTCGACCTACATGCCCGCCGTCGAAAACATGCTCAAGGAAACCACGGGACTGACACCCTCCCGTGATGTGGTCAAGCCCGAAGAAGCTGTGGCTCAGGGGGCCTGCCTGCATGCTGCACTCCTGGAAGCCCGGGCGACCGGAGAAGCTTCCCGGCTGGGGAAAGCCGTGGCTGACCGTCTGCGTTCTGTGAATGCCAGCGATGTGAACTCGCACTCGCTCGGTGTGAAGATCTCCGATCCCAACAATCGGCAACGGAAGATCAATCACATCATGATCCCGAAGAACACCACGGTACCGCACAAGGTGTCACAGCGGTTCGTGACGAACACCGCGAATCAACAACGGATCCACGTCTGCATTCTGGAAGGGGATGCCACCGATCCGGAGGCCTGCACGACAATTGGTGATTTCCGGATTGTGAATCTCCCCTCGAATCTGCCCGCAGGCTCTCCCGTGGAAATCACCTACCACTACGACAAAAACGGTCGAATCAGCGCGACAGCTCGCGAGCTGACCAGTAACCGGGAAGCCACGACAGAGATTGTCCGCGACTCGGGGCTGACCAATGACAATGTCGATGCCTTTGAAACGCTGGCCAAGGACTATAGCGTCGAGTAACACGCTGCCGGGTATTCCGGGTGGGACGGGTGCCCACCCGGATTTGTCCCGTTGGCGACAGCCAGCTGGCCCATTGGCTCCCTGACAGGATGGAACCAACGCATGGATTTCTACAAGGAATGGCTGGGGATCCCCGAGGGACCGCGTCCGCCCGACCATTACGAATTGTTGCGTCTCCGGAAGTTTGAAGACGACGCAAACAGGGTTCGTACCAACTATAAAAAACTGAACGGACACGTACGAAAGTACGCGACGGGCCAGTATTCCGTCCAGTCCCAGGAACTGCTCAACGAGATCGCCAAGGCAATGCTCTGCCTGACCGATCCAGAGCGAAAGCGAGACTATGACGAGAGCCTCGGGCGCGTCTTCGAAACGGCCAAAGACGACTACGGTCGTCAACCGTTCCTGGACATCCTGATGAAACAGGGGAAGCTCACTCGCGAACAGATGCGAGAGGCTGAAGATTTTTCCAGCAAGCGGGGTCTGTCCGACCGGGATGCGGTCGTTCAGATGAAGCTGGTGGAACCGGAGCCCGCAGCTCAGGCGCTGGCGCTGCACCACGGACTGTCGTATGTTGATCTGGATGACATGACGCCGGAGGACGACATCCTTGACGCCACTCCTCGGTCCTTGGTGAAACGCCACACGCTGATCCCGCTGTTCATCGATGATGGGCGGCTGATGGTGGCCTGTGTTGATATGCCGGATCATGAAGTCGAAGACGAGATGCGTCTGCGTTACGGCGTCCCGATGCGGGCAGTCCTAGCCACGCCGCGGGCCATCAACCAGGCAGTCTCTAAATACTACGCCCCTGGAATGCGGGATGATGCCGTTACGTTTGCGGGAGCCGCAGCCACTCCCGCACCGATGATCAAAAATGGCAAAGCTGCGGCGAAGACCGACAAACCAGAAAAGGCTGCCAAAGCCAGCTCTTCCAAATCCCATGCGAATGCCCGCTTCGCGGATCTGCCGGAGGACGAAAAGGCAAAACGCAAGCAAATCGGTCTGATCGCGATGAGCTGGAGTATTCTGCTGCCCGCGGTGGCGCAGTACTTCCTGATGCCGACTTCGTTTTTGTTCGGAGCAATCCCCTGGTTTGCGCTGCTGACCGCTCCCCCGGTGATTCTGTACGTGACACAGAAGTACTGGAAGTAGCGGGCGAACAATGGGCCGGGATGACACTCAAGGTCCGCTCCCGGCCCAATCCGCGTCAAGTCACCCGCGTGAGAGACCACAACCGCTGTTCCCCTGTTCCTCGCCGGTCGCGTGACAGCAATTCTTCGATGAAATCATCGGCTGTCGCGGGGCGGATTGCTACACTCCTCGTGCTATGAAGATCGGCCTGTTCATCCCCTGTTACATCGACCAGTTCTACCCGGATGTCGGGATGGCTACAGTCGAGCTTCTGGAACGTGTCGGTGCGACCGTCGAATTCCCGGACGCACAGACATGTTGCGGGCAGCCGATGGCTAACACCGGTTGCTGGGAAGAGGCCCGCCCGCTGGCCGAGTCGTTCCTGAAGACCTATGCCGACTACGATTATGTAGTCTGCCCCAGTGGCAGTTGCACGGCCATGGTGACTCATCATTACGACCACCTGCTCAACGACCAGCCTGGATTTTCCGAGCTGAAAGCCAAGACGTTTGAACTGTGCGAGTTTCTGACGGATATCATCCATCTGGACAAGCTGGATGTGAAGTTTCCGCACCGCGTGGGCTTGCACAGCAGTTGCCATGGTCTGCGAGAATTGGGCTTGGGCCGAGCCAGTGAGCGAATGCTTCCGGACTTCAACAAGGCGCGACAGTTACTGGAGCTTGTGGAAGGTCTGACGCTTGTCGAATTGCAGCGTCCCGACGAGTGCTGTGGGTTCGGAGGAACCTTTGCAATCGCCGAAGAAGCCGTGTCGTGCATGATGGGCAACGACCGGATTCATGACCACGAACAGGCCGGAGCGGAGATCATGACTGCCGGTGACATGTCATGCCTGATGCATATGCAGGGGCTTATCAGCCGGCAGAAGAAACCGCTGCGGGTTATGCACATTGCACAGATTCTGGCGGGGAGGCCACTGCCCCAGTGAGACCTGGCTCCCCGACACGCACGAAGGCGGTACTCCTGGGGTGGACGCTATCCACCGGGTTAATCAGTGCCGCGTCGGCGATGGCAAGCCTGTTCTGCTGGTTCTATCCCGTGGAAGCATTTCAAGGCTGGGCGCTGAATCGCGCGGGATCTGATCCGTACGCTCAGTTTGAGGCGACAGGAATCGCGGAAGCGGTTCATTGGTGTGGCTGCTGGCTGATGCCCCCCGCCTCATTCCTGGCCCTGACACTCTGTCGGCGGCGGCGGTCGGCATCGAGCGTTCTCGACGCCGCTATCGCCTCGGTCTGGCAAATTACGACCCCCGGGTCGCCGAGTGGTTGGAGCCATCTAGTTAGCGGCATCAAGCGGATGGCGATAATCGCCGTACTCGGCCTCGCCGCCGTCCACGCAGTGATGGCATTCCGACAGCGATTCAAGGATTGGCCGTATTACCGGCTGCTAAGCAGCGACCAGATGCTGCCGAATATCAGCGAGTCGAATCGGGAGGTCATCCGCTATCTGAGGACCACCACGCCGGAGAATGCCCGCATCCTGGTGGTCAGCGATCAGAAACTGTTTTTTCTGTCGTATCACCTGCGGCCTCGACTGCTCTTTCATCGAATGCACCCTTCCGCCGAACATCTCATTCCCCGCGCCCATCAGGCCCGGCAGCTGGCCGCGTACAGGCTCTCGGACCTTCCCTCGGATGTCTGGGACTGCCATCCAGACTACGTGCTGGAGTATTTTGAGGGGGCCGATTACGTCGAACCACAGCGAGTCACCGAAGATTCCGCATGGATCCGATTCTATCGCGAGCGGACGGGCGATCCGGCGGGGATTCCATCCAGCGTCGTGGTCCTGCGTCCGCACCTCTCGACGGGAGCCCAGCCATGATGGGCGGCATCGCGGCAATCCTCGCCGTACTCGGAGCAGCTCTGGGAGGGCGAGCACTGTACGCCCTGTTCGAGCGTGTCCTGGGAAAGGATGAACGCCCTCGACCGTCCGCTGAAATTTGGGGCCTGTCGATTCTACTCGGGATGGGATTTACTTCCGCCGCAGCTTTTGTATGGTCGGATCTGGGGCGGCCCCTCAACGCCCGTATCTCCTGGATTCAGATGATCGGCGGAGCCCTCTGTGGACTCTTCGCCATCTTCCAACACCAGCGACGAAACCGCGTGATCCCGGCAGCCCCCTATCCACACTCCACCGCGCTGGTCCGCGCGTGCCAGATCCTGCTGGGACTGACACTACTTGCAGCTGTCGTTCAGACGCTTCTGACGCCTCAGCGGTTCTGGGATGAGCGGGCGATATTTGCCATCAAGGCGCGCGTTCTGCATGAGACCCAGTCGATCGATGCGGAGGAACTTCGGCATCCCGATTTTGTGCAATACCACCCGCGCTACCCAATGATGCTGCCCCTCCTGGAACGGCACGTGTATGCGCTGGCTGGAGAGTTTAACGACCGCTGGTCTAAGATCTGGTTCCCGGCAATGTATCTCGGATTAGTTCTGAGCTATGCCGGGGTTCTGTCGCGGCGTTACTCGGCAGACTGGGGCTGGTTGATGGCACTTCTGCTGGCGCTGATCCCCGTGCTGATGCCCGATGAGTATGGGTTTTTATCGGCTCAAGCCGATGCCCCCATGGCGTGTTTCCATGGGGTGGCGGTCCTATGTTTATGGGATGCTCTTCAAGATCCCCCCGGAACCCGTCGCCGTCGAGGAATCATCCTGGCTTCATCGGTCGCCTCGGGAGCGTTCTTCGTGAAAGACGAGGGGACCGCCTACATCATCATTGATCTGATTGCCTGGGGACTCACGGCAATCCTGTGCGGTGGACGGATTTTCCCATCCACCCCCGAGCCGGATCGCAGTCGAAGCCTGATGGGGCATCTGCTGGGAATTGTCGTATTCGGGGTGTTTGCCGCCATCCTGCTGACTCCGTGGATGCGGCACCGGGCCACACTGCCGACCACCACCGAGATGCACTACTGGGAACGCCTGAAAAGCCATCGGCTGCTCGAACAACTGGCGACATTGCAGTGGTCAATCCCGCATCTGCTGCACCGGATGTTTGCGGAGTGGCAGCAGTGGGGGTTGTCATGGTGGCTGCTAATCCTGGCCGTTGTAACGGCCCCGCGCCGCGCAATCGCCGGGCCGCAGCTGTTCCTGTTACTGAATCTGCTGGGTGCCTTGGCGGCGTTTGTGGTGGCTGGAATGCTGGCCCCGGCAGAGCTGAAAGAACACCTTGGCGGTTCCAGCCATCGCTACCTGATGCAACTGGTTCCGGTGGCCATGCTGTTTGTGGCGGCAGTCTGGAGCCCGACGCCATCGAAATCAGCCGCCCCCGACTAAGGTGACGATTTCCAACTGATCGCCTTCCGTTAACACACACTCGGCATGGCGTGTCCGAGGGACCAGCTCGCGGTTCCGTTCCACCGCGAGAAACCGGGGATTCTTATTCAGAGAACTCAGCAACTGCGTCACGGTCGAAAGAGCAGGAATCGTCGTCGCCACACCATTGACCTGAATGGTGATCGAAGCCATCGCGGCGGGCTCCTCTTGCAGGGCGGAGACAAATGTAGCGACACGACTCGGCTCAATCGTCGCATCACGCTGCCCCTCGGCGCAGGCCGCCCCCCGCACCGCAATGATGTCAGGAGAGCAGGCTCGAACTGTTCGCAGATCACACAGCTGCACACGCCCCGCCAATGCGAATGCCAACCCGGCTTCCCGGGCTCGTACGGCCAGTTGCCGCAACATGTCCTGTGAGACCAGATCGACCAGCCGCCCCCCCTGCTTGTCCCAGGTATCGATCAGAAAGGCCGCACAGCCAGCGGCGATTCCAGCTTCCAGCACGGCGGGGAGATCCGGAGAGCGTGCCGCCTGATAATCGGCATAGGCCACCGCCACCCACTGCACCGGCCGCCCCCGCAGGACATCAAACTCGTTTCGAACGGCCTGCCATAAGGCAGCCCAGTGCGGCTCAGCAGCCAGTCCCGACAACCCCAGCTTGGCGTAATGCAGATGCGGTGGAAGCACTGGAATCGGCTGGTGGTGCCAGTCGATCACTTCCCCCAGCGCGGCACTAACAGGCAACCCGGCCATCCCCTTGGCCGTTGATGCGATCGTGAAGATCATCTCGATGGACGCCATCCCCAGAGGACCACGCTCTGGATCTTTGACATCCACAATCGCCGCACCGCCTTCAATGACTGCCACGGCCTCCTCAGGCGTTCGGACACTCACGAGAAGCAACGGCGTGTTCGTTTCACGAATCAACGGGTTCTTCGTCACGGGGTTCACAAGCGAACTTCTGATCGATGGGAACAGGAAAGAATGCTTCGGACTTTGATGCCGGACAGGCACCAGAGCCGATTCAGAATTTGTCTTCAGCTCGCACAGACAGGCATGTCTGTGCCACTGATTCCGTAGGGCAGACATGCCTGCCATTCCGGAAGACATTTTCTACCAAGACTCTAGTTCTTCGGAGGGACAGAACCTTTCAGCGCGGACTTGATCACCGCATCCAACTCTGTCAGCCCTTCACTGGGATCGACCTGATAGATCCCCACGTGATAGTGCAGAATCGTTCCATCGGGCCCGATCACAACCCACAGTGGCAGGTCCACTTCGAATGTCCGCGGATCTCCCAAGGCGGCTAGAGCCTTCTCCAGTTCCTCACCCACAGGATAGCTGAAGTTCATGAACTCTTTGAGTTTCATGGCGGACCGACGAGCCAAAGGCGCGGTCTTGGCCACCTCCAGACGTTTATCGGAGATGACGCCGTACACCTGAACCTTCTGCCGCGCGTAGCGCTGCACCAGAAAATCAAGGTAACCCACCTGACCATACGGATCAGTCAGTGGACTGTCCCGGTATTCCCAGAAATGCAGTACCGTCACAACACCGGGCTTCGCCAAGTGAATCGGCTCGCCGCCATCCAGGAGTTGCAACCGCAGGGGAGGCACAGGACGCCCCACGAAACGCCTGGCCAAGTCAGCCACCGCTTCGGCTCGCTGGGAACCAGCTGTGACCTCGTTGCGAATGACAGCGGCAAGAGCGGCGAAGGGGGTGCCGTCAGTGAGGCGATCCACGGTGACCAGCGACTTCTGAGCCAGCGCAATCTGGGCTTCCGTCAACGGTTCATCCGCCAGAGGTTCTGCTCCAGACCGCAACGTCTCTCGCAGGTCGATCAGCGGTTGGACACCCTGTCCCCACGCCGTGACCACGTCAGCAGTGGGAGTCGTCACTTCATCACAACGAAGATTCAGATCGTGACGTTCGCCCTGCCCCACGAAGAACCGATGGTTCGCAGCCAGGATCAGCCCGTTCGATTTAGCAATCGACAGAGTCGTCCGGCGTCCCTGATCTCCATTGATCTCCAACCGCCGACACAGCTGGGCGTTGATCGTCTGGTCTTCCAGCACTCGATAACGAAGCCCCCCCTCGTCCCATTCCTGGACCGGTTGCAACTTGTCATGTCCGGGGTAGGCCCCCATCCGGAGTGGAACCCAGGTCACTCGCTCGTCATGAATATGCCGTTGCCGAGGATGCGCCGGGACCACGCCGCCTGCGGGATCGAATTCGAATCGGCCAAATGCGTCAGGCCACGGCTGTTCTTCGCTGGATTCATCAAACAGGTAGGTCACACGCGGCAAACCGCCGGGGATGAACTCCACCAGAGCCTGAATACCGAACTCTCGCACAGGCTCCGCGCGCCCGTTGCCCGCGGTCTGATTGAGCACCGCGGTATATCGCAGTAATGTGGAGGCAGAAGGTGCATCCGCCGCAGCGGCACTGCACCAGGATGCCATTCCCAACGCGACAATCAACAGAAGCCGCATCAACCACCTCCGATTAAGCACTGACAAGAAGGATCGTCAATCCTGACCAGCCGCTCACCACGCTTCAATGCGTGCTGAACCAGTGGTTTATACAACACGGATCATTCCGGGAGGAGTTTGAACCAAGAATCGATGCCTTGGTTACTCGCCCGAAATCAATGCACGCGCATGCCGGGCTTGGCTCCGGAGTCGCCGCGGAGCAGGAACACATCGCTGCCGCCGGGGCCGACGGCGAGGACCATCCCTTCGCTCAGGCCGAACTTCATCTGCCGCGGCTTCAGGTTCGCACAGCAGATCACCAGCTGGCCGACGAGGTCTTCCGGCTTGTAGGCCTTCTTGATCCCGGCAAAGACGTTGCGAGTGACATCGCCGCCGAGGCTCAACGTCAGCTGGAGCAGCTTGTCGGCTCCTTCGACATGCTTGGCTTCGAGGACGCGGGCGACGCGCAGGTCGGCCTTCATCAGTTCGTCGATCGTGCAGTGCTCGGCGGTGAGGGCTTCTTTGGCCAGTTCGTCGGATGTATCTCCAAACGAGTTGGAGACAGGCCCACCGGTTGCAACCGGTGGGCTTTCTGGTGTGGCGCTCTCCGCAGGCTTGCTCTCTTCAATCATCGCATGGACCTTCTTCGTGTCGACTCGTTTCATCAGATGGCTATAGGGACGGACCGTCTGTCCCAGAACCGGTGTGTGTACATCGTTCCAATGCAGGATCGGAATTCCGAGCAACTCGCCCGTCGCCTGGGCAATCCGGGGCAGAACGGGAGCCAGGTAGGTCGCCAACTGCCGGAACAGGTTCAGCCCGACCGTGCAGATGTCGCGGACTTCGGCCAGTCGCGCGAGGTCTTTCTTGACGACCCACGGCTGCTTGGCATCGATGTATTGGTTGGCCTTGTCGGCCAGCAGCATGATCTCGCGCAGAGCGGCATTCGTGTCGCAGTTCTCGTACAGTTCGGCGATCCGCTCGGCAGCTTCGGCGTTCTCACGGAACAGTCCGCCGTCGTCGGGATAAACCTCTGCGAGCGATTGCCCTTCGAGCAGCTTGGCACAGCGGCTGGCGATGTTGACGAACTTGTTGACCAGGTCGGCGTCGACCTTGGTCTGGAAGTCGACGACGTTGAGATCCAGGTCATCGACGCGCGGTCCCTGCTTCGAGGCGTAGTAGTACCGCAGGTACGCCGGGTCGAGGTGCTTCAGGTACGTAGCTGCACTGATGAACGTCCCCTTGGACTTGGACATCTTCTCGCCGTTGACCGTCAGGAACCCATGGATATGGACCTTCGACGGCAATTGGAACCCGGCGGTGTGCAGCATGGCGGGCCAGAACAGGGTGTGGAAATACGTGATGTCCTTGCCGATGAAGTGGTGGATCTCTGATTCAGGGTTCTTCCACCAATCGTCGAGCTTCTCGCCGGTCCGCTGGCACCACTCGGCCGTGCTGGCGATGTACCCGATCGGGGCGTCGAACCAGACGTACCAGTAGTTACCGGGGCTGTCGGGGATCTCGAACCCGAAGTATTTGGCGGGCCGTGACACGTCCCAATCCCGCAACGGGTCGGCCAGGAAGTTGTTCTTCAGGAAGTTCGCGATCTCGGGCTGCAAGGCCCCGCTGGTTTGCGTCCAGGTGCTCAGATACTCGTGCAGGTGTTCAATCTGTACGAACAGTTGGGTACTCGATCGCAGCTCGGGCTTGGCCCCCGAGAGCGTGCTGCGGGGGTTCACCAGTTCAGTCGGGGCGTAGTTCGCGAGGCACTTTTCGCAGGCGTCCCCGTGCTGGTCCTCGGCTCCGCACTTGGGGCAGGTTCCCTTCACGAATCGGTCAGCGAGAAACGTCCCAACCTCTGGATCGAATAGCCGCTCGGCGGGCTTCTCGATGACGATGTTGGCCGCACGCAGAGCCGACCAGATCTCATGGCACAACTGGCGGTTCTGGTCCGAGTTGGTACTCCCGTAGTTGTCGAACTCGATATCGAATCCGCTGAAATCGCGGATGTGATCGAGCCGCATATCGGCGATCATCGCCTCTTCGCTGCGCCCTTCCTGGCGGGCGCGGATCATGATCGCGGTGCCGTGCGTGTCATCCGCACAGAACAGCCGACAATTATGCCCGCGCAGCTTCTGAAACCGCACCCAGATGTCGGTCTGGATGTACTCGACCAGATGGCCAAGATGAATCTGGCCGTTGGCGTACGGGAGGGCAGATGTGACCAGAATCTGGCGAGGCATGCGATTTCCGGGTGTGAAGCTTCGGACAAGTTGCGAGAGCGAGTGCATGATGTGAAAGCCCATGGGGGCATCCCATGGGCTTAGAACGCTGACCACTCGCCGCAGTCAGTTGCTGTCGGGCCTCTCGGCAGACAGGAATGTCTGCCCCACGGGATCAGTGGCAAGGACATTCCTGTCTATGCGATCAGCAGACAAGCTCTGATTGGTTAGTGTGTTTGTGTCTCGTACAGACGAGCAATGTCGGCGGCACTCACGACGATCTCGCGGATGAAGCCCGTATGAGCGCGTTCGTAGCTGATCTGCGCGGCGAGTTGCGGCTGGGCGTGGATGGCCTTGGAGATCCACGCCGCATCGTCCTTGGAGAGGCCGATGATCTCCGGGGCGAACTGCGTCCGGGTCTCCACCACCAGAGACTCCATACGACGATCAAATTTGTTGTAATCCGCCATGGCTTCTCGGATTCCGTTGTTGAATGAGGCCAGTGATCCCCGAATTCCGAAGGCCGTCACGGGGTGTTCCGGGCAGTATACCGAATGGCTGCCCTGAAGAAACCAAGGTTTGGCAGCGTGTGAAATTCGGCCCGTCTGGTCTCTCGATTCCGAAAATCAGCAAAGCCCCCCTTTGCATAACCGCCCCGGCCGGTGAACAATAGATTCCAGAATGTGAATTGGTCGCTGGCCGGAGAGTGAACATGCGTCAGGCAATGAATTCGACAAAGCCTCGGAGTGGAGGTTTTCTCTTCTTGGTGTTGGGTTTGTGCCTGTTGCTGGCGGGCTCAGCCTTCGCTCAGAAGCGTGGGGGCTCTGCTCGTGCTCGATCTGCCAAGGCCGCCGCTGCCCGACGGCAGATGGAGATTGACAAAACTCAAAAGCAACTTGATGCCGCTCAGAAGGTTCTGGAGTCTGTCTCGACTCAAGGGGCTCTCACGCAGGCCCAGCTAGATGCCGCCCGGCAAAACGCACTGGCTGCCCGCCGAGAACTGAATGAGGCTGAGGTAGCCGACAAGGCCATCCACGAAAAGCTGCACTCGATCGAAGAGGGAATCCTGGAGGCACAGTCCGACGATTCTGATTATGCCAAAGCCCTGGATGATGTCGACACGGCTCGCCGGGCGGCGGATACCGAATTGCACCGGGTACTTCGTCGTCCCGCTCCCGCTGTGGATGAAGAGGAGTCGACTCGGTTATCGGAACTGGCCCTGCTCACCCCCGAAGAGCGAGAAAAATTGACCAAGAGCAATTCCTACCAAGAGAAAAAGATCGCGTTGCAGGCTGCCGTAGATCACATGAACGCCACCCGGATGAAGTTGTTTCAGGGGAACGATGAGTGGAAACAAGCTCGCGAAGAACACCACAAGGCAGAACAGGAAAAGGCCAAGGACGAACGCTCCGTACAAGCCGCCGCCAACGACAGTTCAGACGCCCGAGGCGAACTGCGGAGCGCTGCACAGATCGCCGCATCGGCCCGTGCGACCATTGCTCAGGCTGAGGCCAGGCTGCGTGCACTCGGAGCCAAGCCTGCGGCTGCGAAAAATGATAAAAAGCCCTCGACGGGTAAAACCGGGAAGTAATGTCAATTGTGGCTGGACGATGAATCACGACCGACGAGTTTTCACGGCGTCGTTCCAATCCGTTCCATGAAACCGTGGCTCGGCAGGATTCTTACGATCCTGAAAACGCGTAGCTATGATCGGCGAAACAGCCCCCTTGGACTGGCTGCCCTCTCTGCTGAACCCACGTACTTACAACCCCGTTCTTACCCTGTGATCCGCAGCCATGTCGAACGACACCCCTCCGGTAGAGATTACCTTACGCATCCCCGGTAATTGGGCTCACCCGGGAGAGTTGATCGAGCGTTTACCCTCTGGGTTTCAGATCTCACCGGAGGGGATGGTGTTTCCCGATGGCCAGCGAGTGGAAATGGTGCCGATGGCCCCGGACCGCCAGTTCGCTCAAATCTTTGAATCCTCATGCCGTCGTCCAGCAACGCGGGAAGAACTGGCCAGGGTACAAAACTACTCCGTCAACATTGGGCTCATCGGACCAGGGGGGTCTCTGGACGCTGCTCGCACTATGATGGAAGCCGCAGCTGTCATCATTCAGGCCGGGGGGGCGGGGGTTTTCATCGACAATTGCGGCCTGGCCCATGGGGGGCAACAGTGGCTGGAATACCTGGAAGACAGCAGCCCGGACGCCCTCAGCTTTGCCTTCGTCAGTATCGTGCGGGGCGAGCAGGTGGCCTACACCATCGGCATGCACGCATTGGGATTGCCCGAAATCCGAATGCGGCAAGTCGATATCGAATCCAACAGTAACCTGATTATCGATGTGTTACGGTACATCTGCCAGAGTGATCGTCCCGTCGACGAAGGACATGCCCTGATCCTGGAAGGCGGACAAATGTTTCACGTGGTATCCAAGTCAAACCCCGACTTTGGGGAGGGAACCCCGATGTACAATCCGTACGGGAGCCTGAAATTGCTTCCCGCCAAGGAGATCGCCGAACGAAACTGATTCGGTCAATGGCCTTCCGTGCTGCCTGGGAAATGAGGCCGCAACTCCAGCAGTTCTTCCGCCTGGCAGGTTCCGAAATCCGGAACGCCACGCACCGCGATCCCGTGTTCTTCCCGAAATATCGCCCGGTTGCAGTTTGACGGCGGGCTGGTGACAATTCCCCGCTTACTCTTCTGAGATCACTCGGCAGTCACCGGGGAACGGGGAGTTGGATTTTCACACGAGAGGCGTTCGGATGAATGGCTGTCTGAGCCGGACGCTCAAGGTGGGGCTGGTAGGAGCAGGATCGTTGTTTGTTGCCCCCGCATGGGCCCTGTCCGCGGAGGCAATCATCCCACGGCATCGGCACGCGCTCACAGGCGGACAAACTAGTGTGGTTCTGTTTTACTGTACGGCGATTGTGGCTGCGTCAGTCCTGGGTGGGTATCTCCCAAAGCTGGTCTCATTGACGCACGAGCGGATGCAGATGCTGGTCAGCTACGTCGGCGGATTAATGCTGGGGATCAGCGTATTCCACCTACTGCCGCACTCGCTGGTCGAGTTGGGGGGGCAACATGTTGATGCATCGATGCTCTCGCTGATGATCGGCATGGTGATCATGTTTCTGTTGTTGCGGATGTTTCACTTCCACGACCATGGGGCCGCTGAAGTTTCCGAACCGGTCGTCGCTCCCCCTCATCGCCACGATCATGATCACGATGGTGGAGGATGTGCTCCCGAACTGGTTTCTT
>QWPB01000014.1 GCA_003671275.1 Planctomycetota bacterium | reverse complement strand
TCGAACTCGGACCGGTCCACCGGAAAGACCTTTCGTCGCCCTGCGTGCGTCAACGAGATGGTCGCGCGGGGGCGTACGCTCAAGCTGCGTTTGGCCTGCTCGATCTCGATCGACAGGGCTTGCATCGTTTCCCTGTCAAAGCGGGGATCGTTAGCCGATTCCTGGATGAAGGCATCGCAGGCAAACGTCTCCAGGGTCTTGTTCCAGTCGATCCCGCCCAGATTCAGATCCCCTCCACTGGCGATGACCGTCACCTTGTCCTTGTTGTATTTCACCAGCGACAAGTCGAACGTTCCTCCCCCCAGATCAAACACCATCACGGTCTGGTCATTGGCGATTTCCGCGAACCAGTTCCCCTCACCCAGGACATGACAGAGAGCCGCAGCCACCGGTTCATTGATGATGTCAACACGTTCCAGGCCCGCCAGTTTTCCAGCCTCGGATGTCCACTGGCGCTGGATGTCGCTGAACTGCGCGGGAACGGTGATCACCGCATGCTTGATGGGGCCCAGTCGCGACTCCGCTCCATCCAGCAGCTTGCGAATCACGAATGCCGAGACATCAATCGGCGTGTAACGCTGGCCATCCACCGTCCAGGCTTTCCGCGTATCGCCCATGAACCGCTTGGCATGCTCAATGACCCGTTCCGGATTGGCGACGGCATTTCGCAGCGCCTCGGTTCCCACAACCACATCTTCACCATCAATCAAGACAACTGATGGCGTCGTCAGCTCTCCCTCTTCGTTGGGGAGCGTGATCGGTTGCCCTTGCGGATTGAGGTACGAAATACAGGAATAAGTGGTTCCCAGATCGATACCAACCGCGTGCGAATGGGTTGCCATAGGGGGAACTCGTCAAAAGAGTCAGGAAGAGTGATGACCTGATCGTACCAATCGAGCCTGCCAGTGACTACAAAAACATCCCCCGAGGGGACGCCTTCCCACTGAATCCGGTTGGCGATATCGCATCAGAACTCTATGATCGGTTATGAATTACCCGTTCGCCGGAAGGATCGGCGAGTGCGATGATTCGGACCACGATGGAGGATGCAGTCCATGAGTTCCCGCCTTGCCTGCGCCAACCGACACGAACGCCGGTGGACGGCTCTACTTCTGGGGAGCCTGTTGGCGCTGTGTTTCCTGAATGGAACTACCACGATGGCTCAGGAAAAGACGGAAGCCGCAGCTGATCCCGGTGAGAATCCGTTCCCCGGTCGATTCGCCGCACCGGATCTGGATGGCGGCACCGAATGGTTGAACACCAGCGGTCCCATCTCGCTCAAAGAACTGCGGGGCAAAATCGTCATTCTCGACTTCTGGACCTACTGCTGCATCAACTGCATGCACATCCTTCCCGACCTCAAGTACCTGGAACAGAAATATCCCAATCAGCTGGTTGTCATCGGGGTGCATCACCCGAAGTTCGACAATGAACATGACAGCCAGAATATCCGCGAAGCAATTCTGCGGTATGAGATCGAACATCCGGTCGTCAATGACAGCGACAGCACTATTGGACGAAACTTCAATTTCAGCAGCTGGCCCACGCTGGTACTGATCGACCCGGAAGGGAAGTATGTCGGTCATCAACCCGGAGAAGGAAATCGGGAACTGTTCGACAACGTGATCGCCAAGATGATTACCTACCACCGGGCCAAGGGAACACTCGATGAAACTCCGGTTTCGTTCCACTTAGAGCGGGAGAAGCAGGCCCCGACGCCGCTGCGTTATCCGGGCAAGGTGCTGGCCGACCCGGCAGGGGGGCGGCTGTTCATTTCGGATAGCAATCACAATCGGCTGGTCGTGACCACGCTCGAAGGGAAGCTGATCGAAACGATTGGATCGGGAGCCATTGGTCGAAAGGACGGAGGCTATCTCGAAGCGGAATTTGACCACCCGCAGGGAATGGCCCTGGTGGATCATCGGTTGTACGTCGCCGATACCGAGAACCATCTGCTGCGGGCGGTTGATTTGCAGGCAAAAACCGTCTCAACGGTCGCCGGTACCGGGGAGCAATCGCATGGCCGACTGACCGTCGCGGATGGGCCGCAACCCGCCGCACTGACGGCTCTCAACAGTCCTTGGGCGCTGCAATACCTCAAGGGAACACTTTACATCTGTATGGCCGGCCCGCATCAACTGTGGGCTCACAAGCCCGGCTCCGACACGATACAGGTCTTCGCGGGCACTGGCCGGGAAGACATTCTCGACGATCAGCTGGACAGCTCCGCACTGGCCCAGCCCTCGGGAATCACCACTGACGGAACGGCCTTGTTCCATGTGGACAGCGAGGGGTCGGCCGTTCGGCGGGTGACACTGGGGGCCCAGGGAGAAGTCACCACTGTTGTGGGACCTCATGATCTGGCCCGCGGACGTTCACTCTTTGAATTCGGGGATATCGACGGCCCCGCCACCAAGGCCCGGTTGCAGCATCCCCTGGAGGTGCTCTTCCACGAAGGCCAGCTGTATGTCACGGACACCTACAACCACAAAATCAAGCTTGTGGATGCCCAGACGGGCCAGTCCAAGACATGGCTGGGAACCGGAAAGCGGGGGACGGACGTGAAGTCCGACGCCGTGCAGTTGTCGGAACCGGCGGGTCTGACGATCGTGGGGGAAGAACTGATTATCGCCGACACCAACAACCACCGATTGTTGGCCGCGAACCTGAAAACTCGCGCGACGCGAATCCTCGCCATCGAGGGACTGCAAGCCCCCGCTCCGAAGCAGGCTCCGCCCGCAGACACGACACCGATTCAGGACATTCCCGCCCAAACTGTGAAGGCCGGAAAGACGACGAATCTGCAACTCACTTTCGAACTGCCTGAAGGGTTCAAGCTGAACAAGGCGGCACCGCTGACCGTTCAGTGGCAGGCCGCCAGCGGTGACGCGGTCGTCGATGCTGCCGTACTCTCCACCCGGCAGAAGCTGCAAACCGAGGGATTAACCGCCCACAGCCCTGTCGCTCTGGCGGGCCAGGGATCGGGGGTCTACACCCTGACCATCTCCTATTCATTCTGCCGCGATGGCACGGGCGGTGTCTGCCGCTTTGGCAAGGTAAAATACAAGCTGCCACTGACTGTCGCGGCTGAGGGCGCGGAAGCAATCGTCCTGCAAACGCGTGAAGAATGAAGAATCGAGTGGTGAGTCTCTGCGGATCGCACTCTCCCCGGGAACCCATGCAGGGTTCACTCGACCTGTCTGCGAGGATCGTTCCTCGATCCTCGCCTGTCCCCTGGAATCCTTGCCGATGTCTCGTCCCCTGGTCGTTATCACCGACTTCATCAACCCGCCGCTGACCCACGAGGATCGCATCCTCGGCGATATTGCCGATGTCGTGGCACTCAACGCCTACAGCGAAGACGACCTTGTCGGCAAAATCGAGGAGGCAGATGCCGTGATGCTGTATCACTTCATCTCCATCACCCACAAGACGATTGACCGGTTGAAGAAGTGCAAACTGATCGTCCGTTGCGGCGTGGGATTCGACAACGTGGATCGAGCGGCAGCTCGCGAACGCGGGATCGCTGTGGCCAACGTTCCGGACTACGGCACCGAGGAAGTCGCGGATTCGGCCATCGCCATGCTTCTGACGCTGATGCGGGGCGTGCATTTCATGAATAGCCGGTTGCAGGATCGACAGGGGCCGTGGATCTATGAACAGGTGCGTCCGCTGCACCGGTTGCGGGGACAGACGATCGGTCTGATCGGACTGGGAAGAATCGGCATCGCCACCGCCCAGCGCGCGAAGGCTCTGGGGCTGACGGTGTTGTTCTATGATCCGTACGTCGTCGATGGCCTCGATAAGGCGCTAGGCGTCACGCGGTGCGAAACTCTCGAAGAGATGCTGCCACGCTGTCAGGCCGTCAGCGTCCACTGCCCCCGGACTGCCGAGACACAACACATTCTGAATGCCCAGACAATCGCCATGCTGCCCCAGGGCGCATTCTTGGTGAACACGGCACGGGGCGGGTGCGTCGATGTGTATGCCGTACAGGCGGCCATCGAATCGGAACACCTGCGGGGGGCGGCCATTGACGTGCTGGAAGTGGAACCCCCTGCGGAAAATGATCCACTGATTCAGGCATGGCGGACACCCGGAACGCGGGCCCATGACCGGATCATCATTAACCCGCATTCCGCCTTCTACTCGGAGGAGGGGCTGGACGACATGCGGATCAAAGGCAGCCAAAACTGCCGCCGCGTGCTGCTCGGCAAGCCGCCCCGGAATGTGGTGAACTGAGCCCCGGGGACGAAGAACCGATGGCGGTCTCCCCCTGATCTCGTCACACGTCGTCAAATGTCGCTGTCTTCATCCTCATCGCGGCTGGATTTCCCCCGCATCTCTTTGAGGAATCGCGACGGGACAGACTGGCGGCGTTTGCCCCATTTCATGCGGCTGGCGGCCCGCGTCAGGGTCAAATAGTCCTGAGCCCGGGTAACGCCCACGTAACACAACCGCCGCTCTTCCGCGATGTTTTCTTCGGTTCCGTCGACCGAGCGCTTGTGCGGCAAAATTCCCTCCTCCAAGCCAACCATGTAGACGCGAGGGAATTCCAGTCCCTTGGCGCTGTGCAGCGTCATCAGCTTTACGGCGTCCTCCTGGGCTTGCTTCTCCTTGTCTGGTTCGTCCTCCCGCCCCTCGAGAGCCACTGTCGACAAATACTCCGCCAAGTCAGGCTCCGGTGTCCGTTCCAGATATTGGCCGATTGAGTTGATGAATTCGTCGAGCGACGCCTGCCGGGCCAGTTGCTGATGCGGCTCTTTGTATTGACGTTCGATTTCTGCGTGGTAATCGAACGACTCGATCATCTCCCGAGTCAATTCCACCATCGCCCGCGGTTGTTCCTCAAACCGCTGGCGAAACCGATGCAGTTTTTCCTGAAACGCCTGCATCGCCCCGGCGGCCTTGACCGTAATCTCCCCTTCCTGAAGGGCGATGGGGACCGTCTCGAAGAACGATCGACCGGAATGGACCGCGCGGGTCAGCACCTTTTCCACACTCGCCTCGCCGATTCCACGCGGGGGAGTATTGATCACGCGGAGCAGGGCAGCCTCGTCGACCGGACTGGCCAGCACCCGCAAATAACAGAGGATGTCCTTGACCTCTTTCCGGTCGTAAAACGACTGGCTTCCCATGAGCAGATAGGGCACCCCGGCACGGCGGAGTTCCTGCTCAAAGACCCGGGGCTGTTCGTTGGTGCGGAACAGTATGCAGAAGTCGCGGGCGGGAACCCCCTTCTGCTGGATGTAGAATTTGATCTCGCGAACGACCATCTCGGCTTCGATCTGCTCGTCCTCGAACTCCTTGAAGCGAACATCCTCCCGCGCCTTCTTGGTCGCGCGGAGAGTCTTTTTATGTCGCTGGCGATTGTGCCGCACCAGTTCGTTGGCCATCTCCAGGATGGCATCCGTGCAGCGGTAATTCTCCTCCAGCCGAACGGTCTTGGAGCCGGGAAAATATTGGCCAAACCCCAGGATGTGCCGCACTTCCGCCCCGCGCCAGCCGTAAATCGACTGGTCATCGTCGCCCACCACGCACAGGTTCTGGTGCTCGCGGACCAGAGCTTCGATCAGCTCGAACTGCGTCCCGTTCGTGTCCTGATACTCGTCGACCTGCACATGGTCGAATCGTCGCTGGTGCCGGGCGAGGATCTCGGGATGATTGTTAAACAGCTCATTCGTCAACAGCAGCAGATCGTCGAAGTCGACGCCCCCTGTCGACTTGAGCCGGGCCTGATACTTGCGATAGGCCATCGCGGCCAGAAACTCTTTGTCATCCTCGGCAGCGTCTTTGGCTCGGTCAGGTCGAATGCCGACCGACTTCCACTTGCTGATGATCGAGAGCAGATCGCTGGGTTTGAGCGAGGACTCCGCAACGCGAATATCCCGCAGCACCGAACGGCCGATCGATTCCTGGTCGCCGCGATCCAGAATGGTGAACTGGGCCGGATAACCCAGCACTTCAATGTCACTGCGCAGCACATTGACGCACAGCGAGTGAAACGTGGAAATCCACGGGCGCTGCTTGAGCCCCCCCAGGAGATGCTTGGTCCGCTCCAGCATCTCCTTGGCAGCCTTATTCGTGAAGGTCACCGACAAGATCCGCTCGGGACGGACACCGCTGCGTATCAGCTCCGCCATCCGGTAGGTAATCACCCGCGTCTTGCCCGTCCCCGCCCCTGCCAGGACCAGCAACGGTCCCGACAATGTCGTGACCGCCTCCCGTTGAGCTTCGTTCAGAATGGACAGACGATGAGACATGCAACCCAGGCCAGTGAGACGTGTACCGTGCGTGTGACGGCACCGTGCCGCGTGACAACCATTTTCGGAAGCCCCACCGCGCGGGCGGGCATTCTGTCGCACGTGTCACCAGAATGAAAGCGCGGGATGAAATCCGCCCTGACGACGGAACCTTCACCGGAGACATCTGTTTGTGACCTGTTGCTTCGCGAAAGGGCGTTTCCCGAAGTGGAAGAGACTGGCTTAGGGGGGCTTTCATTAATCCGCCAAGGGACTCACCACAAAAGCCAGGAGTCGCATTTCCCAGAGGGATCAACCTTGGACGATGGTTCTGGAGAAGAAGACAGGATTCACCGGATGCAGCCGGCATTGAAGGAGAAATTCATCCTGTCGATCTTGGCCATCCGACCAAATCCGGTCCGACGAACAGTTGGATGACTCCGGGCCTCTGCGGCTTGTTGGTTGAGCCACCGCGGGGAAAACATTCTGCCAACTTTCCAGATGCCCGCACGCGGTCTTGCCCCCCGCAGTACGCATTGGCTCAAAAGAATATTCTGAGCAGACCTCACGACGTTCAAACTTTTCTCAGCTGCGCTGCCCTCGTGGTTCAAAGCGTCAACGGAAGCCCTTCACCGCGTTGCGACTGCTCGGCCCATCGCATAGATTCATTCTCATGTGAGATTACCAGCTGGGGATGGGCAGGTGATCGTTGTGGTTTCGGGGGGTGCCAGACACCCCGAGAAGCTGCTCTCAACGTCGTCCCGCACTGACGTCTGCCCCTTGGAGTTGGACACGATGGCTGATCCGCACACCGCTTCCACGCAATCATTACCGACCGTGGAGCACCAGCCGGGCGTCGCCGCGATGCCCCCATGGAAGGTGGGCGAATTGCCGGAGGCACCGACCTTTCAATGGCGTCGGATCGCCGCGTTTATCGGTCCAGGGATCGTCATGGCTTCCGCTGCGGTCGGCGGCGGGGAATGGCTGACCGGGCCGATGAACACCGCCAAGTACGGAGCGGCGATCTTCTGGCTGGCGACTATCAGTATCCTGATTCAGGCGATCTATAACGTCGAGATCTCGCGGTACGCGCTCTACACCGGCGAGCCGATTTTCACCGGGAAATTCCGCATTCCACCGAGCCCGTGGTTCTGGGTAATCGCTTATCTGCTGCTGGATTTCGGGTCGTTTTTGCCCTATTTGGCGTCCAACGCGGCCATCCCCCTCGGGGCGATGGTTCTGGGGCGCATCCCCGAATCGACCAATACGGCCATCACGGTTATGGGAATGACGGATAAACAGTTCCTGCAGGTACTGTCGCTGATCATTTTCATCTCGGTCTTTCTCCCACTGCTGTTTGGCGGGAAGATTTACAACACGATGAAGGCGCTGATGACATTCAAGTTGTTCGCGGTGTTTGGCTTCCTGTTATTTCTGGCGGTATTCTTCTCCACGGCAGAAACCTGGAAAGAGATTGGCAGCGGTTTCTTCAAGTTCGGTACGGTCCCGACCTATGCCGCCGAGGACACCAACGCCAACGGTAAACGCGACGAGAAGGAATCTCCGCACCTCACCAATACCGACAACATTTTCTGCGCCCTGCAGGAAGGTCGACCGCTCCGAAAGTTGGACTGGACGCTCCTGGGCTTCCTTGCCGCCATGGCGGCACTGGCGGGCAACGGGGGGCTGACCAATACTCCCGTCAGTAATTACACCCGCGACCAGGGATGGGGCATGGGCGGGCACGTGGGCGCGATCCCCAGTATCGTCGGCGGACACGAGATCACACTGTCCCACGAAGGGTGCGTGTTCGCGGTCACCGAAGCATCGCTGCCCCGATGGAAGCGCTGGTTAAAGCATGTTCGCCGCGAACAGTGGTGCCTCTGGGCTCCGGCGTGCTTTGTGGGGCTGGCACTGCCCAGCTTGCTCTCCGTGCAGTTCATTCCCCGGGGACAAGTTCCAGCAGACAAATGGCAAGTGGCAGCCATGACAGCCAACGGGGTTTCGGACGCCGTCGAGGCCCGCTGGGGAGCGTCAATGGGGGGACTGTTCTGGAATCTGACGCTCTTCTGTGGATTTCTGGTTCTGGCGACCAGCGCGGCCAGCACGGCGGACGGAGTGCTGCGGCGGTGGGTGGATGTGTTCTGGACCGCCAGTCCCCGGCTGCGCAAGTGGGATACCCGGGATATCGGCAAACTGTACTTCGGGGTGCTGGTCGTCTTTGTGGTCATGGGGTCGCTGATGCTGTGGTTCGTGAAAGGGGACCATCTGCTGGTCTTCTCCACGATGATGTACAACTACGCCCTCGGATTCAGTTGTCTGCACACGCTGGCGGTGAACACGCTGCTGCTGCCTCGAGAATTGCGTCCCGGATGGATCCCCCGAGCCGGCCTCCTCCTGGGGACGGTATTCTTTTTGACCATTGCGGTGATCACAACCTATGCCGAGTGGGAGAAAATCAAAAGCGGCTGGCTGGCCCTCCTGTCGATTTTCGGCCTGTAGATGACAAGAGGAACGGCCCCCGAGAGGGGCAGGGCGATTGTCACAAATCAGGAACCTGCTGATCACACCCCTTCACGGGCAACGATTCACGGGGTTTCCCCCCTCATTCGCGTCGCATGTTCGCACGCGGCAATCCGTAATTACGATTTCCGCTCATCACCGTTGCCATTTCAAATGGGCCACTGGGATTAAATGGGCCACTGGGACCGCTTCAGGGTGGGGCCGCCGGAAGAGCGGAACGGAGTGACAGCCTTCCCTTCCCGATCAGTGTACAGACACGCCGGTTTGTCAGTTCATGGAGGACCGAACGGGGGCAGTTCTATTGGAACGCCGGTTACTTCTTCTTTTTCTTCTTGGGTTGCTCTTCTTCGAACTCTTCGTCGGACTCGGCATCATCGAAGTCAAAGTTGTCCTCGAAGTCTCCGTCAGCAGCGGCGGCCTCATCTTCAAAGAGTGGCTCGCCGTCCTCGCCCTCGTCCCCATCCAACTCTTCCAGGTTTCCCTGGCTCTTCTTGGGGGGAGTCGCCACGGCGACAGCCTGCGGAGCTGGGGCACTCACGGACTTCGGTCCAAGGATCAGAAAGAAAATCGGACTGACGGCCAGCAGCAAACACAAAACCACGAGCGACCAGATGATCACGGTCCCGACAACCGGCATGTTTTCGCCGTAGTCCAAGGCGGCCCGGAGAGAGAACCAGAAACCGACTCCCGCTGGGATCGCCATCACCAGTGATGCCAGTGCCAGACCTTTTCTTCCCATGGTTCACCTTGCCGGACTGCATCGTGGCGGGACAAATCGATCGCTTATCGGATCGTACGTCGAGCATCGACCGGGAGCAAATCCCGAATCGCGCGCATCCCATGCGACACCCATCGGCTAAACACGGGGACCGGCTAAAGTGGGACCCCGTGTCTGCGATGATCTTCGGGAAAGCTGCCTGCGGAGAGGCCGGTTCTCCCAGCCAGGAAGGCCAGTCCACGTCAGCTTTCCGCAAACCTCCTCAAAAACAACAACCGCCACGGTGTGAACCGTGGCGGTTGAGCGTTTCAGTGGTGATCGACGGACCGGATTGCTCCGATGCGATCATCCAGAACTAGCGAACCATGCCGAACAGGTTGGACAGGCTCTTCTTGGAAGAGGAGATCGGACGAGCATTTTCGTCGTTGATCCGCTTCGGGAAGTAAGCCTTCGGTTCAGCGGGAGGAGCCGGAGCGTTCGGAGCCGCTTCCACAGGAGCGGCAACCGGAGCTGCTCCACAGTTCCCGCCGACGCAGCTGTTGCCAGCCACGCATCCATTGTCGCAAGCGACTTCGCAGCAGGTCGGATCGACGATGTCGTATCCGCACTGACGCAGTCCCTGCTCAGCCTGGCGACGAACGCCACGGTCGCAGTCTGCCAGTGCCACGGTCAGAGCGTTCACAACGCATTGGGTGCAGCAGCACTTGTTCTTATGGAGCTGGTCACCGATCTCGTCGGCAGCCACAGCCCGAACGCGCTCGTCGCAGTCGTTCAGACCATAGATGAAAGCCGACATGATCTCTGGATTGCAGACGCAATCGTACTTGCGACCGAGCTTCTGAAGAGCGGCCTTCCGCTGACGAGCGTAGCAAGCGGTCTGCGAAGTGTAGATCAGCTCAGCAATTTCGCAGGCATCCTGGCAGGTCGTTGCACAGCAGGAGTCGCCAGTCCCGCAAGGAGCGGCACAGTTGTCGGCACCGGCGGCACAAGCATTTCCCGCACCGCACGGAGCGGCACAGTTACCAGCACCAGCGGCACAGGCATTTCCTGCACCACATGGAGCAGCACAGTTACCGGCACCAGCGGCTGGTCCGCAAGGAGCGGCACAGTTCGCAGCCCCAGCTCCCGGACCACAGGGAGCGACGCAGTTACCGGCACCAGTTCCGCACGGAGCACAGTTGTTGGCTGGCCCGCATCCGGTGTCGCAGCCCGTGGCCTTGGCACAGCTGCGCTGGTAGTTGTAGACATTGCGGTGGCAAGGCCGCACGATGGTGGGCTTGCAGCAGGAGGGCTGGAACGTCGGTGCACAATCACAGCACTTAGACGCTCCGCAGTCCTCGCCAGCACTGAAGAACCCGGCTTGGGCAAAGCTGCCCATCCCGAGCACCGCAAACAAAGCAGCGATCGATTTCATGGACTTCATAGAGCTATGTCTCCTTCCCTAGGGACTGTCTCTGGCCGTCATGGCACGACGATGGTTGTGGGATTCCACCGGACTGCTGTGACTAGCTTGACCGTTCGAGCGACCACCGCCCGAATGGTTGTGCCGGTCCGAAGACTCCTGACGGCAACAACCGCACAGTGAACTCACCCTGAGATCTGACAGACCAATCCGAATTCACAGGCCACTCCGTCCCTGGGTGGAGTGGATGAACCAAGAGTGAGAGTTGTCAGAAAGGTGTGGGTAATGGGGGTTCTCTCGTGTCTTTCGTCCGGTCTTTCACGGTCTCTTGAGAAACTTAACTTGCTATCTCTCAACGAATTACACCGCTTCACCAATCAGGTAACAACGATTGTATCGGTCGGTTAAAGTAGATCTGACTTTGACACCCCCGGCACCACCGGAAGCCGACACATCAGGAAGGATGGGAGTCATAGGGTCTATGCATTGAGGTTTTCCGCGTAAACGGAATACACCCAACGAATCACTGAACGCAGATGCGATAACAGAGTGGATACTCATCGGTTTTGAAAATCTGGTATAATTGGAAAGGATGGGACTGATGTACCGGCGACAAGAATGGAATGGACTCGTTCGACTGAATCCCGCATTGTGCCGACCAGGGAAGGGTCATTGGCGGCACATCTTTCGACTGACCCCATGTGTTTGGAGCAAATTCAGATGCGTACCCTTCGATTGGTGGCTTGCCTGGCGGTGGCAGCCCTGTGTTGTGCTGAAATTCAGGCGGCTGGACGCAGTGTGACCCGGCAAAGCAGCCGCGTGCAGTCGCAGTCCGGCAGCTACGGACATTTCGTGTCGATCCCCAATGGGGCCTACGAGGGGGTGGCTATGGGCACTTCCCGTCGCCAGGCCATCCAGAACGCCTGCTACGCGAACGACAGTTCCAAGCATGCCGTCAGCAAGTCGGTGAGCCGGGGGCCCAACGGGATGTTCTACTCCTCCGTGCTCTACAAGAGCCGCTAAAACGGTAAATTGAGATGACACGATGCCCCGAAGGCTCACGGGTTCCTCTTCCCGTGGGCCTTCGGCGTTCTTGACGAGGCCGAACCGGGCTCAGAAGATGCACCCATTCTCGATCCGCTACGGCCCATTCCCTCACTCTCCCGGCACCCATGCGCGTTCTCTCAGGCATTCAACCGACCGGCCAGATTCACTGGGGTAACTACTTTGGGGCGGTCCGGCAGTACATCGAGCTCCAGAAGCACGATGCGGCATTGTACTTCATTGCCGACCTGCACGCGCTGACCACCGTCCGCAACCCGGCAGACCTGCGGCGGAACGTCACGAACGCCGCCCTGGATCTGCTGGCACTGGGCCTCGATCCAGAGAAGGCGACGCTTTACGTCCAGTCCGACATCCCCGAGGTCGCCGAGCTGACCTGGCTGTTGATGACTGTGACGCAGATGCACCTGCTGGAGAAATGCCACGCCTACAAGGACAAAAAGGCCAAGGGGATCGCTGCCGACGCCGGCCTGTTCACCTACCCCGTCCTGATGGCAGCGGACATTCTGCTGTACGACAGCAATCTGGTCCCGGTGGGGCAGGACCAGATTCAGCACATCGAGGTTACGCGCGACGTGGCCCAGCGGTTCAACACGATCTACGAGCGTGAGGTGTTCGTCCTCCCCGAACCGTACGTCGTGCAGTCGCTCGCCAAAGTGCCGGGCCTCGACGGCGAGAAGATGTCCAAGAGCTACAACAACACGATCGAAGTCTTCATGGAGCCGAAACAACTCCGCAAGAAGATCATGTCGATCAAGACTGACTCGAAGGGGGTTGCGGACGTCAAAGCCCCTGAGACCTGCTCGGTGTTCACGCTGTTCAAGCTGTTCGCTTCAGAGGACCAGCAGGCGGCCTTAGCGGCAAAATACCGCGCGGGCGGGATGGGTTATGGCGAGGCGAAGCAGACCCTGTATGACCAGGCGATGGCCGTCTTCGGCCCCGCCTTCGACCGCCGCGCCCAACTGGCTGCCAGCCCGGACACCGTGCGGGATGTACTGCGCGAGGGAGCGAAGAAAGCTCGCGTGAAAGCGACCGAAGTCCTGGCTCGTGCCCGCGAGGCGTGCGGCTTGGGCGGACGGTAAATCAGCCTCCCACGGAAATCTACGCATCCGCAACTCCGTGGGAGCCAGCGTCACGGAGCTGGCAACGACTCTTCGATAACGCCCCAGATCATTTCGGCCATCTGCCGATGACCCGCTTGCGAGAGATGCAACGTATCGACCGTGGCCCCCGGGGCGGCGAGAACGTCCGCCCAGTAGCGTTTGGGGATCAACCCGCAATTGTACTTTGTTGCAAGACTCCGTTGCGTGACGCCCCAGGCCGATTTGCCGGGGAGCAGAGGCAGTTCCAACATTACTACCGAGCGTTTCCTTGCATTCAAATCGGCAAGTATCTGATCGAGATCCTGTTCGAACTCGGCCCGTGAACGGCCGCCGAGCAGATCGTTGCCACCCAACTCAATGATCACCAGACCCGGAAAGTGATCGGTGGCTCGAATTCGCTGAAGGGCATCATGCGTCGTGGCCCCGGCATCAGAGAGGTTGGTGACCTGGAGTTGATGAAGATCTCGCAGTTGGAACGGCCAGGGCATCCCTTCGCCTTCACCCAGACCGGCGGAGAGTGAGTCACCCAGCACCACAATCGACCGCTCCGGGACGGAAGAAACCACGGGTTGTAACCACGGGAACTCCCGGGCGATCAGCAGTAGCGCGAACCCGACGGGGAGGGCGGTGGCCGCGAGTTTTCGTCGGCCCGTGGATTCACGTGCAGGCGTCACGATACCGAGCGCTGTCCAGAGGGTGAGCATCAATCCGAGACCTCCCATCAGCCACGGCGACACGGCAGCTGTCGTGAGGGAGAGCAGGCCAGCGATCCATGCTCCGAGGGTGGCCATCCGCCGCCCGACGTCTCGCGTGGTCCATGCGCCAACGAGGATCAGGCCGACCATCACGCCCAATCCCGTGAACAGAATGCGACCACTGATCAGATGGGCGACCAGCAGGTTCATGCGCGCTTGGCCTCGGGGTATCGAATCCGTCCGTGGTACACCCCGATCAGTGACTTCACCAGCGACTGTTCAATCGAGCGAATCTCGGACAAGCGGAGTGAACACTCGTCGAACTGGCGGTCGAGGAGCTTTTTCATTGTGATGCTATGGACCAGTGTTTCCAGGCGTTTCGGCGTGGGATCGGTCAGCGTCCGGCTGGCACTTTCGACAGCGTCCGCGATCATCAGGACGCCCGCCTCACGGGTTTGCGGCTTGGGACCGGGGTAGCGGAACGACGACTCTTCGGTCTCCGCCTGGTCAGGTTGCTGCTCCGCCTGACGGGTGGCTTCACGGTAAAAATATTCGACGAGCGTGGTGCCGTGGTGTTGTTCGATGAAGTCGATCAACTGTTTCGGCAGATGATGCTGCCGAGCCATATCGACACCGTCTTTGACGTGCCCGATAATAATCAAGGTACTCATCGCCGGGGCCAGGTGTTCATGCTTGCTCTCGGACCCCGACTGCACGTTCTCGATGAAGTAATGCGGCTTGAGCATCTTGCCGATGTCATGGAAGTACGCGCCGACACGCACCAGCAGCCCGTTCGCCCCAATCGACTCCGCTGCCGCCTCGGCCAGACTCGCCACCGCGATCGAGTGGTTGTAGGTCCCCGGAGCCCGACGAACGAGTTCCTGTAACAGCGGGTGTGACGGGTCACTCATCTCCAGCAGCTTGATATCCGTCACAACATCGAAAACCTGTTCTACGAACGGCAGGCTGCCTGCCACAAAATATCCCGCAGCCAGTGACCAGGCAGCTGATTTCAGCCCATAGGTCAGCAGGTGAGTCTCCTGCAACATCTCGACAGACTGGGACTGGACAACCCCGACTCCACCCACAACGAGAAAATTGACGAATGCCGCTGTAAATCCGACCTTGATCAACGTCGAACGGGATCGGACTCGATTCAGCGGGATCACTGCGGCCGCCGCAGTTCCCACCAGCTCGACAAAATGGCCCAGTTCCGCAGTCGTCCCCAGCGTGATCAGCAGGCTCAGAGCGAACCCCGTCAGTAAAGCCAGTTCCTGGTTATAGGCAATCGCCAGAATCATCGTCGTGACCAGCAGCGGCACAATCTCGGCTCGCAACGGGTCAAACGACAACAGGCGGGCCAGTCCGGCTGTTAACACCAACGCCGTCAGGTAGACCGCCAGTCGCCCCGGATTCCGCACCAGACGGGGCTCGTTATGAACGGCGTAATAACCCGTCAAAATCGACAGTACGATCACCAGGGAGAACAGCACTGCCAGCCGGGTGGCCCGCGCGACCCAATCGAGGCGTCCCTCGATGGTCCGGTACTCGACCTCCAGATGCCGCAGCATTTCCGCGGTGACCATCTCACCAGGACGGACAATGGGGTCACCCGCGATGTACTGCGTCATCACGTCCAGTTCCGACTCACGAGCTTTGCGTTGCTCCGCCTTCGTCGCCACTTGATCAAACCGGAGAGTGGGGGACGCGGTGGCCATCAGCCAATGGCACAAGGCGTCCTGCAGCGAAGGGCGCAAGCTCGGAAAAGAAAGCCACGTTTTCCCCAATTCACCGGCATTGTTCAGTTGATCGGGAAGTCGCACCTGTGTGAGCAGCTTCTCGACCGGAGGGGTGCCGCCCGCGACAGATTCCACACGAACCATCCGATCGTCGGTGATTCTCTCGTTGCGGACCTCTTCCAGATCGACAATCCCGTTGCGACTGAGCGGGGAGATAAACCGGCTGAAATCATCCACGATGTCATCAATCCGCTGTTCGCTCGATTCCATCCCTGCGGAGATCAACTCCGTACGAATTGCCTGAAAGCGTTCCTGGCTTTCCGCTCCGGTCTTTACTCCGTATTTCGCTGAGGCTTCCCGCTGGCTAGGCGTCAGCTTGCGCTCACTGAGGATCAGCAAGCCGAATGCCAGCTGCGTGGATTCCTCCACCCGATCGACGGATGTCGCCTGAGTGATTTTCCCCAGATCGGCCCGCAGTCGATCGGGCAGTTGGGAAAGTGACTGGGGATCGTGTTTAAAGACCAGGGGAACACGTCGTTCAGCGTCTTCCCGCTTGCGGTTGGTTTCCGTGGAGTTGAGTTCCTGAAAGTCCGTGCGCGCGGAGATACCGTTCTGGGAGTAATGACCAATGCGGTAAGTGAAGGGAGCACGCCATCCCTGCAACACGACGAGCAGCAGTAAAACTGCCACCAGGCACATTCCCAGACGCAGGAGGATATCCCGATCCTGCAGGGCGTCCCATGCCCGGGCAATTGTTGTCCGCCGCGGGCGAAAGGCCGCCGCCTTGGCAACTCTCGATCGTTTCTGACCAAAACCGAACATGCGGTCGGATGCTCCCGCGAAACCGCAGCGTCCTGCCCCAGAGTGGGACAGCGGGCTTCATGCCCATGGCGATGCGTCATTCCCAAGGGAGTGGCCACACCGGGCACCGACCACTCAGGGACGATGCCGGGACGACTTGTGAGAGTCGTCATCATACGCTTCCACGATCTCGCGAACTAAACGATGACGTACGATGTCGGCTCCCGTCAACTCCACCACGGATACGCCGTGGATCTTTCGCAGTCGGTGAACCGCGTCCAGCAGTCCGGATTTCATCGACGGAGGCAGATCCGACTGTGTTGTATCCCCTGTCACCACGATCCGCGATCCCTCCCCCATCCGGGTCAGGAACATCTTCATTTGCGTGGTTGTCGTGTTCTGGCCTTCGTCCAAAATCATAAAGGTGTTGTTCAGCGTCCGCCCGCGCATAAACGCCAGCGGCAGAATTTCGATGACATCTTCCGTCATGTACCGCTGCACTTGTTCAAAGGTCAGCATGTCACTCATTGCATCGAGCAGGGGCCGCAGGTAGGGGTTCACCTTCTGCATCATATCGCCCGGCAGAAACCCCAGCTTCTCGCCCGCTTCCACCGCCGGACGGACCAGAACGATCTTGCGTATCGTCTGCCGCCGCAGGGCATTCACAGCCATCGCCACCGCCAGGTAGGTCTTGCCACACCCGGCGGGCCCCGTACAGAAAACCAGTTCGCTCTGACGCATCGCGTCGACATAGCCTTCCTGCCCCCGCGTCCGCGGTTTGACACTCCGGGCTTTTTCGAACAAATCAATCCTGGCATCGGGAGATGGTTCATTGGTCAGCGGGATAATCCGGAGCACACGAGTCAGATCGTCATCCTTCAGGACTCCCTTGCGTCGTACCAGGGGCAACAATTGCTCCAGCGTGTCGCGGGCCTTCTGCAGACGATCCTGGGCTCCATCGAGAATCAGATTCTCCCCACGCAATGTGATCCCCACCCCCAGATGATCGCGGATCTGGCGGAGGTAGATGTCCTGCGGACCGAAGAGCAGACGGATATCGTCCTCGGGTGTCAGCGGAATCTGCAGGGTGTTCATGAACGACCGATCACAGAGGGCAGGGCAGTCCCGAGTACCGACACGGAGAATTCACCCAGGACACAATTCTATGCATGAGGTTCGCCGGCGTCGAAACCGAAGGGCTGACACAACGCTAAACGGCTTCCTGGCTCTTCTCCGGCTTTCCGGTCATGAGTGACACCAGGACCAGCGTCAGGAACCCGAGCGGGATCGTCACGATTCCCGGCTGGCTGAACGGGACGAGTGGGATCACATCACTCGGATAGCCGTAGAGCTTGGTCAGGGCGTCCTTGCTGAGCAAGACCCAGGTGAGCGAAGAGAGTAGCCCGACGAGAATCGCAGTAATGATTCCCTGCTTCGTGGTCTTCTTCCAGAAGAGCAGCATGATCAGCGACGGCAGGTTTGCCGAGGCCGCTATGTTGAACGCCCACCCGACCAGGAACGTGACGTTGAATCCCTGGAACTGAATCCCCAACCAGATCGCGATCAGGCCCACCGCCACTGCCGAGATTTTCGCCACGCGAACCTTGCCGTTGTCGTCGAGCTGCACCCCAAAACCGTGCGACATCAGGTCGTGGGCCACCGCTCCACTGGCGGCCAGGATCAGTCCACTCACCGTGCCCAGTACGGTCGTGAACGCCACTGCCGACACTGCGGCGAACATCCATTCACCGAAGCTGCGGGCGAGGAGCGGGGCGGCCATGTTGGAGTCGCTGGGGTCGAGAACGCGGCTGGTCATCGCCGCCAGACCGATGTAGAGCGTGAGGATGTAGAACACCCCGATACTCGCGATGCCGACGATGGTGCTAAGTCGGGCGGCCCGCTGGTCCTTGACGGTGTAGTAGCGGATCAGGATGTGCGGCAGCGATGCCGTGCCGCAGAACAGGGCGAGCATCAGGGAGATGAAGTCGAGCTTGTCGACGAACTTGTCCGATTTAATGCCTGCGAAAGTGGGGCTACCACCGGGGACGAGCAAGTCGGAGCCCTTTACGAGCTTGGGGTAGTAGATCGTGACCTCGATGCCATCATCATCCTTGAATTTATCGGTTCCTGTCACGATCACCTCACTCTCCTGGAGAGTCGAAAGGTAGCTCAGCGGACCGAGCGGACCAGTCTCGGTCCCTCCCTGTGGCAACTGAGCGATTTGCCCAACTCGTCGAAAGTCGACTTCACCCTTCTTTTGAGGTGTGCCATTGATCAGCTTCACTCCATTGACCACTTTGACCATCTGGCACACTTGGACTTCGATGGAGTTTGGAACCTTCCGAACAACAAGCACATCCTCTCCGTTCTGAGCAGGACAGCGGTAGTAATGTCGGCTGGACCAAGCTTCGCTTTCAGGCGACGTTCCATCGAGCTTGTCAGTATTGATCGGCCCCTTGATCCCTGCGAGATGTCCGATTGTTCCGGGGGAATATGCACCGTAATTGAAAATTCCCGCCGATTCTCGAGCCGCAACGCTGGGCACAACTGCCCCGTCTTGAGTTGACGCAACGTCCGTTCGATGTCCCCTCAGTAGAATCATCCCCACCATCAACCCGCACAACAGCACCAGCAGCGTGCCCTTGATGAACTGCACCCACGTCGTACTTACCATGCCGGCGGTGACGACGATCAGGATCACCACGATGCCGACGACGATCACCCCGGTCGAGTGGTCGAAGTTCAGCAGCGGCTTCACCAGTGCCCCCGCTCCGACCATCTGCGGGATCAGGTAGAACAGACTCACCACCAGCGTGCTGATTCCGGCTGCGATCTTGATGCCGGGGGAGCCGAACTTGGCGTCGAGGGCATCTGCAAAGGTGAACTTGCCGAGCCGCTTCATGGGCTCGGCGATCACGAACAGGGCCACAATCCACCCGGCCAGATACCCGATCGAGTACAGGAACCCGTCGTACCCATAGAACGCGATCATCCCGCAGATGCCGAGGAACGACGCCGCCGAGAGATAGTCTCCGGCGAAGGCGACGCCGTTGACGAACCACGGAATCTGGCCGTGGGCCGCGAAGAAGCTCTGGGCCGACTTCGCCTTGCGACCCAGCCAGAAGCTGAGGCCGAGCGTGATGCCGACGAAGAGGGCGAAGATGACGACGGCGAGTGGGGAGGGGTCGTATTGCATAGGGGAGTGCTGAGCGTTGAGGATTGAGCGATGGTAGGACAGCCTTTCCAGGCAGTCCCTTCTGTCTGGGACCGTCAAGCAGGCGAACCGTGCTGGGGGGCCCATGGGGGTTGGAGATGTCGGCTGTAGCTCTGGACGGGCTCGAAAGCCCGTCCTACGGCTGATCCTCGACATCCCCGGCGGCGTTACCAACAAACCCATACAGGAACGCCATCAGGATCGCAGCCAGAATCAGCCCGAACCCATAGAGCACCGCCAGATTCACACCGGCCAGCGGGGTGGACTTCATCAATCCCGGACAAAAGGCATTGATCCCGATGAACCCGAGATAAATCACCAGGTAGATCAGAAACAGCACGAATCCGGCACGGGACTGACGTGGCGGCATGAACGGCCCCCCTGAAATGGCAGAGATCAACTTCCCCGGCTGACAGCAACTCCGGGCGAATCCGCATTGTGCAGCGGTGGGCGACGGTTCGCCAGCCTGCAGCTGGCCGGTTCCTGTTGACCCTTCCCCCGGTTTCGCGGTATGAACCGGTCGGGGCGCGAGGAGCGTGCCGGGATTAATCCTGTTCCAGGTGAGCACGGACGCATGAACATTCTTAGTCGCGGCGTTCGCTGGGTGGCCCAGCGGTGTGGTTATTCGTTGGTTCGGTGCCGTCCCGAGACGGGACTGCCGGTCGATTTTCCGGATTCCGACATTACCACTATTCATGCGGTCCAACCGTATACCAAGACCAGCGCGGAACGAATCAACGCCCTGATAGACGCGGTACGATACGTGGTCCGCAGTGGAATTCCCGGCACTTTTGTCGAGTGCGGCGTCTGGCGCGGCGGATCGATGATGGCCGTCGCCCGGACCCTCGTGGAGATGGGAGTCACAGACCGTGAGCTGTACCTCTTCGACACCTACACCGGAATGACCGCCCCCGGTGAGGCCGATGTTTCGCGATCGGGCGTCGAAGCCACGAGCAAATTCGCCAAACGGGCCACGGGCAGCGACTCATCGGACTGGTGCCTGGCTGGTCTCGACGATGTCCGTCAAAACATGGCGTCCACCGGCTACCCGATGCACCGTGTGCACCTTGTCGAAGGCAAGGTCGAAGACACCCTTCCGGGGCAGGCCCCCCCCAGCATTGCCATCCTCCGCCTCGACACCGACTGGTACGCCTCCACTAAACACGAGATGGAACAGCTCTATCCGCGACTGGTTCAGGACGGAGTGCTGATCATCGACGACTACGGCGATTGGCTCGGGGCCCGTAAAGCCGTGGATGAATACCTGGGCGAACACCAGCTGCCGCTGCTCCTGCATCGTGTGGACGACACGGCCCGGCTGGCGCTGAAGCGGGATCGACGAGCGGCATAAACGGTCGCCCTCAGGCGGGACAATGAATCTGATGTGGGAAACGATGGCCCTCGGAGCTGCCGCTGGCGGCGTCTGGTACTCCAGCCGGTTTGCCTGGTGGCGACCGTCCGTAGCGGTACGCCATCCCCGCATTTTGATGTACCATATGATTCAATCGCACCGCACGGGATCGCCCAGCAACGGGCTCCGCGTACCACCTCCGATGTTCGAAGCCCAGCTCCACTGGTTGCGGTCGGAAGGGTGGAACTTTCAGTTCACCAGCGAACTGGCCGATCACTGGCCCACCGCCGGTGAAAAGACGGTCGCCATCACGTTCGACGATGGTTATCGCGATAATCTGACCAATGCGCTGCCATTACTGGAAAAGTACGACGCGCGGGCCACGCTCTATCTGGTCGCCGATCGCACCAGCGACCGCGACTGGTCCAGTCAAAAGAAGGCTCACCACAACTCGGGTGAATTGCGGAACGAGCCCAAGCTGACCGACGCCGAGGTCGACACATTGCTGGCCAGCGGGCGGTTCGAACTCGGCGGGCACACCGTGACGCACTTGAACATGACCCGCGCCGACCGACCGACCAAAGAACGCGAGCTGCGGGAATCGCGAAACCAGCTGGAGAATCGTTTCCAGACGAAAATCAAGACATTTGCCTATCCATTCGGTCTGTACGGAAGCGAAGACCCGGACCTCGTTCGCCAGGCCGGATACTCCAGCGCCGTTACAACTCACTCGGGCATCCACACCGAGTCCAATCCCGACCGCTTTCAATTGCGGCGGATCAAGGTGAGTGGCCGGGAGTCGATGAGTGAATTCCGTCTGCGCATCCGCACGGGATGGAGGGCCTGGAACAAGTGAACGCACTCCCTCGATCCCCGGATGCTCCGCTGCGTGTTCTGATCCTCAGTGACGGACGCCCCGGCCATTTCAATCAGTCCAAAGGCGTTCTGCGGGCCCTGCAGTTTCACCACCGTATCGAAACCGAGTGGTGCGAATTGCACCTGCGTTCCGCAGCCCTGCGTCCGATACTGACGGGGCTGCTGAACTATTCGCCCAAGGTGCCCGACCCGGCCCGCCTCGGTTTCTTCTATCAGGTTGACCAGCTGCCGCATCCGACGCCCGACCTGATCGTGAGTGCGGGGGGGAATACCTTGCATGCCAATGCCTGGCTGGCCCGGGCGTTCAGCTGTCGGAATCTCTTTATTGGCGACCCCCGCAAGCTGGGGCCGCACTGTTTCTGGCGCGTGCTGACGTACCGCGAGCGGCAGCCGTCACCGCCCTTCATCCACTGGGAGATCACGCCCGTCCCGATCCTCCCGGAGGAGATCACCGCTGAAGGCCAGCGATTCCGTGAGGCCGAGGCACTGCACGGGGCTCCGCTCTGGACGCTGCTGATCGGCGGCGATGGCGGCGGGTACCGTTATCAGCGGGAAGACTGGGAACACCTGATTGCGGGGATGCGGCGGTTGTCAGCGCGACACGGCATTCGCTGGCTAACCGTCACGAGCCGCCGCAGTGGCGATATTGTCGAATCCATGCTCGCAACCCTCGAACATGATCCGATGATCGCCCGACTGTCGCTGTACACGCGGGATCGCGGAGCCCGCTACCGCGATTTTCTGGGAGCCGGGGATCGGGTCGTCGCCACCGAAGACAGCCACATGATGCTGACCGAGGCAATCTCCGCAGGGCGTCCCGTATTGAGCCTCCGCCCACGTGAGGCTCGCCCTGACTGGACCAATCAGCTGTTCTTCGACAGTTATTCACGGGAGGGATACCTGCAACGGGCGGCGATCGTGGAACTGGAAGATGACCAGTTTGACTGGACACCCACCGATCAGACCTTTCAGTCGCCATTGCGGGAACTGGGACAACAGCTCAGCCGCTGGCTCCAGACGGAGGCCGCATGATGCTGCTCAGCCCTCTGGCCAATCAACGGGCCGTCATTCTCGGTGACACCGCCGAGGCCCACCATCATGGCTGTGAACTGGTAATGGAGAATCTGGTCACCGGTCTGGCGGAGCAGGGGATTGCCACCGCCTTCCGGCATTCCGGTAAGCATTGGCGATCCGTTCCCCAGTTGTGCCAGGCCCTGACACAGGCTGACCTGCTGGTTATCAATGGGGAAGGGTCGATCCACCACGACCGCCCCTTGGGATACGAACTAATCGAGGCTGCGGAATACGCCCACCAGCAGGGAGTGCCCGCCTACCTGATCAACTGCACCTGGCAGGCCAACAGCCGTTTGCTGGCCGAGCGAGCGGCAGTCTTTCGACGAATCTACGTCCGTGAATCATTGAGCGCTGTTGAACTGGCCGAGGCCGGAATCGCGACCACCATCACTCCCGACCTGACCCTGGCCACGCGATGCCCCCCCCCCAGCGCGGAACGCCGGGGCTGGCTGGTCACCGACTCCACCATACCCGCCATCACCACCCAGCTATACCGCCTGGCACGGCAACTGGGGGACGCTCAATATGCACCGCTTATCTCCAGCCAGTGGAATCGAGGGAGCTGGGTCCGCACAGCCAAACGCTGGGCGCAGCGAGAACTGGGGCGGCGGCTCGGCCCGCTCGGCTGGTGCCCGGCGAGCTATGCATCACTCGCCCACGCCGATCAGAATGCCCGGGCGTTTCTGACGCGTCTGTCGCGATGCCAGGCAATCCTCACGGGACGATTCCACGCCACCTGCTTCGCGATCCTGACAGGCACTCCTGTACTGGCCGTGAAATCCAATTCCTCCAAGATCGAGGGGTTGCTGAACGATGCCGGACTCAGCCCTGATCGACTGATCCCCAGCAGCGCGTCTCCGGCGGAAGTTCAGCAACGCCTGACAACTGCCGCATGGACGCCCACCGAAGAGCGACACCGCTGCCGGTACATCGAACAGGCTCGGGCGGCCATTGGTGAGATGTTTTCCACAATCTCTGCCGATGGAGAAAGTGCCGCCAACCACCACGCCGCGTAGGTTGCGGACCGGGTGTTGACAAAGCCCCCATGCAAACGATGCCCCTGGAAGTGGCTCTCGTGGTTCTTGCATCCCGCGCTGCGTGCCGTTGGCCCCGACCAACGATTCCCCTATAACCGTGGTGTTCTTCGCTTGTTCCTTTGAGGCTGCCTGTGCCCGAATCACTGCCCCTCGCGTCCGGATCTCCCTCCGTCGCACCGCCTTCCCTCTCTGCCCGGCTGTGGCCGGGATGGGTGATTCTGGGGCTGATGGGGGGGGCGTTTGGGATCTCGGTCACGCCGTCCATCAACAACTTTGTCCGCTTTGCCTACATGATGCTCGGGCCGCTGGTTTGTGCGGTTCTGGGGGCCACGTGGACGTTGTTTTTCAGCCGACGATCATGGAACGAACGACTGACCGTGACCGGAATGGCGATTATATCGGGTGGCTTGGCCTGGCTGTTGTCCGTGGCAGGATCTGGAGTGGGGATCTGGGTTCATGGCGTTCCGCTGATGATCGCGGCTGTCATTCTGGGGGAATCGCTGGGAATATGGTCCACCGAAACGCGACGCATCCGGCTGATCGGCGGCTTGCTCGTGCTGGCGGTCGGCTGGTTTCCGCTGGTCCGTAATGAAGGATTTCGGGGCGATTATCTGCCCGAATATGTGTGGCGCTGGACCCCTACCAAGGAATCGGTACTGGCCCCCGCCCGGGCCGCAGCCTTTGACTCACTCCAGCCTCTGGAGATTCTGGCCTCCACCTGGACCGTCAGTGACACCGACTGGCCCAGCTTTCGGGGTCACCAGCTACAAAGCCGGGCGGCTGGAGTCATGACGCCCCAGAACTGGGACGAGCGTCCCCCGCGAGTGCTCTGGAAACAGGCAATCGGCCCCGGCTGGTCTTCGTTTGCCTCCGTGGCGGGCAAGCTATTTACCCAAGAACAACGAAGCGAACAGGAGGTAACCGCCTGCTACGAGGCCGCCACGGGGAAGATAATCTGGCAGTCAGTGACTCCGACGCGGTTCTCGGATGTCGTGGCCGGTGCCGGTCCGCGGGCGACCCCGACCTTTGACAAAGGGCAACTGTTTACCTTGGGAGCCAGGGGGCTGCTGACGAGTCTGGATGCGGCCAATGGACGTGTGCTGTGGCAGCGTGATCTCATGAAGGAAGTCGAAGCCCAACTGCCGGTCTGGGGATTTTCAGGCTCGCCGGTGGTCATGGGACAATCAGTCATCGTCTATGCGGGCGGCACCGGCAACAACGGGCTGCTGGCCGTGGACCGCGTAACAGGCCGAACGCTGTGGGGGATTCCTTCAAAAGGGATGAACTTCAGTTCGGCCCAGCCGGTGACCATCGATGACACGCCCATGGTGGTCTTCGGCGGCGAGAAGGAAATCGGGCTGCTCGCGGTCGATCCCACCACGGGTAAGACGTTGTGGACGTTTCGCCCCAGCGAATGGCAGGGGCCCCCCATCTGCCAGCCACAACAGATCGACGATCACAGCCTGATCGTGACGCTGGGT
This sequence comes from Planctomycetota bacterium, assembly GCA_003671275.1. Taxonomy (GTDB): domain Bacteria; phylum Planctomycetota; class Planctomycetia; order Planctomycetales; family Planctomycetaceae; genus TH-plancto1. The sequence continues at coordinate 1,093 of QWPB01000014.1, read as the reverse complement.
GATGGAATCGGCGTAGCCCGAATCGATGTCCGACTCACTTCGGGTGCATGGACCGTGGAAGAGAAGTGGTCCTCGAACCAGCTCAAACCCTCTTTCAACGACCATGTCTATCACCGGGGATATCTGTACGGCTTTGACCAGAACATCATGGTCTGCCTGGATGCCGCGACTGGCCAGCGGCAATGGAAAAAAGGACGTTACGGCTTTGGGCAGTTATTACTGCTTCCACAGACGGACCAGATCATCGTGCAGGCCGAGCAGGGGGAGTGCATCGTCGTCGCCGCCGACCCTCAGACCCACCGCGAACAAGGTCGTCTCAACGTCATCTCGGGAAAAACCTGGAACCACCCAATCATCGCAAACCAGACTCTGTACATCCGGAACGGCGAGGAAGCAGCCGCCCTGGACCTGCATGCCGAAAGCGCACCGTAGTAATCAGGGGCCAGCGTTCAGGGGGCCTTCACCAGAAGACGCGGTCGCCCTTCAACAACGGTCAACCGCTGATTGACGAGCACATCCTGGTACTCATCAACTTGTCCTGAGGGCCAGTGAATCACCAGCCGATCGATGCGGGCCGGTTCCCCGAATCCCCAATGCAACGGTCGACCGGATGTGGAAGCGTAGCTGGTGCCCCCCTTTTTAAGCCGGAGCAGCCTCTGGTCGCCAACCTGGCACTCCACCCAGGCTCCCTCGGCCCAGCGCGGACTGGCGACCCCCACCAGTTCCAACTCCAGCCAGGAGCCCGTTGCAGGGGTGTCATTACGCAGAATCGCCGCAGGCTGATTCACATGAGAAACCACCAGATCCAGGTCACCATCTCCGTCCAGATCGGCCTGGGCGACTCCGCGACTCATGTGGGCGGCGGCTGTGTACCCTCCGGCCTGAGCGGCCACGTCCACAAATCGCTTCTGTTCCTGATTCATGAGAACCAGCGGCGGCTGTTGTAAGGGAGAGTTCTTGGGGTAACGCACGACATGGCCGTTCCCCACGAAGATGTCCTCATCGCCGTCCCGGTCATAATCGCCAAAGACCGTTCCCCAGCCCACACTCAAGCCTCCCGCAGCGGAGATCCCTGTACTGCGACTGACATGCT
>QWPB01000137.1 GCA_003671275.1 Planctomycetota bacterium | reverse complement strand
TTTCACTCTGCGAAAGAGCGTTCTTTCGCAGAGTGAAAGGCAACACCCCCGGCAGGTGATTGCCTCACTCGCTTTAGGGATTCATCCAGTTCCGTGAGTCCTCTCTGATTATCCGATCGCAACAATTCTCCGCCTGCCCCGCCCAGTCAATCACCATTGACTGATACCCGCTCACCGAGTCGTGCATCATGCAACGCTTCGCGTTCACTTCTCCTCAAAGCCACCGATCGGGCAACGTCCTCGTGCTGTCGGCTGCCTCCCTGGTGGCGGTCTTTGGTTTTGCGGCGTTCGTCGTGGACATTGGCTTTATCACCTTGACGCGAGCGGAACTGGGAACTGTGGCCGACGCGGCAGCACTGGCTGCCACGATCGAATTGCCCGACGGGTTTACCGGAACCTCTTGGAATACCGTGACGACCAACGCGAAGACCGCAGCGCAAGCCACTGCGGCGGCCAACGTGGGCGGGGGACTTAATTCCGTCTATCTCGACACCAATCGAGACATTCGATTTGGAAACCATTCGTACGACGCCGCGACCGGACAGTGGGTTACGACCTGGGGTACGGCTCCGTTTAACATTGCTGAAGCCACACTGCATCGGGATCAAGCTGGCAGTGTTGCAGGCGACCAGCCACTCGACTTGTTCTTCGCACCGATTATCGGTCATAACCGGGCCAGTGTCAGTATGACCGCTCGGGCGGCCCTCCTGCCCGCTGTCGGAATCAAGAAAATCCCCGGCAAGAATCTCGGGGTACTGCCGATCACGCTCGATATCTCGTCGTGGAACGCCCTCATGGCGGGTAATGGCAGCGATCTCTATTCCTACAACTCGGAAACTGGAGCCATCACACAAGGATCGGATGGCGTAAAAGAGGTGGACCTCTACCCACTCTCCAATACAACGACGACCGCCGGTAACCGGGGGACGGTGGATTTCGGAAGTGCCGATAACAGTACCGCCGACATCTCTCGACAGATTCTCTATGGACTCAATGACGCTGACCTGGCAGCCCTTGATGGCGAGATCAACTGGTCACAGGGCAGTTTTGTCCTCAATGGAGACACTGGCCTGAGTGCGGGTATCAAGGACGAACTGGTTACCATTAAGGGCCAACCCCGTATGATTCCGCTGTTCACCTCGGTCAGCGGACCGGGCAATAATGCCATGTACACCATTACCAAGATCGTGGGGATCCGGATTCTGCATGTACAACTTACCGGAAAAAGTAAAAAGGTACTCGTCCAACCGGCGAGTATTGTTGAACCAGGCGCCATCTACGGCCCCACCACGGTCACCAGTGGAACTGTGTTTACTCCGGGTGTGATTGTGAACTGACACCCCACTACAGTAGCCAGCAAGCCGCCCGCCGCATCCCTTCGAACCCCGGCGGCGTTTTTCCAATACCCCGGCCCGTCTGACTCCCTTGGGGGTGAGTCGACCGCCTGCATCGCAGTTGATAGTCTCTGCAACGTGATTTGCCTGTCTCCCGATTGCAGGAGTCTGCCGGTGCACTGCATCCCTGTCTGGTTGGTCATCGCCCTGAGTTTTTCCATCCATTTACCGGTATTGGAAGCTGCGCCGCTGGTCGTCGAGACCGATCCCCTGCCCCCCGAAGAGCAGCGGGCCAAGTTCCACTTGCCGCCGGGATTTGAGATTCAATTGATCGTCTCCGAGCCGATCATCGGGCAGCCGATGAACATCAGCTTCGACGCGGCGGGTCGGCTCTACATCACCAGTTCTCTGGAGTACCCCTACCCCGCCAAGGGCGATGGCGTTGAGCCGCGTGAAGAGCGGTTCGATGGTCCGACTTCGGAGACTCCCCGTGACTGGGTGACGGTCGTGGAGGGGATCGGCCCGGATGGCAAACCGGCGAAGGTCACGCGGTTCGCGAGCGGCCTCAACATCCCCATCGGCAATGTCCCGACGGACGATGGGGCGATCGTCTTCAGCATCCCGAACATCGTGCGGTACTACGACCGCGACGGTGACGGTAAGGCCGAGGAGCATGAGGTTCTCTACGGCAAGGTTGGCAACCTCGACACGCATGGGATGGCAGCCTCGTTCACGCGCTGGATCGATGGCTGGGTCTATGCCACACACGGGTTCCGAAACACATCAGATATCAAAGGCAAGAACGGTCAGGGGATCAAGCTGAACTCGGGGAATACGTTCCGCTTCAAGGCCGATGGCTCAGCGATCGAGCAGTTCACCTGGGGCCAGGTCAATCCGTTCGGCCTGTGCTTCGATCACTGGGGGAATGCTTACACAGCGGACTGCCACTCGATGCCGCTGACGATGCTGCTGCGCGGGGCCTATTACAGTAGCTTCGGCAAGCCACACGATGGGCTCGGATATGGCCCCGACATGATTAACCACCTGCACGGCTCGACCGGGATCTGCGGCGTGGCGTACTACCAAGCCCCGCAGTTCCCCGCCGAGTACCAGGAGTGCCTGTACCTGTGTAATCCTGTCAACGGCCAGGTCCACCGCGACAAGCTGGATGTCCACGGCTCGACGCTGCTGGCGAACTCTCAGCCCGACTTCATCACGTGCGATGATGGCTGGTTCCGCCCCGTCGATGTGAAGCTGGGACCGGACGGGGCGCTGTATGTCGCGGACTTCTACAACGCGGTGATCGGTCACTACGAAGTGCCGTTGCCGCACCCCCGCCGCGATCGCGAGAAGGGGCGGGTTTGGCGGATTGTTTACACAGGTGAGGGGGCCAAACCGCTGGAGCCAGTGAATCTGGCCACTGCTCGTGCTGCCGAATTGCTGGATGCACTTGCGAGCCCGAACATCACGGTTCGTACGCTGGCAACGAACGAGTTTGTTGATAGGTATTCCGATGACACAGACGCTCCGAATCGATTGCTTGATGTCTTGTTAGGAAAGAACGAAGCGGGCCAAGTCTCCGCAATGTGGGCATGGGCTCGCGCATGGAGAATGGAGGATCAGTTCAGCGAGCAGTTGCTCAAGTCCCAGTCTCCGCTAGTGCGAACGCACCTCGCACGATGCCTCGCTGAACAAACCGAATGGAGTGATCTAGTTCAATTAACAGTGTCCAGCCTTCTTGAAGACGAACACCCCATGGTTCGTCGCCCCGCTGCTGATGCCGCCGGGCGGCATCCCCAACCGAGCTTTGTCGAGCCTCTCTGGAATGCCTGGCAATCCGCTGACCCGAAAGACACCCAACTCGTTCACACCGCGCGGATCGCCTTGCGGAACCACCTGGCAGTCCTCGACATTGCTCAGGCACCTGCCGTGGCAGACCTCGTCAAAGCTCACCCGTCGGAGTTCCTGCCGATCATCATGGCGACTGGCAGTGACGCCGGGGCGGAGCTGCTCGTGACGCTCGACACCACGAAGCTCGCCGATGATGCCGAGCGGCTGAAGATTGCGACGTTCATCGCTCAGCGGATTGCCGAGCCGAAACTGGCTGGGTGGATCACGAACCTGCGTGAGCACTCGCAGAAGAACCCGCTCGATTCGCTGACTGAGCTCTCCGCGATCGACGAAGGTCTGCGGGCCCGCGGGATTGAAGCTCCCGAGGTCATGCGCCAGTGGGTCGCCGATGTCAGCATAGCAGCTCTTAAGACGCTGCCCCGCGATCAACTCGGCTGGCTGGCCCGGCCGCTCGGTGGAGTGACCCTCGACACGGATGAACTGTTCGTGCCCCAGCAGCGGGCCTCGGCCGATGGCAACGCAGCCAGCCCGTTCTTCAACAGCATCATTCGTGGCGAGCAGAAGACCGGCGTCTTCCAGTCCGATGCCTTCGATCTGCCCACGAACCTCAGCTTCTTCATCGCGGGTCATAACGACGAGCCCAGTCGGCCCGCCCAGCCCAACAACATCGTCCGGCTGCGAGATGCCGCCACGAACGAAGTCCTGCAAGAGGTCCTGCCACCACGCAACGACATGGCTCAGAAGATCGAGTGGGACCTGCAGCCTTTCGCCGGTCGCCGCGGCTTCATCGAAGTTACCGACGGCGATGACCGGGGAGCCTATGCCTGGCTGGCAGTGGGACGATTCTCGATTGAAGGACTCAACCCCCGAGACAGCAAGAACTCGTTCGCGACAATCGCCCAGCTCGTCCGCCGCTACCAGATTGCGGAAGCAGCGGAACTCTTGAAGTCGGTCATCCGCGACCCGGCCGCCAGCCTGTCGACGCGAACGCGGGCTGCAGTCGCGATGGCTGCGGGGCACAGCGATCCCCGGATTCAGATCCTGGCCTCCACGGTGGGCAGCAGTCTCTGGACTCCTGAGCAGAGAGAGAAACTCTTCGCGGGAATCACCTCCTCGGATGGGGCTTACCCGACGCTCAGTGAGGATCTCGAACTCGTGATGCGAGCGGCTCCGCAGCAGGCGCAAACCTTCCTGGCGGCAGTCCTCTCGCAGCAGCCCGCGGGAGCTTCGCAGCTGATCGACTTCGTTCGCCGTGGCATCGTCTCGGCGCACCTGCTGCGGCGGCCGGAGATCGCCCAGCGGCTGGCAGCTCTCAGCAGTGAGGAACTCAACACAGCCATCGCCGACCTGACCAAAAACCTGCCCAATGAGGACGAGGCCACGCTCAAGCTCCTGGCCGCTCGCAAGGCCGACTGCATCGCGCACGGCGGTGATGCCGCGCGGGGACTGGAACTGTTCAAGAAGCATTGCGCCGCCTGCCATCAGATGCGAGGCGAGGGCCAGAAGATCGGCCCGCAACTCGATGGCATCGGCATCCGTGGTCTGGATCGGTTGCTCGAAGATGTCCTGGCCCCGAACCGCAACGTCGACGCGGCCTTCCGCTCGGCCACCGTCGTCACGACGAACGGCCAAATCCTGATTGGCCTGCCCCGCCGTGTCGACGGAGAAACCCACGTCTTCGCCGACCGACTCGGGAAAGAGTTCTCGCTCCCCAGGAGCGAGATCGAATCGCAAACTGTCTCCCCGCTGTCACTCATGCCGTCCAACTTCGGTGAACTGCTGCCGGAGAGCGACAGCCGCGACCTGTTGCGGTTTCTGCTGGACAGTGCGAAGAAATAGTACGATCGCAGCTGTTCGATGAAGACCAGTGCCCGCCACAGTCAGAATGTCGGATTCCCGGAATCAGCAGCGAGTCATTTGCTGACGGTGAAGTGCATCCTGAGACTCCTCACCCGCCCAGATTCGCAACGGTCTTCTTCTTATAGGCCTCAACCCCCGGCTGGCCGTAGGGGTTGATCCCGATCAGGCGGCCCTCGACGACCGTAGCCAGCATGAAGAACTGGAACACCTGTCCCAGTGCGTACGCGTCGAGCTTCGGCAGCACGAGATTCGCGGTTGGGCGTCCCGCT
>QWPB01000034.1 GCA_003671275.1 Planctomycetota bacterium | reverse complement strand
CGCGGCCGCTGATCGCCAAGGCGTGCCTGCAACGCGCTCGCGAGATCGGGGCGGTGGCCTTCGTCCACGGGGCCACCGGCAAGGGGAACGACCAGTGCCGGTTCCAACTGGCCGCTGAGGCTCTCGACCCCGGTGTGAAGATCATCGCTCCGTGGCGGATGGAGGCGTTTCGCGAGAAGTTTCCGGGTCGCACCGAGATGATCGCCTACTGCGAGGCCAAGGGCATTCCGGTCAAGGCGACTGCGAAGAAGCCGTACTCCAGCGATGAGAACTGCCTGCACATCAGCTACGAAGCCGGTCTGCTGGAAGACCCCAAAGTTGATGGCATCGCGGTCGTCGACTTCGGCATGACCGTCTCGCCGCAGGACGCTCCTGACAAGGAAGAAAAAGTCACGATCGGGTTCGAATCGGGCGTTCCGGTCAGCGTCAACGGGCGGGCCTTGAACGCCATCGAACTGGTCACCGAGCTGAACATCATCGGCGGTCGCAACGGCATTGGCCGGATCGACATCGTCGAGAACCGGTTCGTCGGCATGAAGAGCCGAGGCGTCTACGAGGCCCCCGGCATGACCATGCTCTACGCCGCCCACCAGGGCCTGGAGCAGCTGACCCTCGACCGCGACCTGACCCACCTCCGCGACCGCATGGCCCCGGAAATCGCCGAGATGGTCTACTATGGGTTCTGGTACTGCGCCAAGATGGACGCCCTGATGGCCTTCATCAAGGAGACCCAAAAGCCCGTCACCGGCGAGATCCAACTCACCCTCTACAAAGGCAACCTCCGCGTCTCCAGCCGCACCAGCCCGTACAGCTTGTACGACGACGCCATCGCCTCCATGGAAGCTGGCGGCAGCTACAACCAAACCGACGCCGAAGGGTTCCTGCGGATTATGGGGCTGCCGCTGCGAGTGCAAGGGCGGGTGCGGCCTCGCGGGTATTGACCCGTAGCAGATTCGTAAGAATTCTGCCGCAACGAATTGCCAGCCTCTCGGCCCTGTGGGATAGGCTTCCAGCCTGTCATCCCGACAGGCTGGAAGCCTATCCCATGTTTTTCAACGGACTGTAGAGGGGGCAAGTGACACCTACCGCGAAAGAACGCTCTCTCGTGGAGTGAAAGGCGACATGGATTGTTTGACAACGCCTTGCTGGCCACATCGTTTTCCTCCCTCCCTCATTCGATCGATATCTCCGCCGCTCGGTTCTCGATAAACCAGCGGGCTAAAATCCTCAGCGATCTCCCCAAGCCTCTTGTTGCTCTGCCCCTTGGACATCCCAGCGATGTCGGGGCCATCACATTAGCAGTGGTTGCCCACAGTCAGTGTCCCGCGATTCACGCTCATTGAATCACGGAATCCGGATTCACTCACCAACCGACCCACAATTCGCATGTCACCTACGCATCCCATTTGCCCATGACTGAAGCCGAACAACCGTTCGATTCGTCAGAGTTTTCCAAATCGTCACGCCCTTTTCAGCCGATAAACGAGGTACGACTGTTTCTGTCGATCGGGGCACCCGCTGCGCCGAGTCGTGGGCTGTGCAGCAGGTGGCTGCACAGGAGGTCCGGCTCATGGAAGGACGACGATGACCATTTTCACTCGCACATGGCTTGTGGTGGCCAGCGTATCTCTTCTGGCGGGATGGTGTTCCGCACAGCCGGCTCCCTATTTTGACGGGGTCGCGCCCGGCTGGGGAGCCGGGCCCGTCCAGCGCCCGTACGTGCCCGCCTATGTCCAGACACAGTTGATCCCGGACAGTCGACGTTCGACCTATGATCTTGATTCTGTCTATAACCTCAATCTGCACGATCTGGTGGACGACAGCTGGATCAAGTTCGAATACGTGTTTGCGAACTTCGAGAAGCCCGGCGAAACGCTGTTGGGGGCTCCGATGGGATCGGTTCCCGATCCTCGCCTGCCGTTTGAGATCCTGACCCCCAATTTAACCGGGGCACTCGCGCGGGTGGCGGATGCTTCGGCATTCGATCTGAGTGCTCAGAATGGGTATCGCACGTCATTCGGCCTGACCACGTTCCGTGGGTTTGACCTGGAAGGCTCCTATATTGGAATGCAGGACATGACGTCCTTTTTCAGTGTGGGCGACTTGCCCGGCGATCCGCTGACGTTTCCCGGCCAAACCGAATTCTACGCTACGTCACTGCTGGACGATGGCTCGCCCGGTTCACGAGTGATCCTCTATGACCACTCGTTTGACGCTTCGCTGCATGCCCAGTCCTGGTCCGCCGATCTCAACATCGTGCTGGATTCGCTGTCTCCGGATAACGGATTGCAATTTAAGCCATTATTCGGTGTACGGTACCACTCCTACGACGAGTCACTCACCCAGCACGGGCGATTCGACAACAGCTCGGGGCTCGACCCTTTGCAAGGCGTGCGTGCCACGCCGATCGAGAACGAAATCCTCAGCTCGACCAGCAATCGGATGGTCCTCGGCCAATTGGGCTTCAAGGCAGAACTCGTCGACAAATGGTTCACCATCGGAGTGGCGCCCAAAATCGGTCTGGGAAGCAATACCATCGATGCCCTGGTTCGCACCGAGGATTTGCGAGACTCGTTCATCGATCCCATTCAGGACGATGGGGTCACACTCAACAGCACCAGCAACGTTATCTTTGGCAGCCTGTTTGACGCAAACGCGTACTTCTCGGTCCGGATCAACAGCTGGCTGTCCGTCACCGGTAGCGGGTATTTCTGGTTTATGCCCAACGTGGCCCGTGCCGATCAGACGATCGTGTATGACGATTTGGGGGTGGATCTGCCATCGAACATGAACCCCCGCATGAAGACCCGGTCAATGACCGTTCAAGGCTTCACTGTCGGTGCACAAATTACGTTTTAGAGCCTTTCAGAAATGATCTTTCGGAATGGCAGACCGGAATGTCGGCCCCACCGATTCTGCTACACACGCAGTTCGGTGGCGGTGCCGCCGAGATCCGCCGCGTACTTCTGGCGGATGGGGTCGACAAGCTGTGAAACAAAGCTGTCGACCTGTTCCGGGGCGCGGCCGACGAACCGGCGAGCCTCCAGGGCGTTCGTCAGGTCGACCTTCTCGAAGTTCGGGTCGTTTCGCAGTCGCTCGATCAGGTCGTTCGCCTGACCGAACTCTTTGACCTGCCGACCGGCGGCCTGGCTGTGAACGCGGATCAGCTCGTGCAGGACCTGGCGATCGCCACCGGCTTGAACTCCAGCCATCATGATCTCTTCGGTGGCCATGAACGGCAGCTCTTCCGCCAGATTCTTCTCGATCACGCGCGGGTAGACGACCAGCCCCTCCAGAATGTTCCGGTAGATGATCAGCAAGGCATCGATCGACAGAAACGACTGCGGCAGCGACAGGCGGCGATTCGCGCTGTCATCCAGCGTCCGCTCCATCCACTGCACAGCTGCGGTCTGTTCGGCGTTCGAGGTGAGCGACATCGCGAACCGACCCAAAGCGCACATCCGCTCAGCCCGCATCGGGTTTCGCTTGTAGGCCATAGCGCTGGAGCCGATCTGGTCCTTCTCGAACGGCTCTTCGATCTCTTTGCGGCTTTGCAGAATGCGCAGATCACTGCCCATCTTGTGGCCGGACTGGCCAATGCCGCTCAAGGCTGACAGCACCATCGCGTCGACCTTGCGCGAGTAGGTCTGCCCGGTTACGGCGTACGAGCCGGGAAACCCCATCTTCTCGGCGACACGCTGATCGAGCGTTTCGCACTTCGCATGATCGCCTTTGAACAGTTGCAGGAACGTCGCCTGCGTCCCGGTCGTCCCCTTGGCTCCCCGGAACTTCAGCGAGGCCAAGCGGTGTTCAATCTCTTCCAGGTCGAGAACCAGATCCTGACACCAGAGTGTGGCCCGCTTACCGACCGTTGTCGGCTGGGCTGGCTGCAGGTGCGTGAACCCCAGGCATGGCAGGTCGCGATACTTCACAGCGAACTTCGCGAGGCCATCGATCACCTGCACCAGCCGCTTGCGGATCAGCTGGAGGCCATCCCGCATCTGAATCAGCTCGGTGTTGTCAGTGACGTAACAGCTCGTGGCTCCCAGGTGGATGATCCCGCCGGCCGTCGGGCACAGCTCCTTGTAGGTCTCAACATGGGCCATCACGTCATGACGGCGAATCTTCTCGTGATAGGCCGCGCGATCGAAGTCGATGTTGTCGACGTTTGCCCGCAGTTCCTCGACCTGGGCTGCAGTAATGTCGAGTCCCAGCTCCCGCTCGGTCTCGGCCAGCACGACCCACAGCCGCCGCCATGTCGAGTGCTTGCGCTGCTCCGACCAGATCGCCGACATCTCGCGAGAAGCGTAACGGGTATTGAGTGGGCTTTCGTACAGGTCACGCGACACGGGAGGGTTCCTTGGGGCGAGGAAATGGATTTATCAGGGAGACACAGAGAAAACAGCCGGAAGATTAACGCCGATCTGCCGGGCAAAAGCACACAAGACGCAGAGAGCCGCTGGTTGTATCTGGGTGCCTGAACATCGAATTCTCAGCTACTCTGTAGCTCCGTGGTGGAATCGGAAGGTCGTATTGTCCGCAACGGGACAGAAATGAAAAGCGTCCGCGACTGACCGACACATCAGCAATATATTATGCGTTCAGGTCTAGAAACAAAGTGCTTACGACTCCACGGGCTTGCATGTCGTGGGGAGATTCGTCTGAAATAGGGGCACAACGGGTTCGGACCGCCCTCACGCTTGACTTAACCGTCAAAGTTGAGGAGTCTGGGATGAAGCGATCATCTGACACAGCCTTATGGATGGGAGTGTTAATCGCAGTTCCGTCATCGATCATTCGATGGAAACGTCAAGCTGTCTTCCCGGGAAGTCGATGCTGAGACACGGAGGATTCTCTCAGTGGTTGCAACGATTCCGGTACGTCACGCCATGTCAGTTCAATCTCCAACGCCGAAAGTCGAATCAACTGCGAAGCAGTCGAGTCAGGGCCTGATTACGCTCTGGCTGGGGTTGACGATGTCGACCATGGGGCGAGTCTGGAAAATGGGGGCCGAGGTCCACCCGAGTCGCTGGTCGCGGCTGGCCATTTTGCCGGGTATGGCGCTGTATAACTCGACCATGGCGATGATCGAGAATCTGCGGTTCCGTAAAACGCTGGAACAAACCCAGATCGACCAGCCTCCCGTATTTGTCCTGGGCCACTGGCGCAGTGGGTCCACGTTATTACATAACCTGCTGACCTCGGACCCGCAGTTCACTTATGTGAACATGTATCAGACGATGTTTCCGTCGCATTTTCTGACGACGGAACGGTACGGCTCGGTGCTGGGTTCGCCTTTCCTGCCCAAAACCCGGCCAATGGACAACATGGAGTGCCGATTCGACCTGCCACAGGAGGACGAGTTCGCGCTCTGCGTCATGACGGGGTACTCGCCGTATCTCCTGCCTATTTTCCAGCATCAGCCACGCAAGATCGACCGGTTTTTCAACGTGGAAGAGGGCCTGAATCCTCAGGAGCTTCAAGAGTGGAAAGACGCTCTGATGCTGCTGATGAAAAAGGTGACGTTAAAAACGGGCAAGCCGATCGTCCTCAAGTCACCCTCGCACACTTTCCGCACGAAGTTGTTGCTGGAGATGTTCCCGAATGCCAAGTTCGTTTATATCTACCGCAATCCGTACGCGGTACTGAAGTCGAGCGTGCATTTCCGGAAGACGATCTTTGAAGAGAATGCCCTGGGAAAAAGCCAGTCCGAGGACATGACGGAAGAAGTGCTGCAGATCTACGAGAACTGCTTCTACACGTATGAACGCGACCGGCAGCTGGTCCCGGCAGGAAATCTGCACGAAATTTGCTTTGAGAGCCTGGAGGCTGACCCGCTCGGCGAGATGCAGAAGCTTTACGCGGGACTGAACATGCCCGGATTTGAGGGGCTGAAGACGGTTCTCGAACCACAAGTCGATTCGCTCCGCCGGTACAAGAAGAACAAATTCACGGACGATCCGGTCGTCATGGAGCGGCTCTACAATCGGTTGAAGTTTGCTTTTGACCGATACGGTTATGCTCCCCCGCATCTGGATGCGGAAACGGCTGCGGCGTAATGCCCCGGTATCCTTTTCGTCCAGATCAGCGCGTGCGACAACCGGCGGAGTATGAAGCGGTTTTTGCCCGCAAACATTCGGCGGGCGATGGCGTACTGTTAATCTTTGTCGATCTGCGAACGACCGGCCCCAGTCGACTGGGAACCAGCGTGGGGAAACGCCTGGGGAATTCGGTGATCCGGCATCGGTGGAAGCGGCTTTTGCGGGAAGCGTTCCGCTTGGCGCAGCATGAGCTGCCGCTGGCCCTGGATATCGTGGTTGTCCCCCGTGCGACGGTCATTCCCACGCTGACACAAATCAGCCAGTCACTTCGCAAACTGATCAACAAGGCCCACCGTAAAGCCCGCGCGGCCCGCCCCGCCGATCCCCCACCACCCGCCGGTGGCCAGACACCGCCACCGCCTTAATGGGACATCCTAGAGTTTTTTCAGAGATGGTCTTCAGGAATGGCAGACAGGATTGCCTGCCCCACAGAATCCGTGGCACAGACATTCCTGTCTGTGTGAGATGACGAAAAATTCGGAATCTGTCCTGATCCATCATTGGGGCCACTGGGACTCGAACCCAGAACCAAAGGATTATGAGTCCTCTGCTCTAACCGATTGAGCTACAGCCCCGGAAACCCTGAACATATCGGAGGCCCCGGGGAATGCAATCGTCTGTGGTTCGACTTTGCGCACGACTGAGTGTCTCAGAAAATCAGGGACGGCAGACAATCTTGTCTGTCACACGCCTCACAGGGCGTCGTTTTCCATTGGACCGTGGGGCGGGCCAGATGGCCTGTCCGACTACCGATTTTCGTGAAGCGTACACGAGGCCGAACACACGACCGCCCCCAATAGCTGGCGACCTCCCCGTGCGGTAAGATCGACCAAACGCTGTGGAACAGCGTCCCACGTCCCCCAGCCTGGTCCACCCCGCAGAATGGAACTCATTCGCCGATTCGTGGAATGGTACTTTTGCATCCCGTCCGCTCAGGCGGGGCAGGGGCATTCGTTTTCGCTCGTCTACGGTGAGGGAACCACCCAGACCTGGCCGTTCGGATTGTTGCTGACCGGCGTGGCTGCCGCCGCAGCGCTGATCTGGATCTATCGCATCGAGGCACCACAAATCGCGGCCCGCATTCGTTGGACGTTGACCGGATTGCGGCTGGCGGTCCTGCTGGCACTGCTGGCAATGATCTCCGGGGCTTCGCTCGCGGTGCAGAAAACGGGCCTGCCCTACCTCGTGGTACTGATCGATACCTCGGCCAGTATGGGTATCGCGGATCAGTACCAAGACCGCTCTCAGGCTGACTCGGCCCGTCGCAGTGTCCACGCGGCCCAATTGTCGGAGCTGCAACGTCTGGAACTGGCAAAAGCCGTGTTGCTGGACCCTCAATCGTCGCTCATCCAACGATGGCAGCAGCGCTATCGACTGAAAGTCTATGCGTTCGACGACACGTTATCCCCGCTGATCGACGATGCCGTCGCCGAGCCCGAGGTACTGGAGAAAGCCCTGCGTGAGTTGCGCCCGCTCGGACCGGAGACGCGCCCGGCCTACTGCCTGGAGGAAGTCTTCAACGAATACCGGGGAGCCGCTCCCGCCGCAATCGTAATTCTGACCGATGGCATCGCCAGCCGATCGAGCAGCGAACTGACAACGGCTGCCGCTCAGACCGCTCGCGAACTGTCGATCCCACTGATGACCGTGGGAATTGGAAGTGCCGATCCGAACCGCGATCTGGAGCTGACAGACCTGCTGGTGGATCGCGTCGCCATCCTGGGTGACCCCCTGCTGTTCCGGGTACGGGGCCGCAGCTGGGGGACCAGCCAGGAGAAAATTCGGGCGACACTACGCCTCGTGAACGATCCCCGTCCCCTGGCGTCATCCGAGGTCGAATCGACTGGGAACCCGTTCTCATTCGAACTGCTGACAACCCCCACCGAAGAAGGGGATCACACCTACGAGATCGAACTCACTCCGCTGGAGGGGGAATCGACATTGGAGAATAACCGTCTGACGGCGACGGTCAGCGTCCGGCGAACGAAGATCCGCGTACTGCTGGTCGAGCGGCATCCGCGCTGGGAGTTTCGGCATCTGAAACCGCTGCTGGAACGCGATGAAATGATCGAATTACGGACCGTATTGCAAGACTCGGATGTGGACTTCGTTCGGGAAGACCGTACGGCTCTGGCGGGGTTCCCGCCCCGGGCGAGCGATCTGGATGAATTTGATGTGATCATCCTGGGTGATGTCGACATTACGCAGATCAACCCGCAGTCACTGACGCACATCCGGGATTTTGTGTCCGAGAAGGGGGGCGGGCTGATCCTGATCGGAGGCGAACGGCACAATCCACGACAGTTCTCAGGAACGCCGCTGGAGACGCTCTGTCCCGTGCCACTGGACGGAATCGAACCACCCACGCCCCAGGAACTGGCCGGTGATGGTTTCCTGATGCGTCCGACTCCCGAAGGCCGGATACAAGCCTTTCTACAATTGAACGAGGCCACCGCCACTGAGGATTTGTGGGGCTCGCTTCCGCGAATGCACTGGAGCTGGCAGGTAATACGTACCAAGCCGGGAGCCATCACTCTGACCACACAAGGCGGCGCCGGAGGACGTCCGGTGCTGGTCTGGCAGCGTTACGGAGCCGGGCAGGTGCTGTTCCACGCAACCGACGAGTTGTGGCAATGGCGACAAGAACGAGAAGACGCCGTCTATGGACGCTACTGGGGCCAGGCAATTCGCCAGCTCTGTCGCGCCAAGCTGCTGGGGCTCTCGCAGAGGGTTAAGCTGACTTCGGATCGTCCGGTCTATTCGGTGGGTGAACCGCTTCGATTGATCGCCCGAGGGCCGACCAGCCCGCCACGAGGAGACGGTACCGGACTGACCGCATTGGTGACTTCCACCGGGAATCCTGTTCGAGTTCCCCTCGTCCCGATCAGCGAGGGACAATACGAAGGACACTTGGCCTCGCTTCCGGCAGGACAGTACCAGGTCGTGATCGATCTCCCCACGGCCCAGCCGGATGATGGCTGCCAGTTCCGCGTGGAACTTCCCAATCGGGAGATGCGCGATCGAGCGGCTAATCACGCGGACCTGGAACTGGCGGCCAAGACCTCGCGAGGCCAATACTACCACTGGTCAAATACCGCCTCACTGGCTCGTGACATCCCCCCGGGACATCCCGTAACACAGGCCGCGGCTGAGATTGTCCCGCTTTGGAATCGCGGTGAGTTGTATGCGGTGTTGCTGGCTTGCCTGACGATGGAATGGCTCCTGCGCCGCAAATCGCGATTGCCGTAATTGGATTGTTACCGATTTATCGACCGATCCGCTGACGCTTTGGAAAGGATCGATTACAACTGCGATTCCCTTCGAGTTCCCCCTTTCCACGTCACGGAATGAACCATGGCCGCGATCTCTTCCCTGGATCTGCTCGCACAACAGCAATGGCGCTACGCCACCAAACAGTTTGACCCTGACCGCAAGATTCCTAAGGAACAGTGGTCCGCCCTGGAACAGACACTGATTCTGACGCCTTCGTCCTATGGCATGCAGCCGTGGAAGTTTCTGGTACTGCATCAGGACCAGGCGTTGCGGGAACGACTGGTGGGACACTCCTGGGGCCAGCGGCAGGTGGCTGACTGTTCGCACTATGTCGTCTTCACCGTGCGGACCGAGATCACCGAAGCCGATCTGACGACCTATATCGAGCTGATCGCCTCCGTGCGGAATGCACCGACCAGTTCGCTGGATAGTCTGCGGAAAATGATCCTGGGCGGTGTTATCAACGGAAAGTCGCCCGCCCAGCAGCAGGAGTGGGCCACTCGCCAGGCGTACATCGCGCTGGGGAACTTCATGACTTCGGCAGCTCTGCTCGGAATCGATACCTGTCCCATGGAAGGGATCGATCCCGCCAAATACGATGAAACGCTCGGCCTGAAGGGGAGTGGATACGCCACGTCCGTGGGATGCGCCGCTGGCTATCGAGCCGCCCAAGACAAGTATGCCAGTCTCGCTAAAGTCCGGTTCCCGGCCTCGGCGATGATCGAACGTCGTTAACCGCAATCGGGTGGCCTCGACGGGAGCACTCCCGCCGGGGCCGAATTCCACTTCATTCATTCCTCGGGAAGAAAGAATTCGACATGGCTCCCGGCTCCCCCCCGACTGACGACCAGATCCGAACCCGCCTGAACGATCTGAAGTTACCGCTGGATCCAGGGATCAAATACCGATTGACCAATCTGTTTCCCAAGCTCGATGGCTGGTTCATTAACAGTTCCATCAAGACCAAGGCCAAGCTGATTCGGGAGATGGAACACACGCTGGAGGAGATCCTGCAACCCGGCGAGGAAGTGCTCTACATCGCCAAGGGAATCCAGCAGGCGTTTCTGGAAACGTTCTTTATGGGAGCCCTCTGGGCTCAGATGATCAACCAGACCGGCTTTGTCTTTACCAATGCCCGTGTGCTGATGATGCGAACCAACGGTAAGGGAAAACCGTTGAAGACATTCTGGATGATCTACTACAGCGAGATCGTTTCGGTGAAGGGCGGATGGGCCGGATCATTGACGGTCAAGCTCAAAGACCGCCGGACGCTGGCGTTTGGCGGCTTTCCCAAAGCCGACCGGCAGGCGATCGAACGAATCGTTGAAGAAGCCATCGAAAACTACCAGCAAACGGGCTTCGCCCCCGATACCACCCAATCCCTCGAAGACCTGTGTTGCCACTGCTTCGATACGGTTCCCAAGAACGACTACGAGTGCCCAGAATGCGGGGCCACATTCTGGAAGCCCTCCCAGCTGGCGATTCGCAGCCTGATCTTTCCCTCTTGGGGCGACTTTCTGATGGGGCACTACGCATTCGCCTGCTTTGAGTTGCTGGGATACATCGTTGGTCTGGGGTTTGTACTCCTCAGTGTCAGCATGGCGATCAGTAATCCGCAGGGCGACTCGGTCCTGGACGCGGTGCTCGTGGCCATCGCATTCTTTGCCATGGCTCACGTGATGGATGCTTCGCTCACTTACATTGTCGCCAACAAGGGGCTGAACCCCCGCATCGGCCCGCAACCACACTCTGCTGAAGACGGCGAGGACTGACCCACCGGAGTTCAACGCGGGTGGGCCCGGCATGGGAATAACTCAACAGCCCCCTTCTGCTCCGTGCGCCGGTGATATCGCCCCCAAAAAAATGCCCGGACCAGTTGGTCCGGGCATTTGAAATCCGTGATGCAACGCCAGCGTTACTCGGCGAAAGCCGCATCAAATGCCCGCCCGGACGGACGAAAATCGATGTTTTTACAGAACTGAGCGGCTTCCGCAGCTCCCGCCTCCCGGTCCATTCCCGAGTCTTCCCACTCGACGGACAGAGGCATGTCGAACGGGTACTTGGCGGCATTGAGAGCCCGGATGATCTCTTCGAACCGGACAGCTCCCCGGCCCACCGAGCGGAAGTCCCAGCCACGGCGATG
This sequence comes from Planctomycetota bacterium, assembly GCA_003671275.1. Taxonomy (GTDB): domain Bacteria; phylum Planctomycetota; class Planctomycetia; order Planctomycetales; family Planctomycetaceae; genus TH-plancto1. Next base: position 15,209 of record QWPB01000034.1, on the reverse strand, counting down.
ATCGCCGAAAGAGAGATGGCTCGACAGAATCCCACTGCGACCATTCAGAGTCGTCGAAGCATCCTTCATGTGAACATGGAAGATGCGATCCGGAAATTCGCGGATGAATTCCACCGGGTTCACACCCTGCCAGATCAAGTGCGACGGGTCGAAGTTGAATCCGAATTCCGGACGGTGATTGATGGCTGCCAGCGCCCGATGTGTCGAGTAGATGTCGAACGCGATCTCGGTCGGATGGACCTCCAGAGCGAACCGCACACCACATTCCTGGAACACGTCCAGAATCGGATTCCAGCGGTCGGCGAACTCCTGGAACCCCTGCTCGATCATCGATTTAGGGGTGGGAGGAAAGTCGTAGATCATGTGCCAGATGCCACTGCCGGTGAATCCGTTCACCACGGTCACTCCAAGTTTCTTGGCGGCTCGGGCCGTATTCTTCATCTCTTCGGCGGCCCGGCGATTGACGCCGTCGGGATTGCCATCGCCCCACACGTACGGGGGCAGGATCGATTTGTGCCGGGCGTCGATTTTGTCGCACACTCCTTGACCGACCAGATGATTCGAAATTGCAAACAGCTTCAGATCGTACTTATCCAGCAGATCCCGCTTGCGGCTACAGTAGGTATCATCCGAAAGAGCCTTATCGACCTCGAAATGATCGCCCCAGCATGCAAGTTCCAGTCCGTCGTAGCCGAACTCTTTGGCCTTACGACAGAGGTCTTCGAGCTTCAAGTCGGCCCACTGGCCAGTGAAGAGCGTGACGGGACGCGGCATGCTGAGAACTCCTCAAGAACGATGGGCTGAACAGATGAGAATCTTCGCGTTCCTGCTCCCACGGACCGCGACGTCTGAAGTGTCATCATCACGATTCACACCCCAGCGTCAAGCGAAGGGCGGGCCGCTCGCCTGCGGACGGGGCGCGACGTTACAGTTCCGCTTCCATGCAACTGGCAGAACTCTTTTACTCGATTCAGGGCGAAGGACGGTTTGTGGGGACGCCCAGCGTCTTCATCCGGACCAGCGGTTGTAATTTGCGCTGCTGGTTTTGCGATACACCGTACACGTCATGGCACCCGGAGGGCCGAAACTGGTCACTGGACGAAATCCTGGAGTGGGTCTGTCAATATCCGGGGGCCGATGCCGTCGTGACCGGTGGGGAGCCCATGCTGGTCCCCGATCTGGTTCCCCTGACACACGCATTACGGAGTCGCGGACACCGAATCACCATTGAAACGGCGGGGACGATCGATCTGCCGGTGGTCGCGGATCTGATGTCCATCAGCCCCAAACTCGGTAACTCGACCCCGGTCGGAGACGAATGGGCCCCCCGGCACGATGCCCGGCGTCATGCCCCTGCGGTGATTCATCGCTTGACCCAAGATTACGACTGCCAGTTCAAATTCGTGATCGACCAGCCGATCGACCTCGAAGAGGTCTCCCTGTGGCTCACGGAATTCCCGGTCGTTGCTCCGCACCAGGTTTACCTGATGCCGCAGGCGATCACTCCAGAAGCCCTTCGCGAAAAATCGACCTGGATCCGACAGGCCGCCGCCCAGCGTGGCTGGCTGTTCTCACCGCGACTGCACATTGAGATGTTTGGCGCTCGCCGAGGGGTATAGCGCCGAACACAGCCCAGCTTCTGTACGGATTTTCTGCTCCCTGGCACTTAATCGGACGCAGGTGCCAGAGAATTGACGCTGTGCCGCTCGTTGTCCCGTTGCCCTCTTACCTCTTATTCGGGATGCAGTCACGATGGTCGTCTCTTAAACTATGATCGCCCTTTCCTTGCATCGAGGTTAACATGATTCACAGCTGCCGGTTGTTCTCGTGGGTGCTGCTCTGTCTAACCCTCATCCCCGCCCTCTCGGCGGCGGAGCGGACGCATGCGATCACGATCGAGGACTATTTCACCCAGGCGTTCATCGGCGATTGTGCCCTTTCACCGGACGGGAGCCAGGTGGTCTACGTCGAGTCGCGGTGGCCAGGGCCGCAAGAGTCGGCCAGCAGCGATCTCTGGTTGGTCAGCACGACGACGAAGGCCATCCAGCGGTTGACCTTCGAGCCCTGTTCCGACAATGCACCGCGCTGGTCACCAGACGGGCAGTTCATCTACTTCGTCAGCAACCCGAAACGCGAGGCCGAGAAGACGTCGCCCTATGACGGAAAACGGCAGGTCTGGCGGCTGCATCTGGCCAGTTCGCGGCTGGAACCGGTCACGCGGGTGGCGGGCGGAATCGAAGCCTACGATCTGTCGGCCAACGGACGAGCGGTGTACTACACCACCTCGACCGAGCATATGATCGACGACTGGAAAGAGCTGCGCAAGGAGTTTTCGGGCCTGAAATATGGCCATGGAGTGCATCAGGTATCGACGCTGTCGAAGCTCGATTTAGTCACCTGGCGAACGTCCGTGCTGCTCGATGCGAAGCGGCATATCGACTCGTTCGATGTCGCTCCGGACGAGTCGCGGGTCGCGCTGATTTCGGTGCCGGACCAGACGCTGCTCCAGCGTGAGGGCTGGTCGCAAGTCGATATTCTGGATGTCGCCTCGTCACAGGTCAGTCCCCTGCCCGACACGCTGTGGCGGAAGGAGGCCCCATCGCCGTACGGCTGGCTCTTGGAGCCGAGTTGGTCTGGGGATGGGAAGCATTTGGCCTTTCTGGTGGGCTTCGATGGCTTCCCGGCGGAATTGCTCGTGGCCTCGTGGAAGGGCGGTCCGGCAGAGGCTCCGCAACTGCGGCGGATGCCCCGACCAACAGATGTTTATCTGGATGGCGGGATCGCCTGGCGGGGGATGTCGGACGAGGTGTGCTATCTGGGTGATCTGCGGGCGACGGTCCAGGTATGCAGTGCGCGGGGACTGAATGGAGAGACGCCGACCGCACACGTGTTGTCACCGTCAGAGGCCGTGGTACATGCCTTCCACTTCGCGCCGACCGCCGAGGGAGACGCCACGAAGATGGCGCTGGTGCAGTCGGGGCGGACCTATAGCCGGGATCTGTTTCTCCAACCCTTAACCCCGCATGCCAATGCCGAGCGGCTCACGCACGTAAATCCGCAAGTTGACACCTGGAAACTGCCGCAGATCTCGCGGGTGACCTGGAAGGGCGCTCACGGCGACGACGTGGAGGGGATTCTCGAACTGCCGCCCGACTATCAACCGGGAACGAAGTTGCCACTGGTGGTCTGCCTGCACGGGGGACCGACCGGAGCGGATTATGATTGCCTCAAGGTCTCGATCTACGGGCATGGACTACTGCCCTCGAAGGGGTACGCTCTGCTCTGTCCGAACTATCGCGGCTCGACCGGGTATGGCGACCAGTTCCTCGCCGAACTAATCGGACACGAGAACGAAATCGAGGTGGCCGACATCATGGCGGGGGTCGATGCCTTGATCGAGCGGGGGATCGCCGACCCGGACCGGCTGGGGGTAATGGGGTGGAGCAATGGAGGCTATCTGACCAACTGTCTGATCACGGGGACCGACCGGTTCAAGGCCGCCAGCAGCGGGGCCGGAGTGTTCGACATGTCGATTCAATGGGGCGAAGAAGACACCCCTGGCCATGTGATTAACTACCTGCAAGGCCAGCCGTGGAAAGTCCCCGCCGAGTACCAGCAGACCTCCCCGCTGTATCAGATCAAAGATTCTTTCCGCACAGCCACCTTGATCCATGTGGGCGAACACGACGAGCGAGTCCCCGTCACGCACAGTCGCACCTTGCATCGCGCCCTGCACCACTACGTGAAGGTGCCGACGGAACTGGTGATCTATCCCGGCACGGGCCACGGACTGACACAGTACCAACACCGTCTGGCCAAACTGAAGTGGGACCACGCGTGGTTTGAGAAGTACCTGAAGCCTCATAATCCCTGACGGTGCGATGGAGTGAACTGATCGCATGCACCCTGGTCACCAGCCTGTGGAAGTCGTGTCGCGCGCTTCCCAGCAGGCCCCGTGGGGAGTCTAGTGCTGATTCAGATTTCGTGTTCAGCCAGGAAGTTGGAACGCTCGTCTTCGCTGATCATCGCGAATCCCGAGCAAGATTTGCCCTGATCCGCTTCCGCTTCGATCAGTGTTCCAGTTCCCCCCGCGATTCCGCACATCGGTCGCTCACTGGAGTCTGGCCACCGAATCTCCTATCTTTTACCCATCACAGCCGTTTGATCTGTCGGACGATAGACCGGTTGGGGCTGCTGGTGAACGACTGGCAGCGTTTCGGGGATTGTGCGGATGATCTGGATGAATTTCACACATCGGTTCTCGTCGTGGGTGGCCTGGCTCGCTGTAGCGGGGGGAGCAGCACAGCTACTGGCCGACGACCCGACGGTCTACACCCAGAATGTGGAACGCGTGCCCTCGACCGGGGCCCATGCGGCGTCGGCTCCTGCGGAAGTGAACACTGCCGAACCGACCGGTGGCCCTGTGCCGCAGTGGATTTGGGGAGCCGATAATAACCAGGTCTACTTCGTCAAAAAGACCTTCTCCGGCGGGGCCAAGTCCGCCGTGCTGTCCATCAGCTGCGACAACATTTTCTCGGCCACCGTGAATGGCCAGAAGGTCGCCGCCGGAACCGAATGGCAACAACCCGCCAAGGTCGACATCGCCAAGCATCTGATCGAGGGCGAGAATACTTTGCTGATCGAAGCCCGCAACGATGGCGGTGCTGCCGCCCTGCTGGCCCGGCTAGTGGTGACGCGCCCCAATGGCCGAGTCGAGCAGTTCGTGACCGATGCTTCATGGACTTTGGCCGAAAAACCAGATGCCTCCGAGTGGGTGGCCCCGCGGATTGTGGGCAAACTCGGCGATGGACCGTGGGGCGATGTCTTCAGTGGCGGGGCCGGGTCCACGGGGATCTTCAACACACTCCCCGGGTTCCAGGTCGAGCGGCTCTTTACCGTGCCCAAGGACGAACTCGGTTCGTGGGTTTGCATCGCCTTTGACAACAAGGGCCGGTTGATTGCCAGTGACCAGGGGGACAAGGGACTCTGTCGCATCACTTTGCCCGCTGCCGGATCACCCGACCCGGTGAAGGTCGAAAAGCTGACTGTTGATATCTCCGCAGCTCAGGGGCTGTTGTACGCCTTTGATGCCCTCTATGTCTCCGTGAATGGAGGCAAAGGGAGTGGCCTCTATCGCTGCAAAGACACCAACGGCGATGACCAGTACGATGAGGTCGTGAAGCTGGCCGATTTCCGAGGCGGCGGGGAACATGGTCCGCATTCGCTGTTGCTGTCGCCCGATGGGAAGTCGATCTACGTGATCGCCGGAAACCATACGCGGCCACCGTTCGAACCAGCGGACCTGCCAAACAAGCCCGAGGACGAGCGGGCGCGGTATACGAGTCGCCTGCCGATGAATTGGAACGAGGACCACGTGCTGCCACGGCAGTGGGACGCCAACGGCCATGCGGTTGGCATTCTGGCTCCCGGCGGCTGGATCGCGAAAACCGATCCCGACGGAAAGACTTGGGACATCATCAGTGCCGGGTATCGCAACCCGTATGACATGGCCTTCAACGCGGATGGCGAGTTGTTCGCCTACGACGCCGATATGGAGTGGGACTTCGGCGCTCCGTGGTATCGCCCGACGCGTGTCTCGCACGCCGTCAGCGGCAGCGAGTTCGGCTGGCGCAGTGGGACCGGCAAGTGGCCGTCGCACTATGTCGACAGCTTGCCGGAACTGGTCAACATCGGTCCGGGCTGCCCAGTCGGAGTGACCTTTGGCTATGGAACGAAGTTCCCGGGGAAGTACCAGAACGCTCTGTACATCTGCGACTGGACCTTCGGCACGATGTATGCCATTCACAACACCCCACGCGGGGCCAGCTACACCGCCACTAAGGAAGAGTTCGTCTCCCGCACCCCGCTGCCGTTGACCGATTGTGCCGTCGCACCGGATGGAACGCTGTGCTTCACAGTGGGGGGGCGCGGCACGCAGTCGGAACTGTTCCGCGTGGTTTACACCGGGACCGAGGCGACCGAGCCCGCGATCGCTAAGAACACGACGACGGTCGCCCTGCATGACCTTCGCAAGCAGTTGGAGGCGTTCCACGCCAAACAGGCCGACCCGAAGGCCGCTGTTGAACTCGCCTTCCCGAACCTCAATCACCCGGACCGATTCATTCGCTATGCCGCGCGAATCGCACTCGAGCATCAGCCGACCGACAGTTGGCGGGACATGGTCCTCGGCTCGACCGCCCCGTATCAGGTGATCAACGGGATCACCGGGCTGGCCCGCGTCGGTGGCGATGCGGCCTTGCGGCATCGGTTGGTCGAGACTCTGTTAAAGCTCAACTGGGCCACGCTGACGCACACGCAGCGGCTCGAACTGCTGCGGGCTTATCAGCTCATCGGGATTCGGTTGGGCGAGTTCGATGAGGCTGACCGACTGTTGGTGATCCAGAAGCTCGACGAGCGGTTCCCCGCGACACAGTTGCCAGGTGGTGACGATGCGAAGGCCCAATTGGACCTGGATGATCTGAACCGCGAACTGGCCAACCTGCTGGTGTTCCTGAAGGCTCCGGGGATCTCCACGAAGATCGCGGCATTGCTCGCCGCTCCGCCCCGACAGATCGCCCCGAACTATGGCGACCTCCTGGGTCGCAACGCGGGCTATGGCGGCACGCTGCTGGCGGTGCAGAAAAATCACCCGGATGTCATGCAGATGCATTATGCGTTTGCTTTGCGGAACTTGAAAACCGGTTGGACGATCGACGATCGTAAGGTCTACTTCGACTGGTTCAACACTGCCCGGAACTGGAGCGGCGGAGCCAGCTACCAGGGGTTCTTGCGGAACATCGATAAGGAGGCGTGGGAGAATGCCAGCGAGCAGGAGAAGCTGGCGATTGAAGCGTTCGGTGCCCGCAAGCCGGTGGTGCCCGCTGAACTCCCCAAGCCGGTCGGACCGGGGCAGGACTGGACCGTCGAGTCGATTCTGGCTGCTGCTGGACCGGAGCTGAAGGGGCGTGACTTCGAGCATGGCCGCCAGATGTTCGCCGCCACGCGGTGTGTGCTGTGCCATCGGTACGACGCCGAGGGCGGGGCGACGGGACCGGACCTGACACAATTGGCTGGGCGGTTCGGCCTCAAGGACATGGCCGAAGCGGTCATCGACCCGAACAAGGTCGTGCCCGATCTGTTCCGAGCGAGTGTAATCACGACGAAATCCGGCCAGGTCTACACCGGACGCATCGCGAGCGAGACGGCGGAGTCGGTTACGATCATCACCAACCCCGAGGACGCGACGAAGTTCCAAACGATTCCGGTCAGCGAGATCGAGGAGCGAACGGTGTCGATGACCTCACAGATGCCGAAAGATCTACTCAAGCCGCTGAACCAGGACGAGGTGCTGGACCTGATGGCGTACTTGCTGTCGCGGGGGAACAAGAACGCCCCGATGTTCAAGAAGTAGTCGAGAGGGTTCACAAGCAGGATCATCGGGTGGCGATTGTCCCCGCTGATCCTGCTCGCGCGTTTACGGAAGATGATCGTGCCAAATGGAGACCGGCCTCGCCCGGCAGACAGAAAGACCAACTCTGAATCTGTCCCAGCGGATCGGATGAAACATAGCTCCACGGAGAAACACTCCGCCCAGAATCATCGCCGTGATAGAATCACAACATCTAAGCTTCCCCCGGAGGGGTGGGCCATGAGAATTGCGGATTGCCTGGATGTGCCGATTGTTTTGCATTCCGCCAGCAGATCTACCCATCTCTCAACCGAAAAGATATAAACAAATAATGATGGATTGACCGTTTTCGGGGAGAACTGCGGCGATGTTCAGCTTTCAGTCCCGTGGAGCACAGCTCTGTGACCGGGTGGTCCGCCGCGAAGTTTTGCGGGCGGGGGGGCTGGGATTCTGCGGTCTCTCGCTGTCACATCTACTGGCGTCTCCGCTGCGGGCCTCTTCGGCGACAACAAGCGGGGGACGGGCCAAATCGTGCATTGTCTTGTTCCTGATGGGAGGCCCTCCCCAGCATTCGACGTGGGATCCGAAGCCGCACGCTCCCGACAATGTGCGTGGCGAGATCGCCCCGATTGCCACAATCATCCCCGGAGTCCAGTTCGGAGAACTGATGCCCCGGTTAGCCCAGCGGGCGGACAAGCTGGCGGTGCTGCGGGCGATGTCGACCTTTGACAATGCCCATTCATCCAGCGGGTATTACATGCTGACGGGACGTCCGCACACCCCGATGAACGCCGAAAACGCCAATCCCGGGGCTCCCAACGACTGGCCCAACTGGGGTTCCGTCGTGCAGCGGTTGACCGAGCCGCGGGGGCATCTGCCGGGTGCGGTACGCCTCCCCAACCATATCTTCAATACCGATGGTTCGGTCTGGCCGGGGCAGGATGGCGGAATGCTGGGGCGCAGTATCGACCCCTGGCTTTTCCGATGTCAGCCTGCCTCTTCCGACTACCGAATCAGCGAGTTTCAGCTGCCGGAGAATATGTCGCTCGATCGTCTGGCGTCCCGGAGAGAACTGGTCCGGACCCTCGATCAGTCGATGTCCACTGCCCGTGCGGAGACCCGCGTCGGCAGCTTCGCCAACCAGCAGGAGCGCGCGTATGGACTGCTCGCCTCGTCGGCCTCACGAGGAGCGTTCGATCTGACCCTGGAGTCTCCTGAGACGCGGGCCCGCTACGGAAATACTCAGTTTGGACAAAGCTGCCTGCTGGCTCGGCGGCTGATCGAAGCCGATGTCCGACTGGTCCAGGTCAACTGGTATCGCGGACCGGAAGAGCCGACGGATGCTCCCTGCTGGGACTCGCATGTCAACGAGACACAGCGGTTGAAAGAGGTGTTGATCCCTCCCACTGACATGGCGTTTTCCGCCCTGCTGGACGATCTATCGGATCGGGGAATGCTCGACGAGACTCTGATTGTGTGCATGTCGGAATTTGGCCGGACCCCCAAGTTCAATGGTCGGGCGGGCCGCGACCACTGGGGGCCCGTTTTCTCGGTGGCCCTCGCGGGAGGAGGCATCCAGGGCGGCATCGTACACGGGGCCAGTGACGAGATCGGAGCCTACCCGAAACAGGGTGTGGTCAAACCGGAGGATCTGACGGCGACCATCTTTCACTGCCTGGGCTTTACGCCGGAGACCGAGTTCCACGACACCTTGGGCCGTCCTTACACGATCAGTAAGGGCCGCCCGATCGAGCCGATTTTGTCGTGATACCGAGCGTATTTCGCAATGCCCTGCGAGGCGTGCGACAAACAAGATTGCCAGTCTGTGGGGCTCGTCAAATGTGTCAATGAGAGGTCGCGGCGACTCTCATCCGTTCAGGCTCATCGCCTAGTGCCTCGTCCATGTTTTTTTGGGGATTCGCAGGCCCAGGTTGGCTGGCTTTGGGCCTACCTGGGTGCCTTGGCACAGGAGGTTGAACCACGGTTGCTCGTAATCAAACCTCTTCCGGCTGCGCCGCCCCGGTAGAGTCCCAAGCGACTCAACCGGGGCCACCCGCGAAACTCCATCAGTAACCTCTTGGGCTGCCGCCCCCCGGTAGGCTCAGAGCAGCCAACCGGGGCCACCCAGCGGCCCCGTCCAGCGGCAAGACTGGACATGGAGGGCATTGACGCTCGCCGACGTTCTTCCAGTAGTCCCAAAGCCATCCACATGCTACCACCTGCCTTTGCGTGCAACTCACGCCAATGTTATCAAGCCCAGGGCAGCTTTTAGGAATATTGATGGTTCTCGTCTGGCCAACATACTCTGGTGGATCATCCTGCATGGGATGCTTCTTTTCTAGTCCCATCGGATCAACACTAGCGTGAGAACACCACCCACCAAACGAATTTGCGCCATGGGGGAACATGGTCGGAACATGGCTCAGAACCCGTCCCTTCCGGCCTTCGTACATGCGTGCAAGTGTCAGGGAGTCCAACACACTTCTCGCAATAGCGACCTGCCATTGCCCGTACGCCGTTGCGGTAAGCGATATCCGCATCGCAGTCCCCCCCGAGGTCGGTGAGTTGCCGACGTAGCGGAACAGGTTGGCATCCCCGCCCGCGAAGCCGATCGGGTCGAGGCTGATCCACCGCGCAATCGCGGGTTGGTAGTGCCGGGCGCGGATGTACTGGGTGGCCAGTGCCGCGTCCCAGTAGTAGCCGACCATCCCGCCCCACAGGAATGGGGTTAGGAGCGTCGGGCTCCTTCGACGCTTACCCTTATTCCATTGTGACGCATGGTGTCGATCAACTTTGTATTTATTGTGATGACACAGTGCATATTGAGGAAGCAGAATATACTCTTTCCCATCTTGCATTCAGGAGTGGAGCACTCCCTGCAGTAACAGCCCGAAGTTAGCGTAAGGAAACACTGCGTGTTCCCAGGCATTTGCTGAGAGGGATGTTCAAACCATGGAAAACCATGAATGATTGGAACACGCCATCTGACTTGGATCGGAAGCAATGACGATTCTCCAGACGGGTCCATACCGCTCATCATTCCACCCGAATGCTCGAGCGGATCATGACTCAAAAGCTGACCATTGCGTGCTTCGTTTATGCGGGCGAGTGCTGAGTAAGTCAAGGCACTTCCGGTAATGGCGAGTTGCCATCGTCCATACGCTGCCGCCGTGAGCTTCAGCCGCATCCCCGTCGCCCCCGAGGTCGGCGAGTTTCCGACATACCGGAACAGGTTCGCATCCCCACCCGCGAAGCCGATGGGGTCGAGGCTGATCCAGCGGGCGATCGCAGGCTGGTAGTGCCTCGCCCGGATGTACTGCGTCGCGAGGTCGGCGTCCCAGTAGTAGCCGACCATCCCACCCCACTGGAACGGGGTGAGCAGTGTTGGGCTGCCCAGCAGGGTGCCGAAGGCGGTGTAGTTGTATCGCTCCACGACCGTCTCGCTGGCATCGGTCAGCGCTCGCGTCGACCCTAGGGCGTCGAAGTGATACGTCGTACTGGCCCCGGCCTTGCGGTGGCTGATCAGGCTCCCATACGTCGATGGCTCCGTCGTGAACGCTGTCTCGGTCGCCCCAGCGGCGTCGGTCTGATACTGCAAACTGACCAGAAGTACAACTGCACCTTGTGCTTGTGCCGGAAGGAATTTCGTCATTTAGCGCCCGGTCCTAAACAGATACCAAACGGCAATCATGTCGATAGTCAAGACCACGCACAGCGCAGGAATCACTCCGGGACCAAAGAATGCCTCAACAATCAGTTTTACACTCATGAGTGTAGTAATCAGGATAGTTGCAAGCGCAGAAATAGTCACGAGATCTGATGTGGGCTTCAATTTCGCAGTGCTCCAGTGCGACAGGGAAAAAATGAGGATTGCATACAATCACATCATCGGACTTGGGTTTCCATCAGGGTATAGATGAACTCCAGGTGCAACAAACCAGCAGAATACCGCGCCAATCTTGCTTGCGGCATCTTTGCATGCACCTTGTTTCTTCTTGTCCCCTGGATAGCTCTGCGTACAGGCGGGGTGGCCCAGGTTGCCGCTTTGGGCTACCGGGGCGGCGGAGCCGAAAGAGGTTGCCGCATCAGCTTCCGATTTGCATCATGTACGTGTCCGTTCGGCGGTGGACAGATATCGGCAATCCGAACATCGGGACCGGTGGTGTTATATTGCGGGCGGGTTTGCCGGGTGCGTCGGACGACATTCGAGTTCTCCTTGATGAGGATTGTGCCCGGGGTTGTTCACCGGCATGGTGCCCCGGACGCTGCTTGGAGCGTCTGGGTTGTGGAACAACAAGAGGCTACGGTGAAGATGCTCATCTTTCAATCCCTCCTGTTCCTGCGTCACCCAGGCATTCCAGGCGATGCTTGGGCCACCCCGATGCATGATTTGTACTGGATTTCCGATGCACGTCGCTTCGGAGCGGAGTCTTTCATCCTGGTGCACAAGTCGCCTTCCAGAGCCTGGCTCGCCTTCCACTGCCTGCTCCTTGTCAGACTCGGTCTCGGAATCGCATGACAGGCACCAGAGGGCGAGTGTGTCAAGAACAGCTCCATGAACATAACTAATTTTTAAGATAATCGCGAAAATCACATGTTACATGTTGATTTCTCTGAATCGCACAATCAGACTGAATCTTGCTTTCGGAATGTTTGCCGAAGGTGGGTTGAGTTGAGTCTCCCCAGTTGTTGAACGGCATGATGTCGCGTTTTTAAGACAGGGGCTCGATGATGAAAACACCAATTTCTCGATGGGGTTTGTCAGCAGCTGCCGTAACCTTGGGGCTGTGCACCTCCGCTTGGGCGTTGTCTGTGATTGTCAATGTGGATGTTCCTGGTGTGGACGCAGGGGGCAATCTGAATGGCGCATTGGGAGCCACCATTCCCATGCGGGCGAATGTCAATACGAACACCGGAGCCGTTCGAGCTTCCGGGCGGGGAACCGTGACAAACCTGTCTGGTCAGACGCAGCACTACGAGAATGTTCCGGTTGATATTCCGGACGTGTCCATTACCTCCAACCGGTACACCGTCAATAAACGCGGAAAATGCGTGGCAATCGCAGCCGGTGTGGTCAATCTGCCGGAATGAGATCGAACGGCATCGTTCAGCAGGAACGGGTGGGCATTCTTACACTGCTTGTGTGAGAATTCAGCCTGTCTCTGGTGGTCTGTGCCGTTGCGGCTTCTGCGGAGTGAGAGCTGTCTTCAGATTCTGATTCAGGTCGCACAGACAGGAATGTCTGTGCGATTGAATTCAGGGAGGTGGGCAGTCTGTCCGACTTTCCCGTGGGCCCATTCTGAAGCGGAGCCGGAGAAGCCTGAGTTCCTCTCTGGGGGTTGTACTGCGGATGGCTGCGAGTGGGTTGATTCCCACAGTCTGGATGGAGCGGCAGGGCCATTGATGGCAGGACCGAGGCATGTGGCTGGCTGACTCCGGATGATTCAGGTCCGGACGGAAAACGAACATGCAACGCTTTGCTCGAACCGGATTTACCTTAATCGAATTGCTGGTTTCGATTTCGATCGTGGCGGTCCTGATCGCGATCCTGTTGCCCGCCGTGCAATCATCTCGCGAATCAGTCCGTCGCATCCATTGCCAGAATCGGCTTCGGCAACTCGGGCTGGGGCTGCATCTATATCATGAGCAGCACTTACGCTTCCCGGCGGGTAGTTATGTGCTTGGTCCAGCATTTCAGCAGCTATCGGGTTGGGGCTGGGGCGCGATGATCCTGCCATCGATCGAGCAGGCCGCGCTGTATAACCAGCTGGATTTTTCCCAAGGGACGGCGGTCGGGGGAAATTTGCCGCTGATCGCGACGCCGCTCGGGGAGTGGCGATGCCCGACGGACATCGCCAGTGAGCAAATGATGATTCATCCGGTGGGGCGTCCCGCATTGCAGGTTGCTTCCGGAAACTACAGTGGTTCGGCGGGCCTGCTGAGCGAGATGTCCTCGCACCGAATTTCCGATGTCACAGATGGAACTTCTCAGACGATACTGCTCGGCGAACGCGTCGTGGATGTGTCACAGAACGGCAGTTTGCCGCATACTGCGGGATGGTTTGGGCAGATCGCCTATCCCGATGGCTATGAGTATCGGTCGGTGCCCCACATGGCGATACGCCGGGCCTTTCCAATCAATGGATCGATGACCGGAGCTCGGCATTTCAGCAGCCGCCATATGGGTGGAGCGGGTTTCTGCCTGGCGGATGGTTCGGCTAGATTTATCAATAAGAATATCGACGGACAGTTGTGGGAATTTCTGGGGACACCTGCCGGGGGCGAGACGTTGGGTGAGTTTTAAGTCGGTGGTCGGGGCGACCTGATCGGTTCAAAGGAGTTGCCGCATGCACGTCATAAAACGTCACACGGGATGGGTGGTCTGGGGAATCACTCTCGGGGGGCTGTTGCTGTCCGGGTGTTCCCCGGACATCAAAGGATTCGCCGATCAAATGGTGGCGAATGACTACCTGAAATCGGGCAGCCATGTGGCCGCGATTCCGTTCTTCGAAGGCGGAGGACACTTTTATGATCAAGATGCATCGACCCATGTGGACCGTGAGGTGATCCTGCCGCTGCTGAAAAAACTTCATGCCGCGCAGTCGACGGATCAGTGGGTGGTACCGGATCCGCAGCAGAAACGACAGGCGATTGCCGTTTTGATTGAACTTCCCAAGGACCAGGCTCAAGTCGACGCTCTGGCCCAAATCGTGGAGCAGGCGGACGCCCAGTTTGAGGGCATGATTCTGCAGCAATGGGGACACCAGTGGCTGTCGATCGATTTGATTGACAAAGCCTCTGCGGAGTTCTTTCAACAGGCCGACCCGAACTTTGACAAGCAGCGGTAACCGGACTGGCCCACTGTGAACGTCGGGAGGGTGATCGGTCAGGCCTTCTTCACCGGCACTCATTTCACGGTCATCCCAGCCCTTGTCGAGATCGAGCGGAAATGGGGCGACCGGCGTCGATCCAATATTCGGATGCCATTTTCCCTGTTAAGAACGTCAGGCTCCCGTTGCTTCCAGCGGAGTGGCCTGAGAACATAGGTCCGTGTCCTTGATTGCTCTGCTGTTGAGTTGTTCCATGCCCGACTCTTTTCTGCCCATGTCTTCGCCGCCGATTCCGGGGAGCGTGAGTCCGCGCCCAGTGGCCGTGATCGATATTGGAACCAACTCGATCCGGATGGCGATTGCACAAATCGACCCTCAGGGACGGGTTTCGATGATTGAAAGCCTGTCACAGGGGGTGCGACTCGGGAAAGACACCTTTATTCGTGGCGAGATCACTCGGGGGACCACGGAAGAATGCGTCAAGGTTCTGAAAACTTTTCGCAAGAAGCTGGCGGAATACCAGATCACCCGTCCCGACCAGATTCGGGTAGTCGCCACAAGTGCGGTCCGCGAGGCCATGAATCGGATCGCCTTTGTCGACCGAATCTATGTGGCCACGGGGTTCAATGTGGAGGCGATCGAGGAACCAGAAGTCCATCGCATTACCTATCGCAGTATCAAAGACCAACTGCTGTCGCATCCCGAGCTGGATGAGGCCCGGGTAGCGATTGCCGAGGTGGGCGGCGGTTCGACGGAACTGCTTTATGTCGATGGCGGTAATGTGGCCTACTCGCATGCCTATCGCCTGGGAGCCCTGCGGCTCCATGAGTCTCTGGAGTCGTTGCGGGCCACGCAATCCAAGCTGCGTGACATCATGGAGGGGGAGATCCAGCGGCAGTTGGAAACCTTGCCGACGCATATTCCTCCGGATCGCAAAGTGGAACTGATTGCCATGGGAGGTGATGCGAGAT
>QWPB01000059.1 GCA_003671275.1 Planctomycetota bacterium | reverse complement strand
GATTGCGGTTTGCGATGCCAGATCCGCCTCGGTCACCAGATTCGCGGGGCTCTTTTCCCGAGCGGTGAACTTGGTCTGCCACTGTTGAAGGATTCGGCCCCCGATTTGGGCTGCCTCCTGGGCGGTCTGTAAGAAATTCAGCATGCGTGGCGTATCCCTGGGATGGTTCATAACGCCCGTTCGTCACTATCCGGCGTTTCTATGAGAGTGGTATCGGGTCCGGCGTAAAAATCAAAGGTCAACATGCCCGCCAGGAGGGCTTGTTTGTGAGCCCTTGGAATTCTGAGATCCAGGAGGTGCCGTTGCGGGCTCGTACTCGAAGGACGACGTTACAACATTTTCACGGGCCGGGATACCTTCGATCGCTGTGGTCAATTTCCCAAGGGAAACAGGATGCGGGCGTTGGCGGTGGTCAGATCGGCAATCTCGGGCAGCGTCAGTCCGCGGGCCTCGCCGAGCATGGCGGCTGTCCGGGCGACAAACGCGGGCTCATTCCGCTTGCCGCGATGGGGAGTCGGTGCCAGGTACGGACAGTCCGTCTCGATCAGTATGCGATCTGCGGGAACTGTCGCGGCAAGCTCCCGCAGGGCTTCGTTTTTCTTGTAGGTCAGCATTCCCGAGAACGACAGCCACAGTCCATGGTCCAGGCATCTTCGGGCCGTTTCCGGGCTGCCGCAGAACGAATGCATCACGCCTCGGAGTGGACCCGTGGAGGCAGCACGATCCAGGACGACCAGCGTTTCGGCTTCGGCTTCGCGGCAATGCACAATGAACGGCTTGCTGATCTCCCGTGATAGCGCGATATGCCGTTCGAAGTAGTCGACTTGCAGATCGAGTGGAGTGTGGTCCCAGAAACGGTCTAATCCGGTTTCACCCACGGCCACGACTCGCGGATGTCGCGACAATTCACAGACCACCCGCCAGTCATCCGCAGTCGCCTGCACCGCATAATTCGGATGAATCCCCACCGCAGCCCACACCGAAGGGTACTTCTCGGCTAGTGAAATCGCCCGGCGGCATGAGTCTGCCGTGGTGCCGATTGTGATAATTTCCCGTACCCCGGCGGCACTGGCGCGTTCGACAATCTCATCGATCTCGGCCTCGAACGACTGTTCGTCGAGGTGGGCATGGGTGTCGATAAGATCGATCATTGACACGAACGGGACTCCAGGGAGTGGGCTGTCTACTGTGCGTGGGGAGGGGGTCAGGTCGGTCCGTGGGTGGCTTCGCGGATGGCGGCCAGCACTTCGCCGTGCAGTAATCCGTTGGTGACCACCACGCCACGATTTCTGGTCAGCTCGCGTCCCACCGAAAAATCGAGTTTACCGCCGTGCATGTCGGTCACGCGTCCCCCCGCTTCTTCTACGATGAGTACCCCTCCCGCGTGGTCCCAGATCTTTTCTTGGTAGGTCGCCTTCGTTGGCATGCGGAGGTACAGGTCGGCCTCGCCGCGAGCAACGACGCCGTATTTGGCCTGGCTGTCCAGTCGACGGGGAGGAGCCTCGCTACGGAGGATCTGTCGAATTTTTCCGGTGACGTCCTGGGCATTGTGGCCCGATTCGACGGACTCGCAAAACCGCGCCATCGAGCCCCGGGCCGTTCCGCTGACTCGAACAACTTGAGGGGTGGACTGTGAGTTGCTGAGTGATCGCAACTGGGCTCCATGGCCCCGAATGGCGGAGAAGAGTGCTCCCAGTTCCGAGTCCCAGGCGTCTGCCGCAGGCAGATTGGGGCAGGCCAGCACGCTCACTTCGATCTGACCATCGATGATCAGAGCCAGTGACACGGCGTACTGTTCATTCCGCAGAAACCCCTTGGTTCCGTCAATCGGATCGAGTGTCCAGAAGCGGGATGTGCCTCCCGTATGGTGACCGCGATCGATCCAGTCGCAGACCTCGTCCGGTTTTCCAGTGATACCCGCGGCGGCGACTTCTCCGACGATGCGATCCAGCTGGGAAGCATGCTCGCCGGCGCGCAGTTCCAGGGCGTCTTCTTCGCCGACGATGGGGTCGTTCGGAAAGGCATCGCCGAGGATTTTGCAAACGATGGCCTGGCTGGCATAGTCGGCCACGGTGACGGGAGACTTGTCCTGCTTGGCGATCGTTTCGGGAGAGACGCTCTTCTGGACGGCCCGACAGGCGACACTGGCGACCCGGACGGCCTGCAGTGCGGCCTCCAGTTCTGTCTGAAACAGATTCGACATAAGAAATCCCTGCGGTGTGCTGATCGGAAACGTTCGGGGAGGGAGTGGTCTTGGTGGATCTGGGACCGTGCCTGCGACCAACTCGTTGCCAATAAAATCAGCCCGAGACGGTCTCCGTTCGGGCTGAAGTGAATTCAAGGACCAAGCCAGTGGAGGCTTAGCCTTCGACAAGTGGCTTCTTCTTTTCCTTGATGCCGGGGCACTGCGGAGCCATCTCGGCGTTCAGGGCCTTGTAGTCAGCCCACTGCTCAGGCAGGTTGTCTTCGTGGAAGATGGCCGCGACCGGGCATTCCGGGACACAGGCTTCGCAGTCAATGCATTCATCCGGGTGAATGAACAGGATCTGTTCTGCTTCGTAGAAGCATTCGACCGGACAAACAACGACACAATCGGTGTACTTACAGCCGAAGCAGGGTTCAGCGACAATGTGGGCCATGATGAATTCCTCAAGGACGTGGGGCGTGACGACACCCGACGACGATGCCCACTCAATCGACCGTCAACCGCAATTCCCTGAACGTTTTTCCCGTTCGATCAATTTCGTTGCCGAGTTGATCGCGAGGGCGTCCATGGATTTTGGTCGGTCAACCCACGCAACTGGCGTGTATTCATGAGGTTGCAACCGTCTGATTGGTCGTTTTCTAGGCCCCGTTTCCGCGACTGTCAAGCGACGTTTTCTGCCGGTCGGTCGAGTCTTGTAAACAGGAAGGGTTTGTCGCTATTGAACTTGCGAAAATGACCCGCAATTCAGGCTCTCTGCGGCATTCCTCTTGACCCATGCCCCGGAGGCATGGTCTGATTCGGACGTGTCGAGGTGCATCGATTGAGTGGGAATGGATTCCCGTGCGCGACCTGCAGAGGATGATCCCGTTTCTCTGGCCTCACCGACGGAAGTTTTTCCTGTCGTGTGTGTTCGGGGTGTTCGTGGCCATTCTGTGGGGTGGAAACCTCACCATTGTCTATCCCGTGATGCAGGTGCTTCTCAAGGAACGGACCCTGCAGGAGTTCGTGACCGACGAAATCGCCCAGGCCCGCGAGCAGCAAGTTGCAGCACAAGCCGAGATCGTCCGGTTTGATCGCAAGCTAGCCGATCTTCGAAAGGCGAATGAGTCTGAGAATTCGGAGCGGTTTCGCCAGACACTGGCCACCCTGGGCAAGCATCAGGAAAACCTCGCACAGGCCACCGATGACGAGTGGTACATGCTCTGGGCCCAGAGCGTGGTCCAGTTGCCGTGGTTTCCGACCTCGGAATATCGGACGTTTTTGCTGATCATTTGCGTGGTCGTCCTCATGACGGCGATCAAGGGGATCTTTACGTACCTCCAGGACGTCCTGGTGGGGGAATGTGTGGAGTCCTCTATTGTGGGGATTCGTAAGCATCTGCTGCGGAATATGCTGCGTCTTGACTATCAGACGCTCTCCTCGGAAGGTTCTGCCGGGCTGATGTCCCGGTTTACCTATGACACGGAAATCCTGGCGACAGGGATGGGCGTTGTCGGAGGCCGTTTTATTCGCGAGCCACTCAAGTGCGTCTCCTGCGGCGCGATCGCCTTCTGGATCAACTGGCGACTGACGTTGCTTTCCCTCGTGATGTTGCCGGTGATCGGTCTGGTGTTCGCCTATCTGAGCAAGACCCTGAAGCGGGCCAGCCGTCGCATGGCGGAGAGTATGACCCGGGTCTACAAGATCCTGGAGGAAGCGTTTGACGGCATGAAGGTCGTCATCGCTTTTGGGACAGCTCATCTGCACCGCCGCAAGTTCGAAGCGGAATACCAGAACTACTACAAGAAGGCTGTGAAGGTCGTCAAACTGGATGCCGTGACCAAGCCCACGATGGAAATGCTGGGCGTCCTGTCGTTGTTCTGTGCGCTTTTACCGGGAGCGTATCTGGTCTTGCGGCATAAAACGGAGATCTGGGGAATCTCACTGGCCGCCGCTCCGATGTCCGTCGAGAGTCTCGGAGTGCTGTATGCAATGTTGGCGGGAATGCTGGACCCCTGTCGCAAGATGAACGCATCACTGTCTCGGCTTCGTCGGGCCCTGGTGGCCCTGGAGCGAATCCTGGCGATGATGGACACCAAGCCGCTCGTGCAACAGGTTTCCGAGGCTCCTCCCCTGCCTCGACATTCGCAGTCGATTGCGTTTGAGAACATCACGTTTCGATACGCACCGCGAGGAACTGCTGAGGCCCGCGGCCCGGTTCTCAATCAGTTCAATCTTGAGATCCAAGCCGGTGAAGTGGTCGCGATTGTCGGACAGAACGGCTGTGGAAAATCGACGCTGGTTCAGTTGCTGCCGCGGTTCTTTGATCCCCAGGCGGGCGACATTTACGTGGATGGACACGCGATTCGCGATGTCCGACTGGCTGACCTGCGTCGCCAGATCGGGTTGGTCACTCAGGAGACCATCCTGTTTGATGCCACATTGCGGGAGAACATCGCCTACGGTACGGAAGCCGCCACCCAGCAACAGATTGAAGAGGCGGCCCGTAAGGCCCATCTGGGGCCGATTCTTCAACAACTGCCTCAGGGGTACGACACACCACTTGGTGATAAGGGGAAATCCTTGTCCGGGGGCCAGCGGCAACGCGTGGCACTGGCGAGGGCGATCTTGCGTGATCCGTCAATTCTGATTCTGGATGAAGCCACATCCGCCACGGACGCGGAAAGTGAAGCCCTGATTCACCAGACCCTCAAGGAGTTCGTTCAAGGACGGACTGTCATGCTGATCACGCACTCGATGTCGCAAAGTCTGCTCGACTTTGTGACGCGGGTGGTCGTTATGGATCATGGCCGCGTCATTGCGGACGGGGCCCATACCCAGCTGCTGGCCACCTGCCCGTTGTATCAACGCCTGTTTCAGGCACCCTCCCGCCGCGAGGCCGCCTGATTCTTCCGGGCCTCGGTCATTCCTCTCCGTCGAATCATCATGCACCATTCTCGGATTCTTGCCTGGCCTGTCTTGCGTTACGGTCTGGGACTGGCACTGCTGCTGTCGACATTGAGTGGCTGCGAGGTGGGACGGTCTTTCTTTCAAATGAGCAGCGATTCCCCGGTCCCCTTCTTTGGGGTCGATTTGATGCCACGTCGCAAGACCTCGCAGTACCGGCCTGATCGCCCGGCCCTTAGCACGCCCGCTGAAGGGCTGCTGGTCACTCAGCCTCGTACTCCCGAGGTGTCCGTTCTAATGGCTCATGAATAGATGGCACTGCCGAGGGGGTAAGCCTGCCGGAGATTCGCTTCAGCCTTCGCGATTCCGATGGTTCGGGGGTATCGCATTCTTGCCGGGTGTGGATGAGGCTCTGCGGTCCTGGTTCCATGTGGCAGTTTCCCTCGTGGGATGCCAAGTGTGACGGGTCAGCACACCCATCAACGGCTTCTCATTCTTGCGACCTGCATCCCTTGCGGTCGACAGCCTGATGGGCCAGCCGGGACAATCGATGGCGGGCTGTCCGATTTGGACTGCCACGGAGCCCACGGGGTTCTGTGTCGGTGAGGATCTGCTGGGAGTCAGATGATGATTGCTCGTCGCATGGCGATTGCCCGCTGGATCGTTGCCGTGGCTTGTGTGGTGACTGCGACGCAGCACATGGCCACTTCGCATTTTGCGGAGGAACCACCGGTCCCCGAGAAGGCCGTCGAGAAATCGACGCCTCCCTCCATCGACGATGAGAACCGTGTGCCTGTGGCTGTAGCTCGTGACCGGGCGAAGGTGATGCACGACATTTACTCCGCGACGCTCGACACGATTCATCATCGCTACTTTCATCGTGATACCGCAGTGATTCCCGCGCGGGCCATGGAGGATGTGTTTGCCGAGATGAAGCGGAACTCTCAGGTGGAGGCCCGCTGGATCGCGGTCAACCTGCGGGCGATGAGTATCGATCATGAGCCTGAGACCGAGTTCGAAAAGCAGGCGGCTCGAGTCATCGGGGGCGGTCAGTCGGAGTTCGAGCAGATTGAAGGTGGTTACTATCGGCGGGCCACGGCGATTCCGCTGGTCAATGGATGTATCGCCTGTCACGAAGGATCATTTCGTCAGCCCACCAAGGCTCCCAAGTTTGCCGGACTGGTAATCAGCATCCCGGTGGCCACCGAAGCCGCTTCCGCTCCTGCGGCGGTGGCTCCCTAGCGCGCCATTTTCATTCTCATTCAGCAGGCAGGCCCTCTCATGAAGCCCGTGGCTATTGTGCTGGCTCTAATCCTGGGGCTGGCAATTCATCGCTGGGCCGGTACTGCGGAGCCTGTACGGCCCCCCGGCGACCGTCCGAATTCGACCATCGAGCAAGCCCGCCGCCAGGCGGAGATTCTGCATGAGGCGATGCACGCAACCCTGCAGGTGGTACATCATCGCTATTACCAGGAGGATGAGGGGCTTCCCTTGCCAGCAGCCACCCTGAAAGAGGTCTTCGCCACCATGGAGCAGGAGCAACAGGTCTCCTTGCGATGGCTGGCCATCGAAGGTCAGGTGATGAACACGGATCACACCGCTCGAACCGATTTTGAACAGGCGGCGGCACAGGCCTTGAAAGCGGGAAAGAAATCGCATGAGCAAATTCACGAGGGGCAATACTCTCGGGTCGCGCCGATTATCCTGACGAATCATTGTCTGAAGTGTCATGTCCCGGATCGCAAGAATACCGATGACCGAATTGCCGGGTTGATGATTACGATCCCGGTACAAACACCCTGAGAGGCATGTCTCTGCCCGGCGCTCTTGGCACCATCCCCGGAACGTCCGATACTGTCACGATCATGCTCGACCGTGAAGAATACATCGAACAGACCCATTTCTTTCGCGTCTATCGCGAGCGGATTGAAGAGAACATCCCCGCTCAAGAGATCTTGGCGGTGGTCCGGGATGAAATCCTGACAACCACCAAGCTGCCAATGGCCATCGATTTTCTGGCTGGTGAACTCAGCCTGCGCGGGCGTGTCAGCGAGGGGATGAAACGGCTGGCGCACTACTTCACCCCGTTTCAGACGTTCATCATGTCGAAAGCGGAAGAAGAAGGGGCCCGCTTCGATATTCGCATTGCGGTTTCCATTCTCGAACAACTGGCCGAGTACATGTCCGGCAGCCCCACCGTGCAGGGGCTGTTCATGTACCAGTTCGAGTGCCTGGCGCGGAACCGGCTGGGGTATGATTTTGGAATGGAAGCGGTGTCTCGCGACCCGTTCTACAGCCCCGAGTGGAAGGACTGGATTCTGAAGATTCGCCCCCAGCTGGGAATGACTGACTTCGCCGAGATGTTGTACGTCCGCTCGCAGCATCGAGTGTTGGACGTCCGTCGTCAGCAGAATGACCCGCATTATACGCCGGGGTATCCGATTCTGTTTGAGGCCCATGAGGGGCGAATTGCCAAAGCCAATGTGGGCAAAGACCCGCTCTATATGTTTGCCGCGCTCCAGCGCCAATTGGGTTATCCGCGAGTTCCCCGTCCCAAACCGTCACGGACATCCGCCCTGTTCGAACCCCAGGTCGAACAGCGGTTCCAGCGACTGGAGGCCCGCCTCGGACTCCTGGAGCAGGAGGCCAAGGGCGGGATCGACTTGCAACAGCTGGCTCCCAAGGATCTGTTCCGAGTTGATTAACTCAGGGTTGCTAGGGCTGCGCGAGTTCCTGGGAACCCGTCTTGCGGCGTTTTCTGCCGGTGGGGTACAACTCTCTGGCAATACGCTCCTTTCGAAAGGGTTCGGGACACGGATGTTCCATCGTTTCCGCCGCTGGCTGACGACTGATGTCGCACTGGATCTGGGGACCACCTGTACGCGGTTGGCCACCCCCGGACGTGGTGTGGTTTTGGAGGAACCGTCGGTCATCGCCCTGGAAACGGGAAGCCGTCGGATTCTGGGGCGGGGAACCTGCGTCGGGACACTGGCCAAGCAGATGCTGGGGCGGACTCCGGACTCGATTAGTGCCGTTCAGCCCATCCGTGAAGGGGCGATTACAGACTTTGAACTGTGCGAAGCGATGCTGGCTTACTTCTTCAAGAAAGCCCTGCGCTCCGCCAATTCACGGCCCCGCGTGGTCGTGACCGTGCCATCGGGGCTGTCCCCTGTCGAGCGGCGGGCGGTCTTTACCAGTGTCGAGCGGGCGGGAGCGGGGCGGGTCTTCTTGTTGCCCGTGACCAAAGCTGCCACCATCGGAGGGGGGCTCCCCATCTCGGAACCACTCGCCAGTATGGTGTGCGATCTGGGAGGGGGAACGACCCAGGTGGCGGTTCTGTCGCTGGGGGATGAGGTCGCAGGGGAGACGTTGCGACTGGCTGGAGATCATCTGGATCGCGCCATCGCCGAATCGATGCGGCGCAGGCATTCGCTCCGTATCAGCCCCGCGACTGCCGAACAATTGAAGATCGAGATCGGCAGCGCGGTCTCGCTGGATCGGGAATTGTCACTGGAGATTCGCGGCCTGGACACGATCAGTGGGGTTGCCCGCAAACTTGTCGTGACCAGTGAAGATGTCCGCTCCGCCCTCGAAGAACCGCTGCAGTGGATCGTTCAGGCAATCCGCCGCGTCGTCGAGAAAAGCCATCCCCAGCTCGTCGCGGATCTGGCCGATACGGGAATCGTTTTAACGGGGGGCACGTCCCAGCTGCGGGGCATCGATCAATACCTTCGCGAGCAGATTGGTGTGCCCGTTCGGCTCGATCACGATCCCGAGCGAACCGTGATTCGCGGGGCATTGATCTGCCTGGAGCACTTCGATCTTTGGCGGGAAAGCCTTGTCACTGATGGCCGCTGACCGTACCACACCGCATCCATGGGGGATCGCTGGGGTCGCGTTGCTCGGCCTGGTTTGTGTTGTGCTGCCAGTGAATCTGCGAGAGCGGTTTCAAGGGGCGATTCGTGATCTGCTCGCCCCGGGCCAGTGTGTGGCCGTTGCGGCGTTGCCCGAGTCGTCCGGGGATGCGGCTCTGCCCGATCGTGAGACATCTCGCCAAGCCCGCTACTGGCAGGCTCAAGCCGCCACGTTACGGGCCGAGTGTGATGTCTTGCGAACGGTCCCCACTTGGCCAACGGCTGCGATGCCGGTTCCTTTGATTCAACCGACATTGCGGACGGCCCGCGTGATCGCCTGGGAAGCCTCTGGCACCGGGGAGATCCCGTCTCCCATCGTGCGAGGGGGCAGCCGTGACGGACTGTCGACCAGCGATCTCGTGCTGGCCCCCGGTGAGGCCACGATCGATCAGGGAGCGGCGACCGGCATTCGTGCCGACCAGTTGCTGCTGGCGGGCCGTTCCGTGATCGGCAGGATTGCCAGAACGAGTCAGCTGACCAGCACAATTCAGCGTGTCACGGACCCCGCCTTTCGGGGACAGGCCCAGATTGTGCGGCTGGTCGAAGGCGAAGCCGTGATGGGGCCGGAAGGGGTGCTTGCCGGTTCGGGGACGAGGTGCCAGCTCTTGCGGATCAATGCGACGGAGCCGGTTTCCGTAGGCGATCTGGTGTTTACATCACTGCGTGGTGTCGCGCTGGCTCCGCCGCTTTACTACGGCTTGGTCACACGGGCCGATCTGCCGCCGGGGGCAGGAGAGTGGAGTATCGAGGTGGCCCCGCATTTCACCGGTGCGGCTCCCTCGGAGGTTCTCGTACTCGAATTGCTGGTCACTCCCGCGCGTCTGTCCAGGGAGGAGATGCCCGCCATCGAGGAGCCTCCCCATGTTCGGTGAAGCCCTGCTCTGGCTGGTCTTTGCGTATGCCGCGCTGATCTGCGATACGACAATCGCGGGTGGCTCGATGGGGGCTCCGAGTGCGACCGCTTTGTGGATAACGCTGTACTCGTTGCGGCATCCCCAATATCGCCTGATCGCGGCGGGTCTGTTGGGCTTGGCACTGGATGCAGGCCAACGCCAGCAGATGGGGCCTGGTGTCTTCGCCGGTCTGGCGGCCAGTGGGCTACTCGGTTGCCCGGCAGCGGATCTGGGCCTGAAAGCGTGGGGAACCGCCTTGTTGTTCGCGCTGTTCTGGCTGGGGCTGCCTCCTTTGCTGGCATTTGGCGATCCTCTCTGGGATGTCCGTGTGCTGGCTCGCCCTTTGGGTAGTGCGTGTTTAACGACTCCGTTGATCCTGGCTTTGATCGGGGTCGCGGCGAAGCCTTGGGACAGCGTTTCCCGATAGAAGCCGGGTGTCCGGGGGCGTAGGTTACATTGCAGGACGCTGCGCGTGGCGGTCAGTATGCGGTGGGCCTGCCGTGACAGCGATTCACTCGCGGATCATTCGAGAACGCCCGGGGGTCAATCGGTGCGTTCGCGAAACAAAGTACAGGAGCGAACCATATGGCGGTCCGTCGGCTTCCCGACCCAGCTGTTGGAGGCCAGAGGAACATCGATCGAGACGGTAAGCGACTGTGTCGACGAAGTGATCACGGTCGGATTGGTGGTAATGACGACATCCTTGGCCTGTGATTGTTGTGTGATGGCGAGCGCTGCGGCCTGGATGTCTTCCACGGTGGCCCCTGGAACAATCCCCCGCCGGGCTCCTTCGTAGGCGGCGCTTTCGAGAATGTTTCGCAAGGTGTTGAGGCGTGCGACTTCGATACTGAACAGCAGAATCAGCATTAAGATCGGGAAGGTGATCGCAACCTCAACGGTAGCCACTCCCCGGCGGGAGGGTGGCTGTTGCAAATGGGGGGCACGTGAACACTGCACAGGATTACTCCGTTAAGACCACCGGAAGCGACGTGGCCAGCTCACGAAATGCTTCACGTAATTCGGCCTCACTATCGGCATGGTAGTATCGCCCTCCCGTGATTTCGGCGATGGATTCCAGGTCATTTTGTTGTGCGCCGGGCAGAAACGACACGGTGTGGATGACGATGTTCTGCGCCCGGGCCTCTTCCGCCGAGAGCAGCGGGCTGCGGCCTTGATTCCACTGTCCATCCGTCATCAGGACGATCACCTTGCGGGCCAGAGGCCGATCCGAGTTCTGCATCTGGGTCACGGCCAGATCCAGCCCGGCAGCCATGTTGGTTCCCCCCAGCATGACAGTGGTGGAACGTTTCGAGATGGACTTGGTGATATTTGTGTAATCCGAAAGCAGCAGGGTATCCACCGTCGTCGCAGGGGAGGTTTTGCCGGTCAATTTGTATTCGGTCGTATCCGTCCCGATTTTGGAGGCCCAGGTGACCAGGCTGATTCGCGGGTGCGGGCTCACGCCATTGGCAATGGAGAGATAATCACTGACCGCGCGGTTGAGTGAAGCCCACCGGCTGCGGCTGGAGTGCGGGGGCCTGGTGATGGCTTCGTACCAGGGGAGTCCCGAGGGGTAGATCCAGTCCGTTCCGGACAGGTCAAAACACATGGAGTGCGACCGGTCAATGCATAGCAGCACATCCTGCTCGAAAACCGTGGCAATTGAGTTCTCGCTCGGTTCAAACGAGCTTTGCCCCACGACTCCCGCAAAGAAAAGTGGGACGGCTCCGTTGGCGTTACTGGCGCTCATGGCGGAGTTGATTTTCACGGAATTGTAGGGGCGGACGCCCTGCTGAAAGGCCCATTGGCCTTCTCCACTCAAGGCGGTATTGCCGAACAGCACATCCGCCGAAGTCAGCTGCAAGGGGCGTCCCGAGACCGTGTTGGACAAGGCTGCCTGCTGGGCGGCGGTAACGGCCAGGGACTCGGTTTGAGTGCGTAGCAACGCTTCCGCACCCGCCTTGGCGGCGGCGTCTGTGGCGACCCGCAATTCAGTTCGCGTCAGATGCACGTAGGCCGTGTCGATGCTCAGTGCGGTCGTGACGATCAGAACAAAAAACGCCACCGATGCCAGAACGAGGATCACCCCTTTCCGGTGCGGACTGATCCACGGTGCGGTCGGCGAATGAACTGGGCAAGCACTTTGCATGATGTGCGACTTCTCATTCACAGTCGGGGCATGGTTGCCGCGGCGGTCAGATCGCGGTTACGGAAGTAGCGGGTCAATCCGAACGAGTTCTGTTCCGCGGGGGCGGTCACCGTGACGGTAATCAATGTGCCCCGAGTGGTCGCGGGCGTGATCTGTGTACAGGACACGCTGGCCCCCTGAATTTGTCGTGCCGTTAGAAGCTGTGTGCAGAATGATTCAGCGTCGGACTTCGTGCCGCTGGCTCCGCTGGCAAGTCGTGCGCCTTCGTAGGCGACACTGGTCAGGGCCTGTTTCAGATAGATTGAATTGGTGATCTCGATCGAACCCAGGACCAGCATAAACATGATGGGAACGCAAACCGCCAACTCGACGACTGCGGTCCCGTGTCGGTGTTGTGATATCGGACGTGGGCGACGAACGAACAGCTTAGCCCCCCTGTCGTATCTCGTGCTGGACGATGAGTGCTCGGTCCATCGAGAATTCGGGTCCCGCGAATCAGCTGGAACGCGTTCGTTCCCGGTGGCTGGTTTTCATGAACCGAATTCGGATGGGTGACGAGACCCTCGGGCCGATTCAGAGATATTCTCCGTCTGGACAGGCATGTCTGCGCGAACGCCGGACCAGTGAGTCCGACATTTCTGTCAGTCTGCAGACGGAAGTTCATTTCTGAATCTGCCCTAGTTACGACCATAGGTCACGTGTGCCACGTCAGCCGGGCAGTCAAACCGAAAGCGTCCCATTTGGAATAGTTGTGAGGGATAATGACGATTAAACGGTTTTGTTGCGCCAACGAGACGTGTACGGATGGGCACATTGAATTGCCGGAGTCATGGGGATGCGGCTGGAAGACAACGTCGTTCGGCGGGCTTGGCAACGCCCGGCGGCACTCGGCGTGGTTTCATCAGCAGAATGCTTCTGACGGGTCGCGGAACTCCATTGAAGTTGAGTGTGGCCGTGGTGAGAAAGTCGCCCTGCTTCCCTCGCCTGCCGCGAAATGACACAATCGGAATACCGAATCAGCCCATCAGCTGATCGGTCCCCCAGATGACCAGAACGGGATGGCTCCCCTCCAATGAAACGCACGATTCCTCTGCTGATCACTGCGCTGGGGGGGATCGTGTTGATTGTGGCCTTTTTTATTCCGGCTTTTGAGTCGTGGGGGGAAGAGGTTTCGATCTGGTTCGATATCCTCGCGGCCATCGCGTTCATTCTCGGCGGCGGAAACCTGTTCAAGGTCCATCTGAAGACCATCAGCGATCGGAAAAAAGGCTGGGGTTATTCCGCCATCACGCTGCTGGCTTTTCTGGCCATGTTGATCGTGGGGCTGTTCAAGTTCGGCAGTCGCCCTTCGCCGTCGACGGAATTTTACGGCGAATCGCTGGTTGCATTTCCCCTCGAATGGATGCCGACGTTTGAATCTCCCGGTGTTTTGCGGCCGACCGCTCACCCGGTGATTCCCGCATCCCTTCACCGTCAGTTGCACCTGGGGCAGGGAACGCTGCGGATTCAGGGATGGGTGTCCGGGACCGAAGCCGAAGCCCTCGATGGGCTGGATGATGAACTGGCGTGGCGGTGTGCCTGCGAAAAACTCAGTGAGCGGGCCCAGCCGCCGAGGGCACTGCGCGGCAAGGTGCGGCACCTTGCCGATCATGGCAAGCTGGCCTTTCGTGGTGTCATGTCACCCGAAGAACAGCAGGCCCTGACGGCTCTGTTTTCTGGCAATTCCCGCGCCCGGGCAGCCATCAATCAGCTGGCCGTCGCCTCACGAGTGGTCCATACGCTGAATGCGGTATCGCCACCATCCTTCGTGGTCCCGGAGTCGTTGTCTTCCGCCGTGAGGCTCACGGAGTCCGGGCTGGAGTGTACGGGCCCTCTCTCGCTAGCCATGGTTCGAACCCTTTCGAGAGAGGCGTGCCATTACCCGCTGTCCCGCTGGCTTCCTGAAGTGGAACGTCAGAAACTGCTTCGGCAATTGGAGGCCGAGGGGGCCCCGCTCTCCCCGGCACAGCGAACCGCCTTTGATAACCTCTTTGCGGGGATACCCAAGGTGGATGTGCTGTTGCTGCAACTTGAGTCCGTGGGGGCGGCTTCCAGTCCCAAGTCCAGCTGTGACCTGCTGACCGAGAAAGAGGCCGGGATACAGAATTTGGAACGCGAGGTTCCCCCTGTCGGATCACTCACTCCGATGACCGAGGATCAGAGGCGGGCCATTCGCCGGTTCGTCGAGAATCCGGTGATGTCCGTTGAGGAATTGGGCGCGGCATTGATTGTTGCGGAACTTTCCCCACCTCGAATGGAGGCCATCGAAGAGTGGCTGTCCAAGCTGCCGACGCTGGGGGCTCGCAAGAAGGAACTGTGTATTGAGCTACTGAAAGCCGGAAACCTGGATCGACGACAACAGGACTGGCTATTGGCTGATGCGCGAACTGAGTTCGCATGGCGGAAAGCTGTGGGGCAGCTGGCTGAGCGTTCGCACACGGTGCTGTATCCCTGGTCCGGGGATTATTCGGAAGGGGGAACGCCGTTCGACTGGATGTACACCTGGGTGCTTCAGCCGTTGATGACGACCACGTTTGCGCTGCTGGCGTTCTACGTAGCGTCGGCGGCGTTTCGAGCGTTTCGAGCCAAGAATCTGGAGGCCATTCTGCTGCTGGGCACGGCACTGATTATTTTGTTTCGAGCCACGCTTTTTGGAAGCATGGTCGGGATTCCACTGTCGGATGGATCGTGGTTCGGCATGGACCGGGTCTATGCCTTTGTGATGAATGTGTTCAACACGGCGGGCAATCGTGCGATCATGATTGGCATCTCCCTGGGGATTGCCTCCACCAGTCTGAAGGTGTTGCTGGGCATCGATCGATCCTATCTGGGGTCTGACGACTAGCCTTTTGTGAGTTCGGCATTCCCGGAGAAGGGGACTGCCAGTTGTTGTGTCTGGCCATTCACTCACCACGTTTCCTCGACTTCCCATGCTGCACACGCTTCAGAATCTGGATCGTCGCTGGATCTTTCTGCTGATCGCATTGGCGGTCGCAATACCGACTCTGACCAAGTGGAAGCCGCCCGAGGTTTCCGGTCAGTTTTCACGCGATGTGTTTACCGAGATCGAGAAGCTCCAGCCGGGCGACAACGTGCTGATGGCGTGGGACTATGACCCCAGCACGGAGGGCGAACTGGCCCCCATGGCCAATGCACTGGCCAAGCAGTGCGCCGCCAAGCAGGCCAAACTGTACTTTATTACGTTACTGCCGCTCGGTCCCCAGATGATTGACAAGACTGTCGATGCGGTGATTACCCGCGATTACCCCGATCTGGTCTACGGGCGGGACTACGTCAATCTGGGGTTCAAGTCCGGAAACGAAGGGGTCATCAAGGTCGTCATCACCAATCTGCGCGGGCTGTATACGACCGATGCCCGCGGCACCAATATCGATCAGATTCCGATGTGTCGCGATATCAAGAGCGTTCAGGACATGAAGCTGATCGTCAATGTCAGTGGTTCCTACCCGGGGACCAAGGAATGGGTGCAGTACGCCGTAACCCCGTATAAGCAAAAGCTCAAGCTGGTCGGCGGCTGCACCGGAGTGCAGGCCCCACTGCTCTTCCCATATATCCCGGATCAGCTGAACGGTCTGCTGGTGGGGATTAAGGGCGCTGCGGAGTACGAACAGCTGGTCGTCGATCAGTATTCCCCTGATCGCCCGGAGGACCGCCGGTTTGATGGAGCCCGCCGGCGAATGGGCCCGCAGTCAGTGGCCCATCTGGTGATGATCGGGCTGATTGTGCTTGGGAATATCGTCTTTTTCTGGGAACGCAAGGTACGACTGTCCGGAGGAAGTTGACCGTATGGCAGTCCCGACGTTGGTGCTGTTCCCCCCTGCTCCGTTCCTGTTGCTGATGGTTTCTCATTCATGTCGCAAATTCGTGCTTACTGCCAGCTTTGTCGACTGCCAGCCCTGTTCACAGCCTTGGCCGATATCATGCTGGGTTTTTTGTTGTCGGGATCACAGATACAAGGTGTCCACCGGGTGGCTGCGTTGATGGTGGCCTCCGCAGGACTCTATCTGTCGGGGATGGTGTGGAACGATATCTTTGATCGCCAGCAGGACGCTGAAGAGCGGCCCAAACGGCCCATTCCATCGGGGCGTGTTTCGCTCCGCGCAGCCGTAATCTTCGCTTCGACGTTGATGATGATCGGACTCACGGGAGCCGCTGCCGCCGGAAGAGGGAGTCTCGTGGTGGCCGGGATTCTGACTGCCTGTATCTTTCTGTATGACGGTGTGCTTAAGCAAACGCCGCTGGCTCCCGTCTTCATGGGGGGATGCCGGTTCCTGAATGTGATTCTCGGAGCGAGCACTGCGGGCGATCATTTCACCTCAGCCTGGCAGCATCCCCAGTTGTGGGTTGCGGGGTGTCTGGGCGTGTACATCATGGGGGTGACGCTGTTCGCCAGGACCGAGGCCGTGACATCCCGACGGTGGCTTTTGCTGGCTGCGGCTCTGGTGATCAACGCGGGGCTGCTGGGATTGGCCTCCTGGTATGGGGGATGGACGATTCCGTTCGGGTTCTCGATCGGCAGCGGGGCAGCTGCGGATTCGTCGACGATATTGCTCGCGTTAAGTGTGGTGGCACTGACGATCAATCGTCGCATTTTCGATGCGATTCGGAATCCGGAACCAATCTACGTTCAAGCGGGAGTGCGCATGATGTTGCTGTCCGTGATCATGCTGGATGCGCTGGGGATCTACTTCCAACTGGGGAACGCGGGGGTTTCCTATGCGATCGCGACGGCACTGCTGGTGATCCCCAGTCTGGTGCTCGGGAAGTGGATGTCGATGACATGAACCGGTGGGCCCCTTGTGCCGAGCCCGAAGTGAACCTCTTTCGGAGAAGACATCATGAACTGGATGAATCGCTGTCTATGGGGTGGGTGCCTGTTCGTTGCCGTGATTACTGCGGCGCTGGCCCAGGATGCGTCGAACTACTTCGAGCAGGACGTGAAAGATTCGAATCCGCTCCGCTCGGAGCAGGCTCAGGAACTGAATGACTACATTCTCGCTCAGAAAATAGACACCACCCGGCTCCAGGCGATCCTACCGAACGACTACTCTTCACCGGCGGCCTTCGCGAAGTCCGCAGAGCGCTATCGGCAGGCCTTCCTTGCCAGCATCGGCTATCCCCCTCCGGGTGAAGTTCCCTCAGGGCCCTCGCAGTTCATCGTGATCGGTGAAGATGCGCTGGGGACTTACTACCGGGCCCTGATCCCAATCCTGCCGGGAGTCCATGCCGAGGGAATCTATATTGTGCCGAAGTCCCTGAAGCCCGGCGAGAAGGCTCCGCTGGTTATCTCGATGCATGGCGGTGGCGGGTCGCCCGAGGTCGCCCTCTTTCACGGAGGGGCGAATTACCATGACATGGTTCGTGGTGGGCTCAAACGGGGATATATCGTCTTTGCCCCTCAGCATCTTTTCTCGGCGGAAGGATTTCCGAAAGATGTCCGCAATCGCACCGACCAGCGACTGCGTCTGATCGGCACCAGCCTGACGGCCATCGAAATCGCCAAGATCACTCGCAGCCTCGATGTACTCCTCAATCGCCCGGAGATCGATGAGGGACGCGTTGCGATGGTGGGACTCTCTTATGGAGGGTATTACGCCCTTGTCACTCCGGCGGTCGACACGCGCATCAAGGTGGCCGTTTGCAGTTGCTACTACGGGGTGCAGGAAGGTCGGTATGCACGTGACGAACT
This sequence comes from Planctomycetota bacterium, assembly GCA_003671275.1. Lineage (GTDB taxonomy): Bacteria > Planctomycetota > Planctomycetia > Planctomycetales > Planctomycetaceae > TH-plancto1. The sequence goes on along the minus strand of QWPB01000059.1, from coordinate 9,147 downwards.
GTCCGTGCCCGTGGACTTTCAGTTTTCCGACCGGTTTACGTTGTTCCGGGATGCCGATATTGCCGCACTGATTTGCCCCCGAGCCCTGCAGATCCAGGCCGGCAGCATGGATGGAGTCGACCACCGGGATGCCGGAAAGCCGCAGGCGATCCAATCCAAAACCTACTACGAGAAACTCCAACTGGGAGATCGATTTCAGCACCTGATCTTCGAAGGTGGTCATGAGTTTCACGACGAATCCGCGTGGGCATTTGTCGCGAAGCATCTGTAGTGTTCACGGTCGGCTGGGGAAGCTGAAAGTGACTACGTCGATGATCTGATTGAACGTGGGGCTGATCGCCATCCGGACATAGCGGCGGTCCGGGGAGACGATGGCGCTCGCCACCAGTGAGGCACCTTCGCGAATTGTGGTGATGGTGGGGGCAAATCCGATGGCTCCTCCGCCCACGGCTCCCGCGTTCTGGTTCGGAGCCCCAATCTGCCGTGAGTGTTGCAGATCACGGACGACCTGCTGGTCGGCGGCTGTCGCGGCCTTCGGCAGGGGCCTGTTGGCCAACTTTACGGTACGGACCAGGGATTCGTGGTCCAGGGCCGGGCCCAGCTGGGATGTGGTTCGGCGTTCCTGCCGCCGACCGTCCTGCAGTGTGAGGGGGATCACGACCGTGGCCTCTTGAGCGAGGTTGACGGAACGTGTGACTTTCTTTTCCTCCGGCGTGCCGGCGTGCATCGTGATGGTCAGTGTGGCCCGGTTCCCGACGATCTTGCCCATGGTTCGCTGCACGGTCAGCTTGTAATCCCCCGAGAACCCTTCCGGGCAGACATAAATTTCATGGCAGTCCGCCGCCTGGGGACCGTAGCCATCTCCCATATGCAATCCCCCCCCCGCCGATTCACGGAGGGCATTGGTGCAGACGCTGCCGGTCGGCTCCTCGACGGCCAGATCGAGATCGCCGTCCCCGCTCCAGTCGAGCCGGATAATCAGGTCACGTTGCCGGGCATCGCTGGCCGCCCGCTGGAGTTCGGCCAGCCGCTCGGGCTGCTTCTCTTTGGTCAATTTGCGTTCGGCTTCGACCAGCAGGTCTTCGGCCTGCTGATGGAGTGTCGGGTAGTTGGGAGTCCAGACCTGGCGCAAGGTGCCACAGGCGGCCCACTCGATTTCCGCGATATCTCGTGTTCGGGCGGCCAGTTTCAGCCCGAGCAGGTACGGCTCATGGCGACTCGGAGCGATCCGGGCGGCCTGCTGATACATCTTGATTGCCGAGGAATCGCGGCCAAAGCTGGACAGCGATGCCCCGGAGTACATCATTGACTCGTAGTTGGCGTTCCCAAAATCCGCTATTGAAAGCACGACACGTTCGATCTCTTCCTTGGGATACTTCTGGATCTCCATGGAGGCTGCCAGGATTTCATACATCCAAGGCTGCGCCTGGCCTTCAATGATAGCTGCCTGCAAGAGCCCGATCACGGCTGCGTGTTGGGATTCGTGGATCAGATAGCGGACATGTTTTCGGACATCTTCCGGGGTGGGTTTGGTCTTGGCGAGAAAGGCTCGCCATTCCGCGGCCCCGGTCACGCTGGAGGCTGGAAACCCCGCCGAGGGGATCGGTTTTTCTTCCGGAGCGGGTTTTTTTTCCCCGACGGGCACGACCTGCCCTGGGGGGTTAACACCAACAGCGGGCTCCCGAGAACGTTCGGGAGTCCGCTGTTTTGTGTTGACCGGTTTCTGCGCAGCTTGTGGAGCTTGCGCAGTCGAGTTCAATTCAGAGGTTTTTTTTTGCTCAGATCCCCCTGCGGCGCGGCCTTCACGGGCGGCACACTGAAGAATCCACCGCCACCACCCTGCTGGCCCTGCTGGCCCTGCTGGCCGCCGCCGCCGAATCCGCCTTGCCCGCCACCCTGCTGGCCGCCAATTCCACCACCCAGACCGCCTCCTTGAATCGGCTGGATCGGAATGACCAGATCGCCGACCGGGTAAACGCGAGTCGTGTACTTCAGATCGGCATCTTCCGCAGTCGTGATCTTCATCACTTCATCTTCGAGCACATAGGTCAGCTCGGTGTCGTTGACGTTCTCCAGCAGCAGCTTAAGGGCGCTCTTCAGTGTAATCCCCGAGATCGTCAGGCTGATGCGGGCTTCCGCATCCAGTCCGGCATCCGTCAACGCCTGGGTATCGAGGCGAATAGGGATGTTGTGTTGCTTGGAGATGAAGTCGATGGCTTCCGACAGCGTGTTGTCCGGGAACTCAAGAGTCGTTGTTTGCTCCAACGCCTTCTTGATCTTCTCTTCGTTGGGGCTGTCTTTGTGCAGGTCCACAGATTTCCACTTCTCTCGCTTCTGCGTGATCCACTGCCACTTCTCAGCCTTGGGGTACTTGACCGGAGGCTCATCCGCGAACGGAACGTGAGAGAGTTCCACCTGATAGAGCACTTCCAGGAACTTGTCGTACCGCATGGACCGCAGACGTTCGGCCTTCGACAGTTGGCCCGCCGCTTCGGTGGTGAAGACGGTGGAGGCTCCTGTTGACGATTCCGGCAGAATCGTTTCGATGATCCGGGCGACCGATTCGGCCTCTTCAAAGGCCGCATCGTCTCCGTGATGACCGTCTTCCATCAGTGCCCGAACGCGATCCACCAGCTGTTGCAGTTTCTGATCTTGCTCAGCGGTGTAATCGACGATCCGCTGTTGAGCGTCCTGTTCAGCCCGTCGCTTTTCGCGAGCCTGGATCGCCAGCTGGAGGGTTTCCTTTTTGTTCTTGATGTCCTGGATCGCGGCATTCACTTCACGCAGCAGGCGGTCCTTTTCTTCGGCGTCGATGTCCATGGCGGACTTGATCGCGCCGCGAGTGGCTTCCAGCAGCGACAGAGCCGCATCCGGCTGGCTGTTCACGGCCCGCATGGCATTCTGCTTGTCGTTGGCCAACTGCATCCGCAGCTTCTGAGCGCGGGCCTTTCGCAGGGCTTCTTCCTGGGCGATGGGAGAGAGATCGAGTGGCTGCTCACGTTCCTTGAGAGTGGCAGGAGCTTCCGCGGCAGGCTCGGTCGCCGGGGCTTCACCGGCTGGGGCGGCTGCTCCGAACGGATTCTGTTCGGTCTTTTCCTCGACCTGAGCGACCTGAATCAGCTTGTTGCCGATTTTGTTCTTGACGCCCACCGCATGAATGTTGTCCGGATCGATCTGCTTCAGCTGGCCGTTGAGAACATTCGCTGTTGCGAGATCTCCTTGGGCCATTGCCCGGTCGATTTCGACTTCCAGGCGTTCCACCTGTTCGACATAGGCGTCCTGGGCAGCTCCCAGGAACTCACGTCCGGCGAAGGGCACTGCCAGGCCGTTGGTGTTTGCCGCCTGCTGCCAGACACCCGCCAGATAATCATTTCCATCGCGGAATTGAGGCTGGGGGATGGCCCACGTCAGGGGGCCCTGGTCAGTGGTCACCGAGACCGATGCCCCCGCCGACCATTGCCCGCGAGCCAGGTAGACGGTTTCGCGGTCGGACCGCAGCGGCAATGCCTGCTGAGGTAGAACTTCGGTGTCGGCCCAGTCGACTTTCAACGACTTCGGATAGACCACTGGCAAGTCGACTGCGGCGGCCAGACGACGGCCCATGGCCGCTGCGTCCAGCGTGGCATCATCAATCAGAGCGGCCCCGCCCGTCCCCTGAGCCAGGATTCCGAGCAACTGCATATCCTTGTTGCCGCCGATGGCGACACCGTGGAAGGGAACATGTTTACCCCGGAGGGTGGCCATCGTTTCTGTGAGGTCCTGAGCCTGCAGCAGTTGTGCCGTGCTCATGGCATCGCCGAGATAGATGATCGACTGATTATGATCGCTGGTCAGTTGCCCTGTGACTGTGTTGAGGGCCTTGACCAGATTGGTGGCCCCGGCCGGCAGCCGGGAATCCAGCGCCGGAAGAGCCTTGGCGGCCGCTTCCGAGGGGCTGACATATCCCTGAGTCAGGGAGGTCGTCTGCAGGTCGACGGCATACACCTGCACGCGGTCTTGTGTCGGAAGGTTCGCGAGCAGTTCCTTCAGAACGCCCAGCGACATCGTCCGATGTTCGCCAATCTGACTGGCCGACGTGTCCACCAGAATCAGATGGTCGTGCGGTGCCACCGAGTCGGCTTTGGCAGCTGCGGGAGCCGAGAGAGTCACGGCGTAGTAGTTGTGACCATCCGATGCCTGGTGTCCGTAAAGGACCGCGTTAACGGCAGGATCGGCGGCGTAAGCGGACGAGGCCAGTGCGAGGCCGGTCAGCCAGGCGAGAGCATTCACCTTGAGGGAACGCATACTGTGACTCCTGGGAAAACCTGCAAGCGGGAAAAGAACCGTGAGACGGGCGGATGCGTCAGAGTGGAGCGAGAATCCCTTCACGCCGACTTCGAGTCTACCACCTCGTTCGACCGTCTCCCAAACAGATTCCGTCCAAATTTGCGCACATTTCGTCACGAAATCGGAGAAGTCTCCCCTCCGGGCAGCGTGATCGACAGGGGTGGCATTTTCGGACTGTTCACTGTCCGTTACTTCACATCGTCCGTTACTTCACGTCACCGAAGGGAGTGCTGTCCTTGGCGAGTGAGTATTTCGTCCGATTGGCCAGCACCTTCTCCAGACGGGATCGGGAGTAGAGCCGGATCAGTTGTTCGTTGTAGAGCAAGCGGCCTTGCTCGTCGCGGGTCAGGGAATCGAGGATTTCCTGTTTTACCTGCCCGGCGTACAGGGCGGCGAACGTCTCGGGGTCGACACCCTGCCCCGATTGCAGGTCATCCAGGGCATTTCCGCCCCCGGCCAGTACCAGGTAGGAATTCGGCGAATCGCTCAGCCCGGCGTACAGTCCGTCCTGCTGCAGGGCATCCATTGCCGCTTTCAGGCTGTCATGGGCCGCCCGGACCTTGGCCTCGGAGTCTTCCGAAAGCGGCGTGTCGGTCCCTTGTGCGATGACGCCCTGGTCCAGCGAAAATCCAGTCAGGGTGCCCGTGCCACCCAGATAACCGATGGCCAGCATGGCCAATCCAAAGCCCGCAGTTTTCAGTCGCATGTGATCCTCGAGAAACGAGTGCCAGAGCGGTCCAACAGTATCTATCGGGAAGCCATCTTACCAAGGACATTCCCTTCGACGCCATCCGGGGGCCGCCACGAGATCAGGCGGCGTGCCGATCGGTGAGCTGATCGTCCGTAGCCCGTCGACCGGGGAACGGCACCACCCGTTCGCGACGGGTGTGCGTCTGGCCACGCACCGAATCGCCGATCTTCTGGCTGAGCATCATCATGACGATACACCCGGCAAAGACGACGACACTGCCAATCACGGCGATCTGATCATCCGACAGTTGAGCAGCCAGCATGTTCAGGCTCCAGCACAATAGGGCTCGCTTCCAGGTCGCAGGGGGTCTGCGGGCAAGCCGAAGACGGAAGAACCACCGCGATGGGAGATCAAGTCTCCTTCCCTTTCGTCGTTGGGGCCCTGGTGGCATCAATGTGGAAAGCCGATTCTTCGGAGCATTCGACAGAACCGGGATCAGGTCTCGGCATGTGTCGAGAATGCCGATTGCACCGATCGTCCGCAGCGCATGAGGTGCAACGATCGTACGGTCGCTCGGAGTCCGGGACCGGGGGACGCCACACCATCGCTTGTCTTACGGATCTTTGCGGAGGCTTCTCACTGATGGTGATGACGGGGAATCGGCTGGCGTCTGTCGGAAATCTGCTCTAAGATCAACTCAGGATTGATTCTCCCCCGATTCAGGAATGCGGCGCGATGCCCAAGGTTACCTTCGTCAGAGAGAAACGTACGATCGAGGTTCCGGAGGGAGCCAACCTCCGTACCGAGGCCCTCAAGAACGGCGTCGAAGTCCACGAGTGGCCGCACCGCGGGATTTTCAACTGCCATGGATTGGGCGGGTGTGCGTCCTGCTCCGTCAAGATCGTCAAGGGGGAAGAGAACGTCAGCCGTCAGGGGCTTCGGGAATGGCTGCGGTATCTTCTGGGACCGATCACGTTTTTTATGCGAATCGGACAGGAAAAGGATCTGCGACTGTCCTGCCAGTGTACGATTCACGGGGATTGCGAAATCGAAACTCAGCCGCCTGTTAACTGGAGCGGTGAGAAGTTCTGGGAATAATCGGGGCTGCGGACGCTCCGAGCCGACAATGGAAACCTGTTCACCAAGGGGCCCACATGGCTTCGAGCATGCGGAATCGGTTGGTGGGGGGGGCAGTTCTGGGGATTGCCGCTCTGGCCTTCTATCTCGGAATGAATTTCAAGGGCCCCGGTCTGGGCGGTGGCGGCGCGGGTGAAGGCGTCATCACCCGCTCAACGGAAAACGGCCAGCCAGCTCCGCCGGTCTCTTCCGAGATTGTCGGGGATGACGAGCTGATGGTGGCTTCCGCAGGGCCGCCGGCACAGCCCCTCGTTGGGATCACGGTGGTGGTTGACGATCCGGATTACCGGCTGTCGACGAAAGAACTGGGAGATGCCCGGCCCGCCTCGCTGGGTGAAGTGGCCCAGGCGGCGAGTCTGACCACCGGAGATGGTCAGGGAATCCGCGTTCGGATCTATAAGACCAAAGCCGCCCGTGCGGGCACCATGATCGATTTACAAGCTCGCCTGTCCGAGATGGGACTGAAGCCGGAGTCGATTCAGGTGGTGGACGAGTTTCTTCCCGAGTAAATGGTTTTGGCGGGTCGTACGAGCGGAATATGGTCGCTCGTTTGGGGCTCGGCAGTCAGGCTTCCCGTTATGTCTGAAACTCGTTCGTCGCTCGTAGACCGTTTTCAGGCCGCTTGCGCGAACCGTACGCTGGTTAAATGTGTGCTCAGTGCCCCGCTGTCGGCCCCATCGGCCCCTCCGTCGCGGCAGACGTTGCGGTTGATCGACTTGAAGGACGGGACTCAGGTCCAATGGTCGGCCCGTAGCGGGACTCAGGAAATCCATAAGAACCGGACAATCGCGCAGAGTCTGCTGGAATTGTCGGCCCTCTTTCCCACCGTATACCAAGAGGTCAATCTGCTCCTGACAACGGAAAAGCATCACTGGCGGGCCCGTGGTGGAGCGGTGATTGCCGGGCAGGTGGCGGCAGAATCGCGGTCCGCGCCCGTCGTTGCCCACAATCGGGCCAAGCAGCATCTGATTCCCGAGGGGACGCCTTGCCCATTTCTCGAAGCGATCGGCGTCATGACCCCCGTTGGCCAGGTGCGGGCCAAGATGGCGCACAAGTTTCACCAGATCAACCGCTTCCTCGAACTGGTCAATGACATCGTCCCGGAACTGGCCGCCGAGGGACCGCTGCGAGTGGTCGACTTTGGTTCGGGCAAGAGCTATCTGACCTTTGCCTTGCAGCATCTGCTGGTCGGCGTTCACCAGCGTGAGACGCGGATTCTGGCGGTGGACCAGAATGCGGCGATCATCGAGACCTGCCGAGGGATTTGCCAGCAGTTAAGCCTGACCGGGATTGAGTTCCAGACGGCCGCCATCGAAGCTGTCACGCCGCCCGGCCCGATCGATTTGGCGGTCGCCCTGCATGCCTGCGACGGAGCGACCGACCATGCCCTGGCCCAGGCGGTGCGGTGGAACACGCAAGTCATCCTGGCGGTTCCCTGCTGCCAGCATGAAGTGGCCCGCAGCATCGCCAGCGAGTCCCTGGAGCCCCTGCTCCGCCACGGGATTCTGAAGGAGCGGTTAGCCGCCTTGGCGACCGATGGCCTCCGCGTGGCGGCCCTGGAAGCAGCTGGCTATCGCACCCAGATTCTGGAGTTCGTGGATCTGGACCACACGCCCAAAAACCTGCTCATCCGGGCCGTGCGGCGTTCCCCCGCTGATCCGACCGCCGAGGCCGCTGCCCGCACGCGGTACACCACCCTGAAGTCGGCCTTAGGACTGACGCAATTAACGACCGATGTAATTGTCCCGCCGCTGACCTGAGAACTGACCGCCCTCAGTGCGCGTCCCCAGAGCGGCACGGCGTCAGCCTGCCGAGTATTCGCTCGCCTGCCAAGTGCCGCGAGGCCGTGACACGCCAGCACGAGAATCATGCCATCCGCAAGAATGGTGGCAATCCGTGCATCAGTTGGCCCTTTGACGTGTAGCCTAACGACCCAGCTCAGCAGCGGCGGGGGCCGAGTGAGCTGTGAACCCCGGAAAGCCTACATGCCCCCGCCGTCTGCTGCGGCGTCTGGTTCGGCCTTCTTGATCTGCCTCGGCTCGAAGGTGTACAGGGTGATCCGCAGTGACCCGCCGGCCGCCGCCAGCCGCGCCATCGTCCCGGCCGACAGGTCGTGGCGAACCGTGACCGGCTTCACCCCGCAGTCGTATGCGAAGTCGAACACCCGCCGCGAGCAGCCGTCCCAGAGGGCGCGGGTGTGCGGGTCCAGCGATTCGACGACCGCCAGCATCGCGGCGATCTCCGTCTCGGGTCCGTCAAACTCCTCGCCGCTGCAGATCCCCTGGAATATCCACATCGGCTCATCCATCGGGAGCGGGCGGTGGGTGGCCATCAACCCCTGAGCCTCCAGGACCGCCGCGAGCGAGGTCAGATCTCCGGCCGAGTGGAGGACCAATTCCGTGAGGATGAACGACGTGATTCCCTCCTCCCACGGCGCACACTCCCCTTGCGGGCAAGACTCGTCGTTGTCCGGCCGAGTGAGTTCTGGCTCGTCGGTGTCTGCCACTTTCGAAACCCTCCGGTCGGCGAACTAGGGTTAGACAGAATCAGATTCCGCCTATCGGAACTTGCGATTCTGCCTATCCTTAGGCATGACTCTGCCTATGCACGATGCGAGTTGTCAAGAATCGGAATCTTGAAATCATTCCCGGCACTGGACGTTTGATCATGAATGCGACAGTGCCCGCCGGGTGCGACTGTCGACCGAAGCTCGACCGGCGCGGGATTTTGGGTGCCACTGGCGGTCGCTTTGGGCCGCCAGTGGTGAAGCGAATGATGTGACCAGTCTCCCCAGCAGTCGAGCGTCCTGCACTGGCGAGTCAAAGCCCTCGCCAGTGGCACCCGGCGGGGTGTCCCCGGTTGCCGCTTTGGGCTACCGGGGCGGCGGAGCCGAAAGAGGTCATTCCAGACGGAAATTACCTTGGAATTCCTCTTGTGCCAAGGCACACCGGTAGGCTGCAAATCCAGCCAACCAGTGCCACCCAGCGATGGAT
>QWPB01000124.1 GCA_003671275.1 Planctomycetota bacterium | reverse complement strand
GGAGGTCACAGGAGAAAGTGTTCCGTTGGCGACGGTCAGGTCGGCATTAGTGAATCCGGACACCGGTTCACTAAATGTGAATGTCACGGTCGAGGTGTCACCGATCTTTAGATTGGTATCGGTCAGAGATACCGTGGCGGTCGGTCGCCGCGTGGCGATGGAAAAATTGTTGGAGTTCGCCAGACCGACACCGGGGCTGGTTCCGGTGACTCCGGTCAGATCGAGGGTGATTACATTCGTCGCGTCGTCCGTATCGGAATAGGGCGTGAACAAGGCCGTCCAAGTCGTGCCACCGTCCAACGAGGAGACGGGGGAGAGCGTCCCGTTCGCGATGGACAGATCCGTATTGGTAAACCCAGAGATGGCCTGATTGAAAGTGAATACAACTGGAGATGTCTGACCAGCGGTTAAAAAATCGTCCGACACCACGATCGATGCTGTCGGCTCTGTGGAAAACGAAAAGGCGATCATCCCTCCCAGTGCCCCGTCGGTTAGCAGATTGAAGCCACTGATGTCATTCGACTGCCAGTTCGAAAAACTGTTGATTCGGTTGACCCAATCAGCGCGCAAGGCACTGCTGGTCGGACCGTTGTAGATAAAGTTGTCGATTTCGATCAGGCCACCTGGGACGTTGGTCGCCACTCCGAAGGCCGTACCGGTGTCTCCCGACGCCGTCACAGCTGTCAGCCCGAACGGCAATTTGGAAGTGCTGTTGGAAATCGAGGTGTCCGAATCACTCCAGCCATCCCATGGCCCATCGTCATTCAAGGGGTTCAGAAGACTCGGATTGTCGCCATTGAACGCCGAGATGAAGGCCGGGGAGCTCTCCGCGTTGTTGTCCAGCGTCTGATAGATCAAGAACTGATCGCCCGATGTGACATCCAGGTTGATGGCTCCGGACAGTGATCCATAAGACCTATCTACGAATGTTGCCGCCGTGAGCATCGAGAGGCGGACGATCGAGCCCTGGGTCACTCCCCCCGTGATCCAGGTGATATTGGTTTCGAAAGACCCCGGTGCATGGAGAGTGGTTCCATTCCACCCGCGGTCCGTCAGGAAAATCGTTTCACCGTCCGGGATGTCAGCCAACGCCACAAGGGCCACCATGTCTGAGTCGGCGTTATAGGAGACGACTGCTAGGTCACCGACTCCAACCCCTGAGGAAAGGACAATTCGTGACTCCAGTGCCGCAGCGGGCCGATCCCAGGGACGGGATTTCCGAGATCGTGACGTGGTTCGCCGACGAAGGTGTTTCCAAAAGGTGCCAAAGCTGCGATGGAGGTTTTGGAACATGGAAATCTGCTTCCCGGTACGTAAAGCTGCGAGATGGCCTGAGGGAGTGATCCGTCTCATCGAGTAACTTTGACTTCGAGATGAGCGATTGGTTCAAGAAAGACGAGTAGGAAGAATGGGTGAGATGGTAAAACTTTGCGCTGCGTGAAAACCCTCTGGGGTGATATATTCCGGACACCTGTTGCACGTCGGAAAGACCTGACCACCTGAAGGTGGATCAGACCGGAAAAACTCGCTTTTGAGAACGATGAGACGCCTGCGTCGTCCCGACGAATCGGTGAATTCCCGGCACAACAGATAGGTGAATCGCGGGCGACCTTCAGAACTGCAAACTCCTCTGGAACTTTTCTGATAGGGCGTGTATCTAACTCCAGAGGCTGTTCACACCGTCTGACTGTCGACTCAAATTCTGAACCTGCCGGGGGATTCGTCTTCCGGTAGAGTGCCTGCTGGATGAAGATCATGCGTTATCGGCTGGGTGTTCTGTTGGCGTTGGCGCTGGGTATCTGGGGAGTGATGCAATTGAGTGCGGAACCGCCTGCCACTCCGGATCAACGGGTCCGCGCTGACAAACTCTTCGCGGAAGGCAATTTTCGGGAAGCGCTCGCCCTGTATCGTCCGCTGGCTCTTGACCCTCAGAACACGACGCCCCAGCTGTCCCATGATCTGGTGCAGGTGGCAAACTGCTATCTGAATCTGCAGTTACTCCATGAAATCGATACCTACCTCAACGAGGCGGAACAGGTCCACGCCAAAAACTGGCGAGCCCTCAAAACGATCGGGACTCAATGGATCGTCATTCATCATCAGGGCTTTCTGATTGCTGGCAAGTTCCACCGTGGTAACAACGAGGGGACCGGCCAATACGTTGACGCTACAGCCCGTGACCGCGTTCGAGCGATGCAGGTCTTTATCCAATCGCTCCCCCTCGTGCGGCAAGAGGTGGTCAACGACCAGAATCGGGCCGAGATCGCAGGTTTCTATCGCCAGCTGGGAGAGTTCATCCTCAATGGTCGGATGGGAGGGGCCGCATGGCAGTTGCAGTCACTCACCAATACGGAAGAGTTGCCGGATTACGACACCCCCCATTTTGGGCGTTGGAATGGATGGGGAGGCGGGACCAGCAAGGGAGCGGCCGTCGATGCGGACGGGAATCCCGTGTTTTATTCGGCGCCCGAAACGTACGAGGCGGCGACATCGGACGGACAGCGGTGGCGCTGGGCGATGGAGCAAACCAAGAAGGTCGATCCCGCTCAGACCAGTCAGGTGGACTGGCAATTTGCCGATTTCCTACATGGACAGTTTGGGGTGCAGACTCTGCGGGAAGGCGGAATCACGCTGCCGGAAGCGGACGAACAAGCCGGTGAAAAGGAGGCAAATCCGTTTGCGCTGAAGACGCTGAAGGACAATGAGACGATCGCCCGTCTGGCGACGGGAGCCCGGCGGTTCGCCATCCCGGACGAATTCAATCCGATTGTGATCCTGAAGCGGTTGGCCGATGGCAACAATTATGAAGCGTCGCAGGCGTTGGAGCGGCTGGCTCAGATCGCCACTGACCGCCAGCAGTACAACCAAGCAGCCGAGTATTGGGGCCAGGTCATCAACCGCTTTGGCGACAACGAGGGACGCAAGCAATCCCTCGCTCAGATCGTCGGCAACTGGGGCCGCTTCGATAACACGCAATCGAAGCCCGCAGGAACCAAGGCCACTCTCGATTACCTCTTCCGTAACGGCACTCGCGTCGACTTCACAGCTCGTCGGATCAAGATCGCAACGCTCCTCGAAGATGTCAAAAAACACCTGAAGGCGAATCCGCAGAACCTCGACTGGAACGAGATGCAGATCGATAACATCGGTTATCGCATTGTCGGTCAGAATCAGCAGAAATATCTGGAAGAAGGCGCCATCGAGTGGGCTCGGGATCTGCAGCCGCGTCCCGAACACTTTGACCGTCGCGAGACCATCGACACTCCGCTCGACAAGGCTGGGGCTTACCTGGTGGAGGCCCGGATGCGGGATGGAAACATCAGCCGGATCATCGTCTGGCTGGATGACACGATCATCGTCAAGAAGCCGATTCACGATGGTCATTGGTATTACGTCGCGGATGCCGTGACGGGCAAGCCGATCGCCAAGGCCAATGTCGAGTTCTTTGGTTGGAGGCAATGGTACGATGAGAAGACGAAGCGGCATGATGTCCTCACGAAGAATTTCGCGGAGTTCACCGATGCGGATGGACAGATTATTCCCGACCCGAAACTGCTGGATCAGCAGTACCAGTGGCTGACGATCGCCCGGACCCCGGAGGGGCGGCTGGCCTATCACGGGTTTTCAGGGATCTGGTTCGGCCATCATTCGTGGGACCAGCTGAACGAATTCAAGGTCTATTCGATCACGGACCGCCCCGCCTATCGCCCAGCACAAACCGTGAAGTTCAAATTCTGGATGGGGCATGCCAGCTACGATCAGGCCGACAAGTCGCAATTTGCGAACCAGCAGGTCCGCGTTCTCATTCGCGATCCCCAGGGGACCGAAGTCTCCGCGCAGCAACTGACATCGGACGAATTCGGCGGGGTGCTGGGTGAGTATGCCTTACCGCAGGAAGCACCGCTGGGGGCCTATTCACTGGCGCTCGAACACGGCCGGGTGAATGGCGGTGTCTCGTTCCGAGTCGAGGAATACAAGAAGCCTGAATTTGAAGTCACCGTCAAAGCACCGGATAAGCCGGTCATGCTCGGTGAAAAGATCGAAGCCGAGATCATTGCTAAGTATTACTTTGGTGCCCCCGTCACCCAGGCCAAGGTGAACGTGAAGGTGGAACGGACCGCCCGCGACAGCCGCTGGTATCCCGCCGCACGATGGGACTGGCTGTATGGGTCGGGCTATTGGTGGTTCGCCAGTGAATACAATTGGTATCCCGGGTTCAACCGGTGGGGCTGCCTGCGACCGATCCCCTGGTGGGGTGGCTGGAATCCGGCACCTCCGGAACTGGTGGTTGACATGGAAGCTGAGATCGGACCGGACGGCATCGTCCGCGTGCCGATCGATACGGCTCTTGCCAAGGCATTGCATGGGGACGAGGACCATGCCTACAAGATTACCGCTGAGGTCACGGATGAATCTCGCCGAGTCATTACCGGAGGGGGCGAGGTGTTGGTCGCTCGCGATCCGTTCAAGGTCTTTGCCTGGACTGACCGGGGTTTCTACCACTCCGGTGACACAATTCGTGCCGAATTCCAGGCGCGGACCCTCTCCGGGAATCCGGTCAGCGGCCCCGCACAGCTGAAACTTTTACGGATTGCTTATGAAGATGACGGGAAACCTGTCGAGGTGGTCGCCCAGAGTTGGGATCTGAAGATCGGGGAAGACGGACATGTCATCCAGCAGATCAAAGCCACCGCCGCAGGTCAGTACCGGCTGTCGATGACAGTCACCGACAGCGAAGGTCACACAATCGAGGGCGGGCATCTGTTCTATATCCGTGGCGCGGGGGTGGATGATGCTCAGTTCCGGTTCAACGACCTGGAGATCACCAGCCAGCAGGCCGAGTACCAGCCGGGTGACAAGGCGACGTTCCAGATTTCGACGAACCTGGAAGGCTCAACCGTGCTGCTGTTCGAGCGGCCTTCCAATGGCCAGTACAAGGGCCGCCCGCGTCTGTTGTCGTTGAGCGGCAAGACGACCACCCGTGAGCTGGAGATCGTCAAAAATGATATGCCGAACTTCTTCGTCGAAGTCATCACCATCGCAAACGGTCAGGTGCATACCGCCCAGCGGGAGGTGATTGTTCCGCCCGAGAAACGCACGATTAACGTGTCGGTGAAGCCGTCTTCGGAAAGCTACAAGCCCGGACAGGAGGCCACCGTCGATTTGCTGTTGACCGATGACACGGGCGAGCCCATCGCGGGCTCGGTCGCTTTGACAATGTATGACAAGAGCCTGGAGTACATCTCCGGCGGTTCGAATGTGAGCGAAATCCGGGAGTTCTTCTGGAAGTGGCGGCGGAGTCACAGCGCCCGCACCGATTCCACTGCCGCACGCTGGTTTACCCAGCTGTTCAAGGACCGTGAGTTGCCGATGCAGCTGCTGGGAGCATTTGGCGATATCGCCGAAATGGAAGGCATGTTGGCCGAAAACATGTTGGGAGAATCGCGTCGGGGCGAACGAATGCTTCGCAAATCCGCCGTAGCTCGGGGCGGGTTTGGCGGAGGAATGGGGGGGCCGCCCGCTCCCATGGCTGCGGCGTTTATGGCGGATGCTGCTCCCGCTGTGGAAATGGCCAAGAATGAAGCGGGTGCCGCGCCGGGTGGTTTCGATGGTGGTCAACCCCTGGCCCAGCCCACGGTCCGCACCAACTTCGCCGACAGTGCTTTCTGGAAAGGGGACATCACGACGGACGCGGAAGGGAAGGCGACCGTCAAGTTGACAATGCCCGAGAACCTGACCGGCTGGAAAGTGCGCGCATGGGCCTTTGGTGCGGGGACACGTGTCGGCGAAGGGACGGTCGAGGTGGTGACGGCCAAGAATCTGCTGGTCCGTTTGCAGGCACCACGGTTCTTTGTCGAAAAAGACGAAGTGGTCCTTTCGGCGAATGTGCATAACTACCTGAAGGACAAGAAGACCGCCCGGGTGGAGTTCACGTTTGAAGGCGGGGAACTCAGTCCACTCGATCCCGCGATGGCCACGCAGCAAATCGTGCTGCCCACAGGGACGGACATCCGGGTGGATCTGCGAGTAAAGGTCATCCGGGAAGGGACCGCCCGGATCACCGTCAAAGCCCTGACTGACGAAGAGTCCGATGCGATGCAGATGACCTTCCCGGTCTATGTGCATGGGATGCTGAAGACCGAATCGTTCAGCGGGGCTCTCCGTCCGAATGAGGCGGTGGGCCGGATCGAGATCAACGTCCCGGCAGAACGTCGCCCGGAGCAGAGTCGGCTTGAAATTCGCTACTCGCCGACACTGGCCGGAGCGATGGTCGATGCCCTCCCTTACCTGGTCGACTATCCGTATGGCTGCACCGAGCAGACGCTGAATCGGTTCCTGCCAACCGTGATGACGCAGCGTGTGCTGCAGCATATGAATCTGGATCTCAAGGCGATTCGCGACAAGCGGACCAACCTGAATGCCCAGGAGATCGGCAACGATTCCCAGCGGTCCGAGGATTGGAAACGCCTGACGAAAAACGGGCACCACGAAGCGAAGAACCCCGTCTTTGACGATGCGGAAGTCCTGCTGATGTCGAAGAAGGGGGTGGCTGACCTGATCGCGATGCAATGCAGCGATGGCGGCTGGGGCTGGTTCAGTGGCTGGGGCGAGCATTCGTGGCCGCATACCACAGCCACGGTCGTACATGGTTTACAACTCGCCGCGAAGAACGACATCGCCTTGCCGCCCGGCGTGCTGGAAAACGGTGTCGCCTGGCTTCGAAGGTTTCAGGAGGAACAAACCGCTTTGCTACAGGAAGGAGAACGGCACGCGAACGATCCAAAACGCGAGGCGCATTACCGCTCACAGGCGGACAACTTGGATGCGCTCGTATACTCGGTGCTCAGTGATGCCCCGAATGAACGGGTGGCCGGACAGGATCCGAACGCCGAGATGCGGCGGTTCCTCTATCGCGATCGCACAAAGCTGTCGCTTTACGGTGCGGCATTGTTCGGCCTGGCCCTGCATACCCAGGGGCAGATCGAACAGCGGGACATGATCATTCGCAACATTGACCAGTTCGTCGTCACCGACAAGGAAAACCAGACGACCTACATTAACCTGCCGGATCGCGACTCGTACTGGTGGTACTGGTACGGCGATACGATCGAGGCGAACGCCTGCTTCCTGAAGCTGTTGACACGCGTCGATGCTCAGGATGTCCGGGCCAGCGGACTGGTGAAGTACCTGCTGAACAATCGCAAGAACGCCAGCTACTGGAACAGTACCCGCGATACCGCGCTCTGTATCGAGGCCCTGGCGGAGTATCTCGTCGCCAGTGGTGAAAGCCAGCCGTACCTCTCGGTCGAGGTCTGGATCGATGGCGAGAAGAAACAGACGGTCGAGATCACTCCCGAAACGCTGTTCAGCTTCAATAACAAGCTGGTCATCGAAGGGGGCGATCTGACGACTGGAAAACATGTCATCGAACTCAGGAAGGCATCTTCGAAGGAGGGAGCTGCCAGCCCGCTCTACTACAACGCCTACCTGACCAACTTCACTCTCGAAGACGACATCAAGGCCGCGGGACTTGAAGTGAAGGTCGGTCGGAAGTTCTACAAGCTGACTCAACGGAAGGACGCCACCGCCACGGTTCAGGGAGCCAGCGGCCAGGCGATCGACCAGAAGGTTCTAAAGTACGACCGCACGGAGCTGGCGAACCTGTCCGAGGTAACCAGCGGCGACCTGATCGAAGTGGAGCTGGAGATCGACTCGAAGAACAACTACGAGTACCTCCTGTTCGAAGACCTCAAAGCGGCGGGCACCGAACCGGTGGATGTTCGCAGCGGTTACCTCCCCAGTGCCCTCGGGGCCTATGTCGAATTTCGCGATGAACGGGTCTGCTTCTTCGTCCGGCAGCTGTCGCGTGGCAAGCATAGCGTCAGCTACCGCGTGCGAGCCGAGATTCCCGGTCAGTTCAGTGCTCTGCCGACCAAGGCCAGTGCGATGTACGCCCCGGAGATCAAGGCGAACTCGGACGAGATGAAGCTCAAGATTCGTGACATGGACTGATCGCGGGCAAAGCCTCAGAACCACACCCCGTCCGAAGGTTTTGACCTCGGATCGGGGTGCTTTTCTTGAGGGAGTGCGAGTTCCGATCAAGGACTGGCTACAATTCCGGGAGAGTCCCGCGAGCGGACTCGGCGGGATAGAGAGCGGGACCGATGATGCGCTGGTTACTCTGTTGGTGTCTGTTGGTGTCCTGGGCCGGAGCGGAAGAGGCCATGGACCCGCTACAGAAGTTTGCCACTGAGTTTGTCGCAATCACTCCGGGGCAGGGGGACTTTCCCGCGACCATGAAGCAGGGCACAGCGGATCTCGCAGCGGCTCAGCCCGTACACGAGGTCACGCTGAAGCACTCATTTCAGATGGCAAAATATGAAGTCCCGCAAAACCTCTATGAGCAGGTGATGGGAATCAACCCCAGCTTGTGGAAAGGGGCTCGGAACTCGGTCGAAATGCTGACCCCGGCGGAAGCTCAGCAGTTTTGCGAAAAGGCCACTGCCCTGCTCCGGGAACGCAAACTCTTGTCGGCGGAGGAAGTCATCCGTCTGCCCACCGAGTTGGAGTGGGAATACTGCTGCCGGGCCGGAACCACCACGCGCTACAGCTTTGGTGATGCCGCGCAGAATGCGGGAGATGCCGGAACCAAGGCCACGCGACTCGACAAGTATGGGTGGCACACGGGCAACGCGGCGGGCAACGACCCGCCCGTGGGAGCGCTCGCCCCGAACCCATGGGGGCTGTACGACATGCACGGGTATCTGTGGGAAATCTGCAGCGATCCCTGGAAGCCGGATTATGCCGAGGGGACGGACGCGGATGCTCAGGGAGCCCATGTCATGCGGGGTGGGTCATGGAAAGATTCGTACCAGAAGCTGGCGAGTGCCTCGCGACAGAAATTTCTCGCTGCGGGGAAAGATGATGCGGTCGGCTTTCGGTGTGTGAAGGCGGCTGTCCGGTAACGGTATTCCAGAGAGTTGTTATGTCCGCGAATCAATCTGTCTCCCGCACGTTTCGCGCGCGATGGGTCTGGGCGAGCGGACGCTGGCTGCGTGACGGGCGAGTGACGGTACAAGGGGCGTGGATTGCGGATGTTGGTACAGCCCCCGTGACCGGCGAGATCGACCTCGGGGATCAGGTGGTCCTTCCCGGCCTGGTCAATGCCCATACCCATCTGGAGTTCAGCGCGTTGCGAGAGCCGTTGCCGCATGCGGGTTCCTTTGCGAGTTGGATTCGCCATGTGGTGCAGTGGCGACGTACGCGGTCGGATGCCGACATTGAAGCGGCAATCGCCCAGGGGGCTGCGGAGTCGGCTCAGGGAGGGGTCACGACGCTGGGAGAGATCGCCACTCGCACGGCAGACCTGCCCAAGGAGCCTCGGATCGTAAGTTTTCGCGAAGCCCTCGGCCTGGGTCACGAGGCCCTTGATCCGCAATTACAGCTTGCGCGGAGGCATCTGGAACAGGGGGCCGAGTTGTTCGGGCTGAGTCCGCATGCCCCGTACAGCATCAGTCGCGATCTGTTTTGCGGTGTCATCGAACTAGCCCGGCAGACCCATTGCCCGGTGGCCATGCATCTGGCCGAGACTCGTGAAGAGCTGGAATTGCTGGCGAATGGGACCGGTCCGCTGGTGGATCTGTTCACGGAATGGGGGTTGTGGAGTGCGGGGCAGTCGCCGGCATTTCGCTCGCCCGCGGAGGTGCTGTGGTTCCTGCGAGAACTGCCTCGCCTGCTGGTGGTGCATGGCAATTATCTGACACACGACGAGATCGACATGCTCGCTTGTCGGACCAATGTGTCCGTGGTCTATTGTCCCCGGACGCATCGCTACTTTGGACATGAACCGTACCCGCTGCGGGAAATGTTGTCGCGGGGCGTGCGGGTGGCTTTCGGTACGGACAGTCGCGCCAGTAATCCAGACCTGGATCTGATGTCCGAGGTGCGTCTGGCTCACGCCTTGCACCCCGGTGTGGCACCTGCAGTCTGGATGGAAATGGCCACCCGTTGCGGGGCGGAAGCCCTCGGCTGGGGCGAGCACACCGGAACCATCGCGCCGGGGAAGCTTGCCGAGTTCAGCAGCTGCGGCATGCCAGAAGGCGTTTCGAATCCAGAGGAAGTGGTACTCGGGTCAACCGCTCGGGTCACTTCCTGGAAGCCGTGATGCGGGCACCGGAGGATCGGGCCTATCGTCGGAACGCGTTGAACGTAATGTACTCCCAGTGTCGGTAGAGGTCGCAGGTCTTAACGAGTTCCGGCTGTTTCCCGATAGCGTCCACGCGACCCTGATCGATCACCACCACGCGATCACAGCGGCGAACGGTCGACAAACGAGACGGAATGAACAGTACCGTCCGATTGGCGGAGATTCGCGAGTAGGCGTCGTCGAGTGCATCTTTGGTGGCCGCGTCGATCGCCTCGCTGGGTTCCTCGATAATCAGCACCGCCGGGTTGCGGATGATCGCCCGGGCCAGGCCCAGGCAGAACGATTGCCCGATATCGAGCTGCTCGCCATGTTCGCCCAGCGGCGTTTCGTATCCTTGTGACAGACGCTGGATGAACTGGTGCGCATGGACCAGCTTGGCAGCTTCCATGACTTCCGACAAACCGTATCGAGCATCGCCACAGCTGATGTTTTCGTTGACGGTTCCGGTGAAGCAGGGGTCGTCGCCGCCGACGTAGATCGCTTCGGCTCGAATCGATTCGAGGGTGCCCCAGGCGATGTCCTCGCCATCGAAGAGGATGCGTCCCGCCTGCGGTTCGAGGAACCGGGGAATGATCGCGGCCAGCGCTCGAGATTCCAGCGGATCGATGGAGACCAGGGCGGTCGTCCCACCAGCGGGAATGCGCAGCTCCAGCTGATTCAGGAGGGGGCGGCCCTCGCGCTGGTAGCAGACCCCTTCAAAGGTAATGTTCTGGGACACCGGGTCAATAAACTTGGCTCCGACGGCCTGACCGACTTCCGGTACGGCGGCGAGGAACCGCAGGACGCGGGCTCCTTCGACCTCCACGGTCCGGTGTTCCTGAATGGCGTCAAACAGTCCCCCCAGCAAAGACCAGATGGAGATGAAGCCCGCGAGCAGCGAAATCATGCGAGGCAGATCGGACGGGACTGTCTCCGCGAAGTGCCTCGACGCGATCAGGTAACCTGAGATCGCCAGCACCAGGGCTCCCAGCACGCGGATTGACCACAACTGCCAGCCGCGTCGCCATTCCCCCTGATGGACCTCTTGGGAGTAGCGGTCGAGGTGTTTGTGGAACCGGCTCTGCTCGAACGATTCCATATGATATCCCCGGACCAGGCGGCTTTTGCGCAGCCCTTCCGACAAGATCCGCAGATCGCTCGCCGCCCGCGATTTGGCCAAAGCCTGACGGGAATGGGCCGCTTCATTCTCCCAGCGGAGCAGCCAGAATCCGGCCAGCATCGGAACCAGTGACTGGATTGCAATCGACCAGTCCAGCAGCAGCACATACATCAGCAGCAGGGCAATCGACAACGGATGGTACGGGATGAGTGTCAGCCATCGGCTCAGCGCGTGGCCAATTTTCTCGACGCTCTCGATGAATAACGCCTGAACTTCCGCGTGCTCGTGCCGATCCAGATCGGAAGGTCCTAAACGGAGAATCTGTCGATACAGCAGGGATCGCAAGCTTCCCGCCGTGGCCTGGCTGATTCCCGCGGCGGCCCGGGTCATTCGGGTCTGACAAAACCAGCGGACAACGACCAGCAGCGCCGCCAACAGACTCAGGCTGGCCAAGGCTGATCGATTTGAGCGGAGGGGGATCAGCCGCGACAGCGGAGGAGCGATCGTATCGACCATGGGACAGCCGCGACGATTCCAAAGCACCGCCCGCAACCCTGTATTTTCAAGGACGGGGGGAGCTTCGATTGTTGCGGTGTAATACTGTCTGGCGAGGGCTTCGGAGTCGGACTCGTTCCAGACAATTTGTCCGCGATTGAGTAGCAGGTCAAAGACGGGAAAACAGAGACCGACCAGCAGAACCCCGGAGAAGGCCGCTCCCAAGGACCAGAATGATAGCTGTAAACCTTGCTTCTGGAGCCAGATTCGTCGGGACAGCATCCTCTGGAAAACAGAGACTTCCGCAGCCATGGCAATGACTCCCGGCAATCCAAAGAGGGAACGGGCCTATGCGGTCCGGACGACGGGAGGAGGAATGGCTCCCGCCGACGATCCTCTTCGGTTCACAGTGGCCGGAAAAACCCTCCGCAAGGCAGATTTCCCGCTTGTTTCATCCTACGCGAGGTCCCGATCCTCGAACAGAATGAAAGCCAGCAGAACGATGGCCGAAATGTAGCAGAGGCTGTAAATCCCGTTGTAGCCGACGTAATCGGCAGGAATCTTGGTGTCCATCGCGATCGCGGCGGACATGTTGTAGTTGTCCAGAGCGGGAAGGATCGTCGCCAGCAACTGGGCGACGAACTTGACGAAGGGCACTTCCTGAAGTTTGGTCTGGACCATGACGGGGGTCAGGTGGCCGACCACGAAAATCGCCAGACAGGAGGTCATATTAACCAGCATGGGCAGGCGGGTGGAAATCGCCACGCTGATCGCAGTCATCACGGCGACTTCCATGAACACCAGAGCCAACCCCGGCAGGACGCGGAACGCCGTCGCCAGTTTTTCCAGCTGGGTGATCTCCTTGCTGGATTCTTTGGCGTCGATCCCGGCCTTCAGGAAGATGATCAGGCAGACCAGCACTGTTCCGAGGTACAGCACCATCCAGAGGGTGGTCTGGGTGATCCCGATATATTTTCCAAGAATGAACTGGCGGCGGGTGATCGGCTTGGACAGCAGGGTCATGGCTGTCTTGCCTTCGATTTCTTCGGCCACGCTCAGGCTAGCGGTCCAGATGGCGACGAGCAGGGCACTAATCAGGACCGTGGCCAAGCCACAGTCGATGAACATCTTGGTGTCTTCCCCGAGGGAGAAGAACGGGACATAGCAGTTAACCAGCATGATCGTCGTGCCGACAACCAGCAGCAGGATAAAGACCGGCTGCCGGACCGCTTCCTTGGTGGTGGCTCGAGCAATCGAACCGGCCCGGGTGTAGTAATTAAACAAGGCGAGGAGTGCCAGCAGGATGGCCACGCCTCCAAAGAACCAAGGATAGTCCTTCGTGAAGAAGGACAGCACCATGCTCCATGTGAGTTCACCGACACCGGTATCGAGCGATGCCGTCCGGATCGAATCCAAGTCCATGGTCAGTCCCACTTCAATGACGAACAGAATTCCCCGAGAATGCGGGAAATCAAAGAGCCATGACTTTACCCCTGACTCCGACGAAAGAAAAGTATTGAATTCCAGGGAACAGTCAGTTCTGGAAAAACTTCACAACTCGTGACGGTCGAGTTGGTTGAGGTTGAGCAGAGTTTGCGGGATCCACTCATTTTCCGGGAATGGTTCATGGTGGAGCGGGGAAACCGTTCCGTTCCGTTCAGACCGGTCAAAACGCAGATTCGGGAGGGAACGGTCGTGCGATAGATCGGGAGGAGGTCTGTCGGCTTTTGTCAGGCAACCGAGTTCTATGCTGGAAATTGGACGGGCGAATGTCGACGATGACCGGACAGGGGATTATGTGGAGCCTCCCGGGAGGGGGGATATCCAGTGTCTTGACCCCAATGGAGCATTCCATGCCGACAGTTCGCATCTACTTGGCAGCCCTGATTTGCGGCATGCTGGCGATGTCGGTACAGGCTGCGGACTTGCCGCAATCCGCCGACTTGGCGCGGTACGATTTGCAAATGGCCTGGTGGGGGCGGGCTTCGATCGACCCGGCTCGTGAAAAAGTGGACTACGTCGTCAACGACGAAGAGATGGTGTTTGTACGCTCCACGACGGGGGTCATCACGGCGTTCGACGCCGAAACCGGGCGAAAGGCCTGGGCCTCGCTGATCGGGCGACCCGATCAGGTGTCCTATGCCCCGGTCAGTAATACTGACCAGCTGCTGGTGGCGGTCGGCCTCAATCTGATTGCCGTCAGTAAGAAAACCGGAGAAACGATCTGGGAACTGCGGCTGCCCAAACATCCCTCCGCACCACCCGCAGTGGATACGGATCAGATGTATCTGGGGATGGTGGATGGAAGCGTCTACGGCTATGACCTGAAGATCGTTCAGCAGTTGCATGAAGAACGCCGCCTGCCCGCGTTTTCACACAACGCCATGCTCTGGCGTTATCAGACTCCCAGTGAAATTGTGTCGCCACCCATCTCGACGGGCCGGTCGGTGTCGTTTGCCAGTTCCAGCGGCAGTCTGTATTCGGTGTCCGCCAAAGAACAGAAGCTGGTGTTTCAGTTCGAGTGCGATGCCAAGATCATGACCCCGCTCGGTCGGAACGAGAAATCGATCCTGCTGGCAGCAGAGAACTCCCGGATGTTCTGCCTGGATCAGGACAACGGACAGTTCCGCTGGGCGTTTACTTCGGCCTATCCGATTCGGCAGCAGCCCCGGTTCTTTGGTTCGCGAGTTTATGTGACCCCCGAGTCGGTGGGGACATTTGCCTTGAATGCCGACAGTGGAGCCCAGATGTGGGAGTTTCCGCAGGCTCAGGCCCGTCGGGTGTTGATGGTCGGGCAAAATCGACTGTATGCGGTAAACGCCCAGAACGAGATTGTCATCCTGGAAGCCAGTGATGGGAAAGTGATCGGTAAGCTGTCTTATCGCCACTTTACGAAATCGCCTACGAACGATCGAACCGACCGGATGTTCCTGGCCACTCAGGACGGTCTGCTGGTTTGCCTGAAAGAGCGTGGATCAGCCATTCCGACGTTTCATCTCCATCCCGAACGTCGCCCAATTCTTCCGGAGCTGACCCCGGAAGAAGGAGAGGCTGCTCCGGCAGATCCGAATGCGCCCGCTGCGGCCCCGACAGCTCCGGTTGAGCCTGCTGTGGAAAATCAATAACGGGTGAGGGAGCCCCTGGTACCCAGGGCATCGTGCGGGAGGGCTGCTGAGCGGTGGATCGAAGCCGCTCCGTCCAATGAATCAGTCCATGGAAACCGTGACCAGCTCTTCCGCGGCCGCTTCGACTTCCACGCTGGTCAGGGTCGTAATTCCATCGGCATATCCGACAAGCAGCGCGAGATCGCACAACTGATTCACCCGGCGGGGAATCCCTTGAGAGATCTCCCAGAAGGCCCGCAGCGCATCCTCTTGAAACATGAACCGACTCTGGCCCGCCATCTGGAGCCGGTGTTCGATGTATTGCCCGGTTTCCTCGGGAGATAACGGGTCGACCACCATCCGAACGCAGATTCGCTGATCGAGTCCCGGTACGCGTTGTGTCTTGGAAAGCAGCTCCGTCCGTCCCATCAGGACCAGCGACAGCGGATCCCCCATCTGTTGCTGGACGCTCAGTAACAACTGCAGTGTCTCGAAGTGCTGCGGTTGCAGCAGATGCGCATCATCGAGAAACAGGATTCGGCGGTGGCCTTCCGTCGCCAGCTGCTGGAGTCGGGTTTCCAGACTGCAGAGCAGCTGGTCAGCGGTTCCGCGAGGCAGTCCTGGCCCCGGTGTCGCCCCGAGCCGCATGGCGAGATAACCCAACATGTCGGTGGGGGATAATTGCGGAAAGTTCAGCCGGATCAGGCCGGTACGGGAATCCTGAAAGTCCTGCTCCAGGACATGGGTCAGGTAGGTCTTTCCGATCCCATGGTCTCCCACCAGCAAGGCGGCTCCCTTGCGATGCTCCAAGGCAAATCGCAGCTTGAGTAAGGCCCCCTGATGCGAGCGACTGGCAAAATAAAAACGAACATCCAGATCGCACTCAAAGGCCGGGCGATCCAGCTGCCAATAGCGTTCATACATGGCCGCCCCTCATGGCTGATCTTCCAGAATGCCAAGGAGCCACACCGGAGGTTTGGACGGTTTTTCCGCCGAAGGACGCTGGGCGGAGACCGGCATCACCGTACGATGAAGAGGTTCGGCTTCGTCGGCGACATTCAATGCCTGCTGGATTGCAGCGTCGCGGTAGACTTCGTGTCCGGAGGATCGGGATGTTAGAGCGGGACGGTCTTCCGCGTCGGTCGAGACGAGGGATACACCATCCAGAGCTTCGACGACCTTGTCGAGTTGGAAGACATCCCGGCCGGTTTCGGCCACACGCTGGGGTTTCGTGGGTGAGGTGATCGCGAACCCGACTCCCAGGAGCAGCAGGAATGCCGCGATGGTGCGAGGGGGGCTCTCCGTTAAAGTGGCTCGGATTTCGTTCCAGGCGACTTGTCCCATCTTCGCCTCCCGGAATGGTAGAAACGAACTGCGCCCCGATGCAGTCACACAATGTCGGCAGTCACATGATGTCGTTATCGGTTATTGGGATTGTGCGGGTTGAGGCGGATCTGAGGGGGCATTGGCGATTCGCCGGCTTCCGCGCATTACGGTACGATCGGGCGGATGGTCGATCAGGTTCACGGGCAGGCTCTCGGCTTCAATAGGAATGTTTCATGCACAGGGGCTGCGGTTTGGTGCTGATCGTTGCAGTTTGGTTGGGGGACGCAATGGGGCCACCATCCGCTACAGCGGACGACATTCCGGCAAAAACTGCCGATCACGGCTGGCGAGTCCGACGGTCGGGGGGAGAACCTCTGGTGGTTCAGGAGATCACCTTCCATGATCAGGAGGTGCGAGCCCGCAGGGACTCGCGGACAGTGACCGCTGAGATCCCGATGATCTACCGGATCGAAAGTCGGCTCCCGGCGAAAGTCACCCGCCGCCCAGCCTTCCGCGTCCATTTGGTAAACGGGGATCGACTGGGTGTGCAGTCCCTGCAACTGGACGACGAGCAGCTGTCTTTGGTGGTATTCACGGGTCAGCCAGCCATTCAAGTTCCCTTGGAGTATGTATCGGGTCTGCAGGTACTCGGGGAACGGGGCCGTTGGGAGGCCGAGGATGCGGTCTGGTTGAGAGTGTCGTGGCTGAAAGAGAATGATGATGTGGCCCTGCTGCGGAACGGGGATCGTCTGGTGGGAGAGGTTTCCGCATTGGGGGAGGCCGGGCTGACGATGGAGGTGGGGGGGGTATCCCGGAATCTGAAATGGGAAACGCTTCAGGGATTGCGCATGAATCCGCGGTTGACTACGGCTCTGCCACCGCCCACTGCGGGGTGGGTCGTGCTGGCTGCGGATGATTCGTGGGTGACGGCCTCGGCATGCCAGTCGGAAGCCACGGATTCATCGGTGGTCCGCATGCAGTTACCGTGGCTGTCAGAAGGGGAGCTGTCGTGGCCACTGGAGTCGATTCATACGTGGGATCGAATCGGCCCCTGGATTCGCCCACTGGAATTGTCGCGAGGTCGTCATCGGATGTTGTCATCCGCGCCGCCTCTCACGGTCGAACCGGTTCAGGATCGGAATGTAGAGAACCGTCCTCTCCGATTTTTCCAGAACCTTGATCCCCGGAGTTCCCAGGAACGCGGGCTATGGCTGGCCCCGCAGGGAATCGGTTGTTTTGGCGACCAGCAACTGGAATGGCCCCTGGAACGTACCGCACAAATGCTGGTACTGGGGTGCGGGATCGATGCGCTGGCAGGATCGACAGGGCATGTGATCGTGCATATTAAGGTCGACGATCAGCGGGTACATTCGGTAGAGATGCGAGCGGGAGAGCCAGCCCGCTGGTTACCCGAGCTGTCCGTGGCCGGAAAGACGACCCTGGCGATCGAGATTGAAGAGGGGCCCGAGGGCTCAGCGGGTGATCTTTTGAACCTGATCGCTCCGCGTCTGATCCTTCAGAACGAGTGACCGGGGCGATCTACCCCGGGCGATTCACGTGGTTGAATTCTGGATGGTGATTGCGGTTTCAGGAGTCGGCGATGTCGATTCTCCAAGGTCTGGGAGACTGATGCGATGCCCGATTGGTCCTACCGCACGCTGTTTCGCCCCCTCCTGTTCGGCTTGCCTGAGGAGTGGTCGCGGGGGATTGCACTGGGGGCCATCGGGACATTGGCCCGGTTTCCCGGAGGAGGTCGCCTGATCGACCTGATGGGGCATATGCAGCCCAGTGCCGAATTGGAACTGGTGAAAGGCGGGCTGCGGTTCTCTTCGCGGGTGGGATTGGGGTTTCGCGTTGACCCGACGGGCAAGGCCTTGTCAGCGATGGCCCGGTTCGGCTTTGGATGTCTAGAGGTGGGGCCGCTGGGGCGATCCGCTGCGGGGGACTTCACTCCGGCGAAATGGCAGGCAGGTTGCACTCAGTCAGCCATCGCTGACCAATCCGGGGACTGGCAGGTTTGCAGCGAGACCCTTCAGGCGGCCCTTCGGTCGCGACCGCCGGGCGGTCCGCCGGTACTGTTACGAGTGCGGATCGATGACTGGGTTTCGTCGCCTGAAAAGACGGCATCAACCTTGAAGGCCGTGGGGGAACTGGCCTTGGCTGTCGAAGGGATGGTGATCGATGCCGGGCATCTGGACGTGGCCGACTGGTTGTCGCTGATTCGGACAGCGACCGGAACGCTTCCCCTGATCTGGCGACATGCGGGTACGGGGGCGTTGAGTGACGCAGTTCAAAAGGCCCTGCACGCGGGCTTGCTGCAGGGTGTGCTGTGGGAGCCATCCGGGGAACTGGCCTCGTCCGGGTCCGGCAGGGAGGCTCCCCAGCTGTCAGGCAGTTTGCAGGCTCTCCGAGTGAGTCTGGGCACCGAGGGGTTGTTGATCGTCCGGACGGGGGCCAGCGACCCCCAGGAGATTCTCGACCTGCGTGATGCGGGGGCCGATCTGGTCTTTGTGGATTGGTGTTCTCGGGACCAGGGCTGGCCAAACGAATCAATGAAGCGGAATTGGCCAGGCAGCCATTGCCGGTCATCCCCACCGATCCCCGCAGCGTGCCCGAAAGCTGGGTGTGGACGCTGCTGCAGGGGGTGGGACTCTTTGTTGGGGGCTGGCTGGCACTGGCTATCGCTCTATCGCGGGTGATGCTGCCGTACGATGAGGACTTCGTCGGAATGAGCCGCGACCAGCTGTGCGGGGTCAACCCGAAGCTGATCGACTTCATGAGCCATGACCGGGTGACGCTGGCGGGAGCGATGATTTCGCTTGGGCTGTGCTATGGGCTGCTTTCGGTCTACGGATCACGAGCCGGACGGCACTGGGCCAAGGTCACGATCATGGCATCATCCTTCACCGGGTTCTTCAGCTTCTTTGCCTTTCTGGGTTACGGCTATTTCGATCCCTTCCATGCATTTGTGGCGGCGATCCTGTTTCAGTTCCAGCTATTCGGACTGGCTGCTCCGCTGTCGGCACTGCGGGATCGCGTGCCGCCCACGCTTCGCGAGGACCAGCCTTGGCGGACAGCTCAGTGGGGGCAACTACTGCTGATCATCCATGCGGTCGCCCTGTTTGTGGCAGGGCTGGTAATTGTCGGGATTGGGAGCACCAGCGTTTTTGTTCGGGAAGATCTGGAGTTTATGAACACGACCTCCGCCGTGCTGGCGGAGGCAAACCCAAGAATCATCCCCCTGGTGGCGCATGACCGGGCCAGCTTTGGGGGGATGTTGCTGGGGTGCGGACTGGCGACACTGCTACCTGTGCTCTGGGGTTTCGAGCGTGGTCGTCCGTGGCTGTGGTGGATGCTGCTGGCATCCGGTGTAGCGGGATATGGGCCCGCGATCGGGGTGCATTTTGCCGTCGGGTACACGAGCAGCTGGCATCTGGCCCCCGCCTTTGGAGGGGCCAGCGTTCTGGGGTGTGGGTTACTGTTATCGAAGCCGTATTTAGGGCGGCTAGAAATCAATAGGCGTTGATGGTTCCGCAGTGCGATGGGCTACTTGGTCAGGATCAGTTTTCCGGAACGGGTCAGCCGCAACCGATAGATATCGCTTCCGTGACGAATCAGGATCTCTGTCTGGCCTCCCAGAATCTCTTCGGAGCGGATTACACGGAAAGTGTGATCGATTGGATCATTAGTCTCTGGTTGATGTTTTGGCGATTCGTCGGGCGTTCTGGGGGACATGGTTTCTTTTAGGCAGGGAATGTTGTGAAAAAAGAATTGCATTTAGCCGGAGTGTTGATACGATATTGCTATTGAGACTCAGTGTCAACATGGTCTCGCGAGTTAGCCAGCCACGCCACTGTCGCGTTCTGCCAGCCACACTCGACCGGGTTCCGCGAACTCCGCGGACCCCACAGGTGGTTTCAGTTCACAAAGGATGACTGTCGTGCGTCAACAACCTCTTCGTCCCGGTTTTACGCTGATTGAGCTGCTCGTGGTGATCGCGATTATCGCGGTCTTGATCGCCTTGTTGCTGCCCGCCGTGCAGCAGGCTCGCGAAGCGGCCCGCCGGGCCCAGTGCAAGAACAACCTCAAACAGCTTGGCCTGGGGCTGCATAACTACCTCAGTGCCCATTCGACATTCCCCCCTGCGACGGTGGTGGATGGAGCCCGGATCACTCAACCGTGGTCGGGACAGGCGCTACTCCTGCCGTTCATGGAAGGTTCCAATGAGTACAGCAAAATCGACTTCTCTCTCGGCTATCACGATGGCGTGAACAAGGCTGCGTTTCCCCCCAATGGAATCGCTACCCAGCGGATTCCCGTGCTGCTGTGTCCCAGTGATGTGAATGATCGGGGCCGTCCGAATACCACGACGGGTCAGATCGAGCATTACCCGTTGTGCTATGCCCTGGGGATGGGGCAGTATCAGGTTTATGACCCGAATACGCGTCGCGATGGCGGGGGAGCCTTTGCCGCCAATGGCCGAATTCGAGATCGCGACTTCGTCGATGGAATGAGCAATACCATCGGCATGTCCGAGGTGAAGGCCTACACCCCCCGGGTCCATGACGCCACGCTTCCCACGACCGCTCCCGTCTCACCCTTGAATGTGGCTTCCAGCATCAGCGGGGGATCGTTCGGCACCACAGGGCATACCGAATGGGTCTGTGGACGGGCGATTCATAACGGATTCACGACGACGTTTGGTCCGAATACAGTGGTGCCGTACGCGAATGCCGGGGCCACTCACGATATCGATGTCTGTAGCAGTCGCGAAGGGGCCAGTGCCACACTGATTACCTACGGCGTGATTACTTCCCGCAGCTATCACACGGGAATCGTCAACTCGCTTCTGATGGATGGGTCCGTGCGTTCCATCAGCAGCAATGTTGATCTGATTACCTGGCAGCGGCTGGGACAGCGGGCGGACGGTCAGGTTGTGGGCGAGTTCTAGTCTCCAGCGGCCATTCGCCCAAACCACAACGCACCGCCCGAAAGATCCGGCGGTGCGTTTCTATGGCGACCCTGAGGCACTGGTGTTACAGAATGTCGGGCGAAGATTACCGCTCGTCAGATGCTGTGGTCTGGTCATCGAGTACCGGTGACCAGTCCTGCAGTTCGCCCGGTTGGAAGTAGATTGCCAGCTCACGCTGGGCGGCTTCCGGACTGTCGCTGCCGTGGATCAGATTCATCTGCCGCGACGAACCGAAGTCGCCGCGAATGGTTCCCGGAGCGGAGTCCCGGCCATTGGTCGAACCCATCATCGCCCGCATCACCTTGACGGCTTCCGGCCCTTCGACCGCCACCGCGACGATTGGTCCGCTGGTGATGAACGATTCGAGCAGCGGATAAAACTTCTTGGTCACGTGCTCGGCGTAATGCTGCTGTGACAGTTCGGGGGTGACCCGCAGCATCTTCAGGCCGATCAGCTTCAAGCCCTTACGCTCGATTCGCGACAACAATTCCCCGCACAGCTTCCGCTGCACGGCATCCGGCTTGAAGAGAATCAGACTGCGTTCCATGGCCATCGTGTGGTTCCGTGTAGGGTAGAGATGTTCGTGTGGTCGCAGGTTATAACAATCTGCCGACTGAAATCGAGGGAAGTTCCTTCGGGACCAGACCCTCGGGGGTGGTCAACGAGCCATACCCAGTCTTTCGGGTGGCCTGCTAGACTCCGGGTATCGTCCAATTGATCCCCGATCGCCGGAGTCATTCCATGTGGCACAAGCCCTCTCTCCGAATGCTCGTGATCGGGTGTGTGGGCGGGTTGGTTCTTGAATGCAGCATGTTGGCTTCGCTATCAGCAGCTCCTCCCCCGCCGCGCGCGGTGTCGGCCAGCGATCATCCCCGAGATGGCGGCGATGCCCTCGATGTTCATATCACGATTCCTCCCGAAGCCCCTGTGACCGATGACCTGGAGAAGGCCTGGGAGTACATCGTTTTGCGGGCTGGAGAATTCCATGGCGAATTCGAGGAGGTGGGCCGCTATCGCGCATCGATCGATTCCCCTGCGGAACTGGTTGCCAGCGTCGGCAATTGCGAGGTTGGAAAGCCCTACTGGTTCCGCGTTGTCACACTGACGCCGAGCGGGGAAAAGTCTGCGTTCGTCGAGACCTCCGAGGCTGGTGCCGCAGTGGCCACACGCGAATGGTTCGATGCACGACGCGGCTGGTTTCTGGTGCTGATGACGATCATCTGTGGTGCGGTTATTGGATTTGTGGGGGCCGCCCGGCATGGCGTTCCCCTGAAGATTCGCAAGATTGCCGGGCTCGATGCGATCGAAGAGGCGGTGGGAAGGGCCACCGAAATGGGCCAGGCCTGCCTGTTTGTTCCCGGGGTCCAGGACATTAACGATATCCAGACAATCGCCGGACTGACGATTCTCGGTCGCGTTGCCGAAAAGGCCGCCGAATACGACTGTCAGCTGGACGTTCCCACCAGCCGCTCGCTGGTGATGACTGCCGCCCGCGAGACCGTTGCGGCCGCCTTCTATGCGGCTGCCCGGCCCGATGCGTTTAACGAGGATCGGATCTATTACGTAACTGATGAGCAGTTCGGCTACGTTGCCCACTTGACGGGAATGATGGTTCGCGAGAAGCCCGCCGCATGTTTCTATCTGGGAGCCTTCTTCGCCGAGTCCCTGATTCTGGCGGAAACCGGAAATGCCGTCGGGGCGATTCAAATCGCGGGGACCGCTCAACCGGCCCAGCTGCCATTTTTCGTTGCGGCGTGTGATTACACCCTCATTGGGGAAGAGTTCTTTGCTGCGTCGGCCTATCTCTCACGTGACCCCGACCAGTTGGGCAGCCTCAAGGGGCAGGATCTTGGCAAGGTACTGGTGGCGGCTGTCGTGCTGATCGGTGTGGGGCTGGCAACGTTATCCGGGCTGGCCGGACACGATCGTCATTCGCGGGTCGATCGGGCTCAGGATTACCTGATGAACCGGATTTTGGGTGAAGGGTAACTCCGCAGGAGACATCGTTCCCGTGATTACGGAGGCCGTTTGTCAGCTCTGCGGAACTGGTCCCGTGAATCTGGAGTGATTCTTTCCGTGACGCGGGAGCCGCATTGCGTCTTCCCGAATGTCCCGCTATCGCACGGCCCCCCCATTGGCATTGATGACTTGCCCCGTCAGGTAGGACGCCTCGTCACTGACCAGGAAGCGGGCCAGCTTGGCAATATCTTCGGGCTCGCCCCAGCGCTCCAGGGGGGTCTCCCGGCGGACTCGTTCCTGCCAGATTTCGCTGGCCTGATCTCCCCAGGCCGTTCGAATCCACCCCGGAGCTATGCAGTTCACCCGCACTGTGGGAGCCAGCGACAAGGCCAGCGACCGGGTGTAGCCCATCACCGCGTTTTTAGCCGTTGAAAACAGCTCCGCACTGTCTCCGCCCATCCCGCGATCCGCCTGGTCCCAGCCGATTGTCAGAATGACGCCGCGTCCCGCTGCCTGCATTCGGCGACCGATTTCCCGTGTCACAGCCACGGTTGAAGTTACATCCACCGCCAGAAGTTTTTGCAACTTCTCAGGATACGACAGCTGTGGCCCGTCGCCCGTCAACAGGTCGACCCCCGCGTTATGGACCCAGATCTGGCACGATCCCAGTTGGTTCCAGACCTGCTCAACCAGGGGAACATGTTGCGCGGGGCACGACAGATCGGCCACCACGACGATCGCCCGGCGACCGATTTCCCGAATTTCGGCGGCCACAGCCTCCGCTTGGGCGACAGAACTCCGGCAATGAATGGCGACATCGGCCCCTGCGCGAGCCAATTCGAGGGCAATCGCTCGGCCAATCCCGCTCGACGAACCGGTGACGGCAGCCGCCATTCCCGAAAGTGCCGCGAACTGGGTAGGGAGAATCTGTGTCATGAGAAATCGATCAAGACGAATTGATTCGGCCTGTGATTTGCGACAGTCAAATCCAGGAGTCAAAACCTGTCAAAGTGAGTGGACCATGCCTAACGTTGAGGCAACCTGTGACACTGCTTTACGCAGGTTGGGAGTTTACCGAAGATTTGCGAGAAATGAATCGGTTCCCCGTTGACTCTGACGCTCGCATGGAGATAATTCGATGTAAGACTTCCAGATCGCACCCCTAGGTCGAAAAATGAACCGCCGTCCGCTGCATATCGCACATCCATTCCATCAATGGACGGAAGTTCTCCCAGGCTGATCAGTAGTTTTCTGCTGTCGGCCCCGACTTGGTGATCCTGTCTCAGCGATCTGATTCCCCTCGAATCTGTTCCTCCAGTGTGTCCCCGTCCGGGAACCTGACTACGGTCCGTCCGTATTGGGCTTCTGGTGCCGACCGACAGTCGCCGTTCCGCGACCAGACCGAAGGTCTAGACCGTTGTCTGAAACTAACCCGCAGAATGCGGATTCCAACCACGATCTTCCGCCTCATGATGAGGTTGGCAAGATCAATGTCCCAGTGACACCGAAAGAAGAAGAGATGACCACCCACACGTTGGATGCCCCCCTGTCCCTGAACAGCCGTACCGCCGCAGCCAGCGAGCTGCCGGAGCGACTGGAAAAGGACTTGGTCCAAGTGTTCAAGTTGTTGGCCGATGAGACCCGCCTCAAAATCCTCATGTTCCTCATGCGGGAAGGCGAACTGCACGTCTCTGCCCTCTGCGACCGCCTCAGCCAGTCCCAGCCAGCGGTCAGCCATCATCTGGCCCTGCTCCGCGTGGCCGGCATGATCGAGCCCCGCCGCGACGGCAAGCACAACTTCTACTCCATCCAGAAAGAGCACTTCCATCAGATCATGGGCGAACTGTTCGCCAATATGATGAATGATGGAAAAGCTGTGGGCTTCGGCGACTTTACCGTCACCCAGAAGTAGTTTCCGAGGTGAGCACGGGGCGGCGTCTGCCCCCCGGTTCGAAGCCATTCCCCGTTCTTCACGAACGAGACATTGGATTCTTGCAAAGCGACCGCTCCTCAGGGCGGTCGCTTTTTTTGCGCGTCCCAGTCTGGTAAAAAATGCATGCCCCGAGCGACCTTCTGCGCTGATTATCCGCGCCGGGAAACTCCGAAATCCGAATTGGCCCCACCGCCCCATTCGAGTTTTGGACTTCGAATTTGCCGGTCCCTCTGGCTCTCCTCTCTCGTCCCTCCTCTCTCCTTCTTCCCATGCTCAAGCCAGCCAAGCTCGCCCTCGTTGATGGCACCGTCTTCACCGGAACCGCTTTCGGAGCCGACGGAGAAGCCTTTGGTGAGGTCTGCTTCAATACCAGCATGACCGGCTATCAGGAGATCCTGACCGATCCGTCCTACAACGGCCAGATCGTGGCCATGACCTACCCGCAGATCGGGAATTACGGGGTCAACGCCGACGATGTCGAAAGCGGCAAGCTGGCGATCAAAGGGTTCATCGTTCGCGAGCTGTGCCACGAGCCCAGCAACTACCGCTCGACCGAGTCGCTGGGCGACTATCTCAAGCGGAACAACGTCGTCGGGATCGAGGGAATCGACACGCGGGCCCTCGTGCGCAAGCTGCGGGTCAAGGGAGCCATGACCGGCGTGATCTCGACGGTCGACCTGGATGATGCCTCGCTGATTGCCAAGGCCCAGCGTTCACCCGACCTGATCGGCCGCGACCTGGTGAAAGAAGTGATGCCCGAGAAGGCTGGCGACTGGGGCACCGCCCTGCATCAGCTAGCCACCGAGCTCTCTCCGCTCCCCGCCAAGGTCGCAGCCGGGACCGAGCCGCACGTCGTGGCGATCGACTACGGCATGAAGTGGAACATTCCCCGCCACCTCAAGCAGATGGGCTGCCGCGTCACCGTCGTCCCCGGCACGATCAGCGCGAGCGAAGTCCTGGCCTTGAACCCGGACGGAGTGTTCCTGTCCAACGGCCCCGGCGACCCGCGCCCGCTGACCTACGCCGTCGACACGATCAAGGGACTGCTCGGCAAGAAGCCAATCTTCGGCATCTGCCTGGGCCACCAGCTGCTGGGCCTGGCCCTGGGCGGCGAGATCTACAAGCTGAAGTTCGGCCACCGCGGCGCGAACCAGCCGGTCCTGGACAAGACCAGCGGCAAAGTCGAAATCACCAGCCAGAACCACGGCTTCGCCCTCCAGCCCGAAACGCTGCCCAGCGACGTGGAAGTGACCCACATCAACCTCAACGACCAGACCGTCGAAGGAATCGCCAGCAAGGCCTTCCCGGCCTTCAGCGTGCAGTACCACCCCGAGTCGAGCGCGGGGCCGCATGATAGCCACTACCTGTTTGGAAGGTTCCGAGGCCTGATGGGGGCGTGAGCGTGCACACCGGCAAGTAGAAGTTTACTCTCTAAAGGGCCTTGAATGACTCCGACTGAACTTAGGGCATTGCTAGATGAGCACGGTTTACCGCTGTCATTCATCGCGTATCTTACCGAACTCGATCGCGGGAGACTTGCAAGGTTTCTTTGAAACTCGTTCCCAAGCTCCGGCTTGGGAACGCCTATTCTCGAAGCTCTGCTTCGCCGCGTGACGCGGATTGTCCGATACCTCGTGTGCCGAGTTGCAGGCATCTCACGGTTCCTCAAGTGACTGAATCCTCTCCTCCGGCGACGAAGCGGAGCTTCGGGGATATGCAGTCCCAAACCGGCGGGCGTGGCTGGGGCGTCTCAGGACTGGCGTGATCTGACTATGTTCTCTCGCAGCCAAGTCGCGACCGTACCGAGCGTTTCTTGGCCCCAGCTTTGAGGGGGCAGAAGCAGAGGCCTGTGAGGTGTCGGATGGCTGAAAGTGTGCTGGAAAATCACGTATCGTGTGAAGTCCCATCGCTTCCCGCCCCAGCCTCCCGTCGTCACCAGACATCCCAAGTGATGTCTGGTCCACCCTACCAGCATCGTTCCATACAGCCGGTCACCGGCAAGGAATCGTTGACGGAATTCGATCGACATGAAACACCGTTCGCCCGGGGAAAATGACCCCTCGCAGTG